>NZ_JAHBDN010000092.1:0-269009 GCF_019956445.1 Pseudomonas sp. BF-R-19
CGACCATGGTGGCGATTGTCAGCAGTGGCGGGGAGGGCGGGTTTCAATCGGTGCTGGGGGCGGTCATAGCGGCGTCCCTGATCGGTTTGCTGATAACCCCGGTGTTCTCGCGTATCACCAGGTTCTTCCCGCCGCTGGTGACCGGCATCGTGATTACCACCATCGGCTTGACGCTGATGCCGGTAGCCGCGCGCTGGGCCATGGGTGGCAACAGTCATGCGCCGGACTTCGGCAGCATGGCGAACATCGGTCTGGCGGCGGTAACGCTGGTGCTGGTGCTGCTGCTGAGCAAAATCGGCAGTGCGACCATCTCTCGCCTGTCGATTCTGCTGGCGATGGTGATCGGCACGATCATCGCGGTGTTCCTCGGCATGGCGGATTTCTCGTCCGTAACCCAGGGCCCGATGTTCGGCTTCCCGACGCCGTTCCACTTCGGCATGCCGACCTTCCACTTCGCTGCGATCCTGTCGATGTGCATCGTGGTGATGGTGACGCTGGTGGAAACCTCGGCGGACATTCTGGCCGTCGGTGAGATCATCGGCACCAAGGTTGACTCCAAACGCCTGGGCAACGGTCTGCGCGCCGACATGCTGTCGAGCATGTTCGCGCCGATCTTTGGATCCTTCACCCAGAGCGCCTTCGCCCAGAACGTCGGTCTGGTGGCGGTCACCGGCATCAAGAGCCGCTACGTGGTAGCCACTGGCGGTCTGTTCCTGGTGATCCTCGGCCTGCTGCCATTCATGGGCCGGGTCATCGCCGCCGTACCGACCTCCGTATTGGGTGGCGCCGGCATCGTGCTGTTCGGTACCGTTGCGGCCAGCGGCATTCGGACCTTGTCCAAGGTCGACTACCGCAACAACGTCAACCTGATCATCGTCGCTACCTCGATTGGCTTTGGCATGATCCCGATCGCGGCCCCCAGCTTCTACGATCACTTCCCGAGCTGGTTCGCGACCATTTTCCATTCGGGCATCAGTTCTTCGGCGATCATGGCCATCGTGCTGAACCTGACCTTCAACCACCTCACCGCCGGTAACTCCGACCAGCAATCGGTGTTTGCGGCCGGTACCGAGCGGGTGCTGCGTTATCAGGATCTGGCGGCGTTGCGTGAAGGGGACTACTTCAGCGACGGAAAGCTTCACGACTGCGATGGCAAGGAAATTCCGGTGGTTGAGGTGGACCACGAGCATGGCGAGCCACGCGCGGTGCATGCGAAAAGCAGTGAGCATGTCTGACGTTTAGACGGATGAAAAAAGGCCGATCTGTTGAATGACAGATCGGCCTTTTGCATTCATGCGGTCTCTATTGCTCGCTTTGCGTCCAGCGCCCCATCAACGTATTGGACGGTAGTTGTTCATCCAACAGCTTTCTCGCCGTTTCCACCCCGGCCACCGGGAGCCCTTCAGGGTTCAACAAGCCAATCTGCACCAGCACACTGGCCTGATCCCAGTAGATATGCTCGTGGTACAGCTTGTCCCCCCGGAACTTGATCACCCCCAGCATCGGAATCTCGACGTACTTCCCGGTCGGTGCCACGTTGGGCAGCATCCAGTCGATTTCGGTGCTGTGGGTGAAGCACATGATGAATTCGTCGACGATCTGCAAGGCGCCGATGGTGCGCGAGATCGGGATGAGCTTCATGTCCGGCGGATTGCCGTGGACAAAATGGTGTTGGTAGAAGCGGCTGAGTTCCCTGGCGCCGACGCCGCCGGTCATGGTGGGAATATGGTTGACGTAGGGCTCGGCGACCATGGTCGCCATGGTGGCAGGTACGTCGCGGGTCTCGAACTCGTGGCGGATGTGGTCTTCCCACAGGGCTGACAGGTTGAAGTGGGGGCCGATCTCGCGCTTGAGGGCGGCGATGCTGCGTTCATGGGCCATCAGCGAGGCCGGTTTGTCGTAGTGTGAACTCCCGGCCCGGGCGAAGGCGTGGTCGACGCCTGGGTACACGTAGACTTCGGCTTTGTCGTTGCCGGCCAGGTGTTGGCTGATTTGGGCGCGGGCACTGGCGTCGCAGTAGTCATCGTTTTCGGCAAAATGCAGGACCAGGCGGCCCTTGAGGTTTTCCGATTCGTGCAGCAGGTGTTCGATGCCCATGCCGTAGTAGCCGACGGCGCAAGCCACATCGGTGCGCGTGGCGGTCAGCCAGGCCAGCTTGCCACCCATGCAGAAGCCGACATAACCCAGGCCCGCGCCTTCGACTTCAGGCAGTGCACGCAGGGCGTTGAAACTGGCGTCGATGTCAGTGACGGCCTTGTCCACATCCAGGCGCTGGAACAGGTCGATGGCCAGCGCAAAATCGGCTTCGGTGTAGCCCAGGTCAATGCCCGGTTGCAGGCGCCAGAACAGGTCAGGCACCAGCGCTACATAGCCTTCCTCGGCATAGAAATCGGCCACGGCGCGCATGTTGGCGTTGATCCCGAAAATCTCCTGGCCGATCACCACCCCGGGGCCCTTGCCGCTGGCCGGCAGGGCCAGGTAACCGCTGAACGTGGCGCTGCTGTCCGTTGCCCGGATCTCAATCATCTTGCCCATGTCATCTACCTCATTCGGTTATCAGATTTATTGGCTGTCACGGTGTTGTTGGAACCACACGCGCGGCGACACACCGCGGTCTGGCCCGAGAATCGAAAAGCCGCCGTCCACTGGCACATCGACACCGGTCATCCAGGCGGCACCGGCGCTGCACAGAAAGGCCACAACGCTGCCGATCTCATGACCCCGGCCGATGCGCCCGAGCGGATGAAAGGGCGCCCCGACCCGATCGGCCAGCTGCGGATCGTTATCGCTGAACTCGGCGACGCTGGGCGACCAGGTCCAGGCCGGGGATACGCTCAGCACCCGGATTTGCTCCGGGGCCAGGGTCATGGCCAGGTTTTTCGTCAGTTGCAGGATGCCGGCCTTGGAAGCGGGGTAGAGCGCGCGCCCGGCTGCGCCGAATTTGCCGCCGGTACTGCCGATGTTGATCACCACGCCACCGCTGGGCAGGTGCACGGCGGCTTTCTGGGTGAAGATGGCTGCCGATACCAGATTGACGTTCAGGGTTTTCAGCCACTGTGCGCGGTCCGAGGCCAGCCCCTGATCGGCGTACAGGCAAGCGTTGTTGACCAGTATGTCGAGCCTGCCGAAGCGGGCCAGCGTGGCAGCGATGCACGCGTCTATGTTTTCGTCGCGCTCCACATCGCAGGCGCAGAATCCGCAATCCAGCGCTTGCGCCAATGCCTGGCCACTGTCGGCGTTGCGCCCCACCAGCATCACCCGGGCACCCTCGGCCAACAGCTGCCGAGCGATGTCCAGACCCAGCCCCTGGGTGCTGCCGGTCACAATCGCCACTTTGCCTTCGAGCATCATGACAAGTCCTCCAGAGCTTCGTTGACGTGACTGATACGGGCGATCAGCGCCATGCTCGCCAGTGAGGCCGCGTGTGCGCCGCTGTCCGCGCTGGCGCAGGCATCCGCTGCGACCGTCACCTCGAAACCGCAATCCACCGCATGGCGCACGGTGCTTTCCACCACCGAGTGGGTCGCCACGCCGGCGATCAACAAGTGCGAGGGATTGAACCGGCGCACCACGGTTTCCAGCGGTGAGCCATAAAACGCATTGATCCGGTTATGGGTGACGACGAACTCGTGGCGGCTGTTCAGTGGGGCCAGAGCGCTGAGGAACTCCGCGCCCCAACTGCCTTCCCGGACCGCGCCAAGGGCGGCGACCGTGCGCAGGATCGGCGCGTTCTGGATCAGGTCGGCGTAGTCCGGTCGGAACGCCACACGCACGTGGACGATCGGCCAGCCCTTGGCGCGTGCGCCGGCGAGCAATCGACCGGCAGCATCGAGCAGCGCGGAACGCACGCTGTCATCGGCCCCCAGCCCGACCCGAATCTTGCCCTCGGGGTGCAACACGTCGTTCTGATAGTGCAGGGTGATCACCAGCGGCGCGTTCATCACACGAACACCTCAAGGTTGGCGAACACATCGTTGCAGTTGATGAGGTCCACGCGCTTGAGCTGGATCTGCCAGCCACCACCGTCCCGGGCGGCCAACTTGTAGGTGTAGCGACCGGCGAGCTGGCGTTGTTCCAGGCGCCATTCGCTGTACTGGAAGCTGGCGCTGACCACCAGCAGGCCCTGGGCGTCGAGACCTTCGACCATCACGTTGCCGACCAGATGCGCGGTTTGGGTCTGCGGTTGCTGGGACCAGTTGCGGGCGTTTTCCACCCGCCGGATCCGCACTTCGCGCAGCATGCGGTTTTCCCAGAACAGCGAGATATGGTCGAACGGGTTGGCTTGCTCGTGTTTGTGCGGCACCCAATACATGCCGGTGTCGGTGAACAGCTTGTCCCACTCCCAGAAACGCCGCTCATCCAGCAGGCGCGCCTCCTGATAAAGAAACTGTTCGATCTGGCGCAGGGTCTCGGCAGGGACCTGGGCAGGGGTCAATTGGCGGGTGTCGACGTCGATTCGGCGGTCAAGCAGCATGGGTGCTTTCCTTGGCAATCAGGGTGGCGGTCATGAACTGTTTCCAGGCGGCGAACTGGTTGCGCATCGGCAGTTCGCTGGTGCCGTTGGTGGACACTGCACCGTCCTCCAGCGGCTTATCGGTGCCGGCGTAGCGGTGCATGCTGATCCACTCGCCACCACGGGTCATGTTGCCTTCCTGGCAGCGGGCATAGACTTCGACGTCGTCGGGCATCACGTTGGAGGAGGGCGAGTTGATGACATTGGCGTAGGTCAGCGCGCGGTCGAACACGGCATCCGGAGCACCCTTGCAGCGGAAGGTCTGGATCTCGACCATGGTCTGGTCCACGGCGATGGGGCGAATGACCCGGAATTGCATGAACACCGTGTGCGGCGATCCGCTGCCGTAAATCACCGTGTTGTGGCGGTTCATGCCCAGGATCTCCTTGGCACGCTGCTCGCCGTAGGCCTGGCTCAGGCATTCGAAGTGGGCGCGGGAGACCTCGTCGCGCTCGGCGGCGGCCGGGTCGAAGATCGCTTCCATGTAGCCGTGGCCGTTGTGGTAGGCGCGCAGTTCGAGCTTTTCCCAGAAGTCGTAGGGTTCGCCGTTACCGTCCATGATCAGCAGCTCGAAGGGCATTTCACCGATGGCTTCGGCTTCGCCACGCGCAGCGTCTACCGACGATTCGTGGGTCACGCGGGCGTGCATGGTGTCATGCAGGTTCTCGTAGAACACTTTCCAGTTCGAGCGCTGCTGAACACGGAAGATGCCGCCGGCCACCTCGACTTCACCGACCGGTGAGCGGTCGCACAGGTTGTCGATGGAGGTGATGACGCCGCCCAGAAATGTTTTCAGGTCCGGTCCGAACGCCGCCTGGCTGGCGAACACGAAGCCGCGATAGGTCTCGACGCGAGCGACGCTGACCATGGAAAAATCCGGATGCCTGGGGTCGTAGCAAGTGCCTTCGAAACCGCTCTTGAGCGGCGCCGACAGATGCTGGCCGTCGAGTTTGAAGGTCCAGGCGTGGTACGGACAGCGGAAGAATTTGCCGACACTGCCGTCGCCGTCGGCCACCAGTTTGGCGCCCTTGTGCGGGCAGCGGTTGTACAGCACGCTGACCTGCTGGTTGGCGCCGCGCACCATGATCACGTCCTGATCGCCGATGCGCGTGGTGTGATAGTCGCCGGGGTTCTTGACCTGGCTTTCATGGCCGACGTAGATCCAGGCGTTGCCGTAGATGCGCTCCATCTCCAGCTTGAACAGGGTCGGGTCGGTGTAGACGCTCTTGTGTACGCTGTCCTCGCGGATCAAGGCAGCGATTTGCTCGTTGGTCGGTATCACGGGATGTCCTCGGCTTGTCACAGATCGAGCACCAGCAGCGCGCTGCTGGCACGGGAGACACAGGTGCAGAAACTGCCGCTGGCGCGGTCGCGCTCCGACAGGCAGATGTCGCGGTGATCGGGCTGACCGCCGATGACTTGGGCGACGCACACCCCGCAGTCACCCCGTCGGCAGTCGAACATCGGGTCCAGGCCGGCCTGGAGCATGGCCTCCAGTACGCTTTGCCCGGCGGCCACTTGCAGGTTCACGCCGCTTTCGCGCAGGTGCACCTCAAAGCCTTGATCGCCGGCCACTTCCAGGGCACCGCTGAACAGTTCGTAATGCAGGTGATCTTCTGCCCAACCCTGTTCGCGAGCGCAGGCCAGCACGCTGTTGAGCATGGCGCTCGGGCCGCAGATGTAGAGGTGCAGGCCGGGTCTTGGCGCGGCCAGGATTGCGGCGGCTGGAAAGCGCTTTTGCGGGTCGCCGCCGCTGATCCAGCAATGGTTGTCCAGGCAGGCGCGGGCCTCTGGCAGATAGGCCATCTGTGCTTCATCGCGACCGGCGTAGTGCAGGGTGAAGGGCTTGCCCGCCGCTTGCAGCGACCTGGCCATGCCAAGCATGGGCGTGATGCCGATGCCACCGGCGATCAGCAGGGCGTGTTCGGAGTTTTCACACAGTGGGAAGTGGTTGCGTGGCGCATCGGCCAGCAGTTCATCGCCGACCTTGAGCGAGTGCACCCAGCGCGATCCACCTGTACTCGCCTCTTCGAGCTGAACGGCAATTTCGTAGTGTTCGCCGTCGGGCAGGTTGACCAGCGAATAGGCACGGCGTTGAGCGCGACTGCCTGGGACATGCAACTCAAGGTGCGCCCCGGCGGTGAAACCCGGCAGTGGCTGGACGTTGCTGGACATCAGCAGCACGCGGCGGATTCTGGGGGTCAGAGGCTCGATCTGTTGGACCCTGAGCGAGAGGCTGGACATACGCAATTCCTGTCTGAATTCGTATTCACTTTATGAAGCTTGAGGGGGTCAAAAAAGCCGCAAACGGCAAACCGGTATCCACATCTGGCGAGAGTGATTCACTTCCTGAAAACATCGCGCGCAATCTGGATACTGCACCCCGTACCCTGTAGGAGCGAGCTTGCTCGCGATGGTTGTCAACGATGACACGGGGATCCTGATTCCCCGCGGTGTTCTCTGGTTCATCGCGAGCAAGCTCGCTCCTACAGGGAATGAGGGGGCAGGTGTCTCAACAGTGCACGCAAGTGTTCGCCATCAGCGTTGGCCAGATCGTCCAAAACCGCAAAGTGATGACACCCTGCAAGCTCGACGAGGCTTGCGGTTTGGCCGGCCTCAAGGCAGGCACTGACGTATTCGCGCGAGTGCCGAATCAACTCCGGCAACTCATCCCCGCCCACGGTCACCAACAACGGTGCGCCATCGCCGATCAGCCTTTGCGGGCTATAGCGCTCGATGTCCTCTGCGCTCAGTTGCAGCTTGTCGTTCAGCCAGCAGCGACTGATGGGTTCCAGCTCCATCAGGCCGCTGATCGGCATGGCCAGGGTCACCAGCGGATGCCGGCGATACAGCGCGGTCAGATGGCCACCCGCCGAGTGCCCGCACAGCACCACCTGCTGACCGATGTTCAAGGCTTCGCGATGCGCCAGCAGGTAGTCCAGTGCCTTGCCGATCTGGCCGACGATGGTGCCCATGCTTGCCTCGGGCGCCAGGGTGTACTCCAGCAACCCGACATTGAAACCCGCTTCGATCAGGCCCTCGGCGATAAAGGCGTAGTCGTCCTTGTCCGAGGCCTGCCAGTAACCGCCATGTATGAACAGCAGTGTCGGCATCCCGGCATTCGCCTGGGCATACCAGTCGAAACGCTCGCGCATGGCGTTGCCATACGCCACGTCACGCTGCCAGGCGCGGCTCGCATAGGTCTGGGCACTGCGCTGGCGAAAACGCTGCATGATCTGTGGAAAATTACCCACGGCTGCGACGTTGTTGTAGGCCTGATTGAGGTCCATGGCTGCTCACACTCCCAGGTAGCGTTGCGACAGTTCGGGTTGAGCGGCCAGCTCCAGCGGTGTGCCAGCCCAGACCTGTCGTCCTTTCTCGATGATGTGATGACGGTCGACCACTCGCGCCATTTCCTTGAGGTTCTTGTCGATCACCAGAATCGTCTCGCCCTCGGTCTTGAGGGTGGCCAGGCAACTCCAGATCTGTTCGCGAATGATCGGCGCCAGGCCTTCAGTGGCTTCGTCGAGAATCAGCAGGCTGGGGTTGGTCAGCAGCGCGCGGCCGACCACCAGCATCTGCTGCTCGCCGCCCGACAGGGTGCGTGACAGCTGCTCCTGGCGCTCCAGCAAGCGCGGGAACAGTTCATAGACTCGCGCCAAATCCCACTTGCCCCGCGTGGCGGTGGCCAGCAGATTTTCCCGCACGCTCAAGGTGCCGAAGGCGCGTCGGCCCTCCGGCACCAGCCCCAGGCCGGCCTTGGCGACGCGATAGGGCGCTGCACCGCGCATTTCCGTGCCGTTGATGCGGATGCTGCCGGCGCTGGGCTTGAGCAATCCCATGATCGATTTGACCGTGGTGGTCTTGCCCATGCCGTTGCGGCCGATCAGCGACACCACCTGGCCCTGCTCGATGCTCAGGTGCATGTCGAACAACACCTGGCTCAAGCCATAGCCCGCTTTCAAGCCTTGAACGTCAAGCATGTTCTTCTCCCAGGTAAGCGGCCCGCACTTGCGGGTCGTTGCGCACTTGTTCGACGCTTCCGGTCAGCACCGTCTGGCCGTACACCAGCACCGTGATGCGGTCGGCGAGGGCGAATACCGCGTCCATGTCGTGTTCGACCAGCAGGATCGCGTAGCGGCCCTTGAGGCTGTGCAGCAGCTCGGTCATCCGCGCGGATTCGTCGGCCCCCATCCCGGCCATCGGCTCATCGAGCAATAGCACCGAAGCTTCCTGAGCCAGTGCCAGGGCGATCTCCAGTTGCCGCCGTTCTCCATGGGAAAGTTCGTGGACCGGGTCTTGCGCGCGAAGGCCCAGGCCCACCTGCTGCAAGTAGCCCAGCGCCGGTTCCAGCAGGCGGGTGTCGCGGCTCAGCGGACGCCACATGCCGAACGCCTTGCCGTCGCGGGCGGCGATGGCCAGGGCGACGTTCTCCAGCAGGGTGAACTCGGTATACAGCTGGCTGACCTGGAAGGCCCGCGCCAATCCCAGGCGCGGCCGCTGCCAGGCCGGTATGCGGGTGATGTCCTGGCCGTTGAGGTGAATCTGGCCGTGGTCGGGGAAAACTTCCCCGGCGATCTGTGCGATCAGCGTGGATTTACCGGCGCCGTTGGGGCCAATGATGGCGTGCAACTCACCCTTGGCCAGTTCAAGGCTGGCGCCGTTGGTGGCTTTTACTGCACCGAAGGCTTTGTGCAGATCACGAATCGATAGTTGTGCGCTCACGGGCGTGCCTCCACGGCGGCGTTCGGTTTGACGGCAACCACCTTCGGCTTGCGCTGCAACAGGCTCAGCAGCAATCCGTAGACGCCTTTCTTGCCGAACAGCACCACCAGTAACAGCAGGGGGCCGAAGATCAGCATCCAGTGCTCGGTCCACTGGCTCAGTACCTGTTCAAGGCCCAGGTAAGTGGCCGCGCCCAGCAGTGGGCCGAGCAGGGTGCCGACGCCGCCGAGGATCACCATCGCCATCAGCTCGCCGGACTTGTGCCAGGCGCCCATGTCGGGGCTGACGAACAGCGCGTAGTTGGCCCACAGAATCCCGGCCAGGCCACCGCCGGTGCCGGCGATCACAAACGCCGTCAGGCGATAGCGCAAGGGTTTGAGGCCCAGGCTGACGCTGCGCCGCTCGCTCTGCTTGAGCCCGCGCAGGACAAAACCGAATCGTGAATTGACCAGTCGCCGGCACAGCAGCAACCAGCCGGCCAGCAAGACCACGCACAGGTAGTAGAAGTGGTTGGCGTCACCCAGATCCAGTGCGCCGAAGGTATTGCGCTCGTTGAGCAGAATGCCGTCGTCGCCGCCGTACAGCGACAGCGAGCCGAGCACGAAGTAGAGCATCTGGCCGAACGCCAGTGTGATCATGATGAACTGCACGCCGCTGGTGCGTAGCGACAGGTAACCCACCAGCAGCGAGAGCAGCGCGCACACCAGCAGGGCCAGCGGCCACACCACCAGCGCACTGTTGCTGCCTTCCCAGCCCCACAGCGGCAGGCCTTGCGAGGTGTGAAAGGCAATGATGCCAACGATGTAACCGCCCAGGCCGAAGAACGCGGCATGGCCGAAGCTGACCATGGCGCCGTAGCCGATCAGCAGGTCCAGGCTGATGGCCGCCATGCCGTAGATTGCAAGGCGGGTGAAAAAACTGACCAGGTAAGGTTCGTGCAACCAGTGGGCCAGCAGCGGCATGCAGGCGAAGGTCGCCAGGCACGCAAGGTCGATGATGAGGCGTGGTGACATAGCGTTCTCCTCAGGCTCGGGCCGGCAGCAGGCCGCGCGGACGCACCAGCAGCACCAGGGCCATGACGATGTAGGCGCTGGCGGAAATCAGCCCGGCGCTCAGGGTGCCGCTGGTTTCGCTGGGCAGCAGTTGGTCCAGCAGCGGCGGAATGTAGGCACGGCCCAGGCTATCGACCATGCCGATCAGCAAGGCGCCCACCAACGCGCCGCGCACCGAGCCGACACCGCCGACGACGATGACCACGAAAGTGGTGATCAAGATCTTTTCACCCATGCCGATCTCCACCGACAGCAGCGGTGCCGCCATGAAACCGGCCAGGCCGCACAGCACGCAGCCGAATACGAACACCAAGGTGTACAGCCGGGCGATGTTGACGCCCAGCGCGCCGACCATTTCATGGTCGTCGGCACCGGCGCGAATCAGCATGCCCAGGCGCGTGTGGTTGATCAGCAGCCACATGCCGACTGCCACCACGAGCCCTGCGGCGATAAACAGCAGCCGGCTGACCGGGTACATCAGCCCCGGCAGCACTTCGACAAAACTTGAATACCATTCGGGCGTGGGCATCGCCGGTGGGCTGCGGCCGAAGATCACAGTCAGCAGTTCGTTGCTGAAAAACACCACGGCCAAAGTCGCCAGCACCTGATCCAGGTGATCGCGATTGTAGAGGCGGCGCATGATCGAGGTTTCGATCAGCGCGCCGTAACAGGCCGAGCCGATCAGCGCGGCCAGGCCACCCAGCCAGAACGAACCGGTGGCCATGGCGGTGTAGGCGGCACAGAAAGCGCCGACCATGTAGAAGGCACCGTGGGCCAGGTTGATCACGCCCATGATGCCGAAAATCAGGGTCAGGCCTGAGGCCAGCAGAAACAGCAAGGCGCTGTATTGCAGGCCGTTGAGAATCTGTTCGAGCAATAGCATTGCTGCGTTCCTCATGAAAACGCCCCGCAGTTGTGCTGCAGGGCGAGGACGGGATTCAGGTGCCGGTCAGATCGAGCATTGAGCGGCGTAGCTGTCGACGTGGCGGGTCGCCAGGGTCTTGATCGGCACTTCGATCAGCTTGCCGTCGGCGCCAGCCTGCACTTGCAGCAGGTACCAGTCGATCACCGGGTGCTGGTTCTGGGCGAAGCTGAAGTCACCGCGAATGGAATCGAACTTGACGTTCTTCATGGCCGCGCGGAAGGCCGCCTGGTCTTTGAGGTTGCCCTGGGAGGTTTTCAGGGCGGCGCCGATCAGCCGTGCCGTGTCGTAAGTCTGGGCGGCATACACCGTCGGGACGCGCTTGTATTTCTCGGTGAAAGCCTTGACGAAGGCCTGGTTGGCCGGGTTGTCCGATTGCGGGTTCCACAGGGTGACGATGTTGGTGCCCTTGGCCACTTCGCCGGTGGCGGCGAGCATGCGTTCATCCATGGAGAACACCGGCACCACCATCGGGATTTGCGCCGACAGGCCCGAGCCGCCGTATTGCTTGGCGAAGTTGATACCGCCGCCGCCCGGGTGAAACTGGAAGATCGCATCCGGCGCCAGCGCACGCACGCGTGCCAGCTCCACCGAGAAATCCAGCTGGTTGAGCTTGGTGTAGATCTCGGTCACTTCGCCCTTGAAGGTGCGCTTGAAGCCGGCCAGTGCGTCACGGCCGCCCTGATAGTTGGGCGCCAGGATCACCATCTTTTTGTAGCCCAGCTCATTGGCGGCGACACCGGCCATTTCGTGCGGGGTGTCGTTCTGGTAGGAGCCGACGAAGTAGTTGGCCATGCACTTTTCACCGGCCAGGGTCGAGGGCGCGGTGTTGTTGCTGACGTAGAAACCATCCTTGGTGGCGGTGTTGATCACGGCCGCCAGCACGTTGGAAAAAATCACCCCGGTGTACAGCGAGATACCGTCCAGGCTCATGCGGTCGGCGATCTGCTTGGCCTTGGCCGGTTGCAGACCATCATCTTCCACGATGAGTTGCACCGGCACGCCGCCGAGCTTGCCGCCTTCCTGATCGATCGCCAGCTGAAAGCCATCTCGCGAGTCTTCGCCCAGGTAGCCGGCGGGGGTGGAGAGGGTGGTGATGAAGCCGATTCGGACAGGCTCCACGGCCTGGGCAGCCGTCGCTGCGCAGAGGGAGGTTGCCAGACATGCACGCAATACCAGGTTTTTCATGAGGCGGCCTATGAAGTAGGTCGTGCCAACGCACGGTAGATGTCGATGAGGGCAGTGATTCAGTGTTCGGTCGGGCCGATTGATTGTTGTTATGGGTCGCTGTGTCAGCTGTTGCTCTCGGTGAACTTCTCCAGGTAAAGGCGGCTTTGATCCAGGCCGTGCTGCTGGCGCCAGTCCTTGATCGACTCGACCATCGGCGGCGGGCCGCACAGGTACAGGTCGAACGGCTGGTCACGCAGCTCGGCCAACTCCAGGTGTTCGGCGATATAGCCGGTCTTGCCCGGCCAGTCGGGGTCGGGGTTGCTGACCACGGGTGTGAAACGGAACCCCGGGATCCTTGCGGCATAGGCCTCGATGCGCGAGACCTCGCACAGGTCCGCGGCCTCGCGCACGCCGTAGTAGAGGTGTACCGGGTGACCGCAGCCATGCTGCCCGGCGATCTGGTCGAGCATGCCGAGGAACGCCGACAGCCCGGTGCCGCCAGCCACCATCACCAGCGGGCGGTCGATATGGCGCAAGTAAAAGGCACCCAATGGCGCTTCCATGTGAATCACGTCACCGACCTGGCATCGATCGCGCACATAGTCGGTCATCACACCGCTGGGCAGCAGGCGAATGAGGAACTGCAGGTTGCTGCTGCCCGGCGCGCAGGCAAAGGAGTACGAGCGCCGATGCTCGGTGCCCGGTACTTGCAGGCGTGCGTACTGGCCCGGCAGATAGTCCAGCGCCGCGCCTGCTGCGCCGACTTCCACGTGCACGATCGCGGTGGTCGGGGAGACCTGTCGCACCTCGCTCACGGTGCCTTGCAGACTGCTCGGGCCGCTGCTGCCGCAGAGGCTCGAGTCGAAGTCGAAGTAGAAGGCGGCATCCGACTGCACGCGTGTCTGGCAGCTCAGCACCTTGCGTTCAGCCAGGTCGCTGGCCGACAAGGCTTCATCGTCCACGTAGTCCTGGGTGTACTGCCCGGATTCACAGCGGCCCTGGCAGGTCGCGCAAACCCCTTCGCGGCAATCCAACGGAATCTTGATCCCGCTGCGCAGGGCCGCGTCGAGCAGGATTTCATTGTTCTGCACGTTGCAGAAGAGTGTTTTGCCGTCGGCGAAACTGAAGGCGACCTTGTACGTCATGGGCGTTAATCCGCAGGGTTCAGAGGTGGTAGAAATCGAGTACGGAGTTGATCGTGTCGTTGAGCAGCACCACGTGTTTGCGGGCGATCTTCCAGCTCTCGCCGTCGGGGCGCAGGCGATAGGTGGCGCGGCCGAAGAATTGCTCGGCGGTTTGCATGCGGTAATACAGGGTGCTCCAGTTGACGCGCACCTCCAGCTCATCATCCTGCAGCGGCACGATGCGCACGTTGCTGATCAGGTGCAGGGTGCGCGGCATCGGAATGGTCGACGCCGCCTTGCCGGTGCGAATGCGGAACACCCGGTCTTCCAGGCCACCCCGGTTGGGGTAGTAGATCAGCGACATGCCTTTTTTCGGGTCGGTGGTGTAGACGTGCTCCGAATCCCATTGCGGCAGGTGGAACTCGCTGTCGTCACTGAACATGTCGAGGTAAGTGTCCCAGTCCTGGGCATCGCAGGCCTCGGCGTTGCGGTAAAGAAATTGCTCGATGCGGTATTGCAGTTGCGAATTCATGTTCACACCTCACGCAGTTTCAACGGTTGTTGTTCGGCCGCCTTGCGCGCCAGACCTTCGAGCAAAAAGCGCTGCCAGTTGGCGTGCTGGTTGACATACAGGCCTTCATGGGTGAACTCGGTGCCGGTCAGTGCCGGCGCGATGCCAATGGTTTCGCTGTTGCGGGTGGCGCCTTTGACCCACTTGCCTTCGCCACGGGAAATGTCGCTCCAGCGTTCCAGGCGGGCCTGGAAGCCGCGCTGGGCTTCACGAAACTCCACCAGGTCATCGGGGGTGCCCATGCCGGACACGTTGAAGAAGTCTTCGAACTGGCGAATGCGGTTTTCCCGATCGGCATCCGACTCGCCGACCACGCCCAGGCAGAAGCTGTTGATCTCGGTTTTGTTCCAGGCCAGCGGGCGGATGATCCGCAGTTGCGAGCTGATCTGGTCGAGGAAGAACATGCTCGGGTAGACGTTCAAGTTGCGCAGGCGATGCATCATCCACTCGGCCTTGCCCTGGCCATGTTCCTTGACCAGGCGCGGCATGATGCTGGCGTAGCCTGGGCGCACGGCAGGGTTGGGCATGTCGCTGAACAGCACGCTGTGGCCGTTGTGGAAGGCGAACCAGCCGTCGTCGGTTTCCTTGTCGCCGGCACCCAGCTTGCTGTAGTCCAGGGTGTCGCCGGCGCTCAGGCCTTTTTCGGTGTTGACCTGCTGGCGGTGCTGCACGGTGGCCACGTAGTTGTAGTGGACAGTGCTCACGTGATAACCGTCCAGGCCGTTCTCGTTCTGCAGTTTCCAGTTGCCGTCGTAGGTGTAGGCCGACTTGCCCGGCAGCACTTCGAGCTGACCGGTAGGCGACTGCGCCACCATCATGTCGAAGAACACCTTGGCGTCACCGAGGAAGTCTTCCAGGGTGTCGGTGCCCGCCACGTCGAGGCTGACGAACACAAAGCCGTTGTAGCTTTCGATGCGGGCCTTTTTCAGGCCGCGGGTGGCCTTGTCGAAGCCTTCGGGGTATTCGCCCGGCGCCTTGACCTTCACCAGTCGGCCGTCGCTTTTGTAGCACCAGGCATGGAAGGGGCAGGTGAAGGTTGACTGGTTGCCCTTGCCGACGCGGGTGAGGGTGGTGCCGCGGTGCTGGCAGGCGTTGATCAGGGCGTTGAGACGACCTTCACCGTCGCGGGTGATGATCAGCGGCTGGCGCCCGGCACGCATGGTCATGAAGTCGTGATTATTGGCGATCTCGCTTTCGTGGCAGGCGTAGATCCAGTTCTTCTCGAAAATCAGTTCCATTTCCAGATCGAACAATTCCGGGTCGGTAAACATATCGCGGGCAATACGATAAACACCGTCTTGCGGGCGGAAGTCCAGGCAACTTTCTATGTAATTTTTCCACTGTTCGACACTTCGTGCAGTTGTCATATCCCAGTCCTCGGCCAATGGGCTAATTCATGGGTTCATTTAATGCCGTGGTGGCTGGCAGGGTCTATCCGCTTAATAGTGGAAACCCATCCGGAAAATAAGTCCTGTTCTTCATCTGTTGGCGAGTTATCCCCGTAAACACTGGATTTTGTCGCGCTTGTCGGCTGAGCAAATGGCTATTTGTCGTTCAGTAACGGGATAGCCGCTGACGAACTTGTTGCGGCTTAATTTCAATCGAAGCACCACCAGAGTGTCTCGCTGCAGGTCGCTGGAAACTGCCATCTCTCATGGCCTTGGGTTCCGTACCAGAAGTGCCTTCTATTCATGTGTTGCTATATAAGCGGCAGGGGGAAGAAATAATATGTTGCATAAAGCGTGGTTAGTTCGGGGGGTTCAAACAGTTGGCTTGTTGACGCCATTGTTGGCACAGGCGGATGTGGTCAACGACAGCAAGCTGACGTTGGGTACCCGCAACTTTTACATTGATCGGGATTACAAGGAGAACAACCCGCCCCATTCGCGAGTGGGCAGTTGGACCCAGGGTTTCGACCTGCGTTTCGCCTCCGGCTATACCGAAGGCCCGGTACAGTTCGGCCTCGATGCAGAGGCGCAGTATGCCTATCGTCTGGACGGCGGTGGCGGGCGCGGCGATGACACCATCATCCCTTACAGCCAGAGCCGTCAGGAGCAGGCCGATGAATACGGCCGTGGCGGTGTGACGCTAAAAATGCGCTATTCGAAAACCGAGCTGAAAGTCGGTGAGTTGCGGCCGCTCCTGCCAGTGGTGATCATTGACGATTCGCGCCAACTGGTCACGACCTATCGCGGTGCCTTGCTCGAGTCCAAGGAAGTCGACCGTCTGACATTGACCGTCGGACGGCTGACGGAGATCGGGGCGCGTAATTCCTCCAACTACGAAAAGCTGTACCTGCAGACCGGTTCCGGCGTGCGCCACGGCAGCGACGGCCTTAACCTCGCCGGCGCCAGTTATGCCTTCACCCCTTCGCTGACCGGCACCTACTTCTACGCGCAACTGGAAGACATCTATCAACAGCACTACCTGGGTATCACCCATCTGGCTGATCTGGGCGACGGTTATTCGCTAAAGACCGACCTGCGTTACTTCAACAACAGCGAAGACGGCGATGCCCTCTACGGCGACATCGACAACCGTTCCTACGGTGCCATGACCTGGCTGAAAAAGGGCGGGCACCGCTTCGGCGTGGGATACCAGCGCATGCTCGGTGACAGCAACTTTCCGACCCTGGGCGGTTATGTCCCGCAGCCGTTTCTGGTGAACTGGTCGCGGGTCGGGTTCATCAAGCCCAACGAAAAATCCTGGCAGGCCCGTTATGACTACGATTTCGCCGCCCTCGGCGTGCCCGGCCTGAATTTCATGACCCGCTACTTCAAGGGTACGTCGGTGGACCGTGGCGACAACCTCAGCCAGGCGGCGGAGCAGGAGCGTGACCTGGTGCTGTCTTATGTGGTGCAAAGTGGCCCGCTCAAAGGCGTGGGGGTGGAGGCCGGCAACGTCGTTGCCAAATTCAGCCACGGCAATGACTGGGTGGAGAACCGCCTGATCACCACTTACACCTGGAAATTTTGGTAACGTCCTGCCCTCAAATCGAACGCGGTTGTGCGCTGAAGTGACGCCTTGGGTAGCGCATTACCCATGGCGTTGACCATGGCCGGCACCGTTGCTGTGCGCGTCTACGCCGCTCAACGCGTTCGATATCCAGATAGTTTCCGATTACTAGCCAAAAAATGCGGATATCGCCTGTTCGCACCGGCTGGGCATAGCCCTTGCAAACCCAATGAAAATACGCGCCGAAGAGCGTGTCGATGTCCAATGCCGTGGGTGTACTGAAATGACCGAACCAAATGTTGCCCAGTTTCGAGATATCCGCATAGATCGCTACGACCTGGCCGGTGCCCGTGCGTGGATGGCCGGTATTTGCGGGCCGCACGAACTGCAGACCAGCCAGCCAAACCGGATTCAGTTTCACCACAAGGCCAATGTGTTCAAATCCATGTCTACGACCTTGGGCCGGATGGAATACGGCACCGACGTGACCATCGGCGTCGAGGATGCCGAACACCTCAATTGCTACAGCCTCAGCCTGCCGATTCGCGGCGAACAGGAGCTGCTCAAGGACGGTCGCCGGTTGTACTCCAACCAGGACCAGGGCTTGATCGTGACCCCCCACGAAACCCAGGCACTGACCATGGCCGGTGACTGCCACAAGATCTCCGTGGTGATCACCCGCATGGCCATGCGTCAGACCCTGGAAGGCATGCTGCAGCGCCCGCTGGAAATGCCGCTGAAATTCGAGCCGGTGATGGATGCGGTCAACGGTGCCTCTGCCTCCTGGTGGCGGCTGGCCCGTTACTACATCGATGAGCTGGAGCGCGGCCAGGATCTGTTCAATCAAGTGTTCTTCACCCGCGATATCGAAAGCGCGCTGATCAAGGGCCTGATCCTTTCCCAGCCCAACAACTACAGTGCCGAACTGCGTGACCAACTGGGCGTCAAGTTGCCGTACTACCTGGTACGCGCCAAGGACTTCATCGAAAGCAACGCCCGCGAAGACATGCACCTGGAAGACATCGAGGCGGCAGCAGGTGTGTCCCGCTTCAAACTGTTCGAAGGTTTTCGCAAGCACTTCGGTGTCTCGCCCATGGCTTACCTGAAAAAGTATCGCCTCGGCGCGGTGCGCCAGGAAATCCTCGAAGACGCCTCGGTGCGCAACATCTCGGTGATCGCGATGTGCTGGGGGTTCTCGCATCTGGGCCGGTTCGCCAGCGAGTACCGCAAGCTGTTCAACGAAACGCCCAGCGCCACTCTGCAACGCAGCGAAGCCCGTCGCAATCGGTCGCTTTGAGATGACGACCTTACAAGCCGCCACCGCCAACAGCGTGGGCCTGAACTTGTCGCTGATGTGCCGCGAGCCGGTCTTTACCAGCCGCTCGGCACAGGAAACCCAGCGGTTGATGAGGCAAGTGCTGGTGGAGCATGAGCTGGATTGGCCGCGGGGCGGTGTCGATACGGCGTTCTATCGTGGCCAGGTCGCCAGTTGCGAACTGTATGCGCTGCGCTACGGCGGCCAGGTAGAAATCCGGCCGCAGCCTTTCGAAGATTTCGTGCTGGTACAGATGCCGCTACGCGGCAATGCCACCCTTGAGTCCGACGGCATGGGTTATGGCGTCAGCCCCGGAGAAGTGGCGATTCTGTCCCCGCGTGAACACGCGCGAGTGGTGTGGGAGGAGGGCTGTGAGCAACTGATCCTCAAGCTGCCCCGGGCATTGCTCGATGCCAGCCAGAGGGCACTGGCCGATGACTTGCCGTCGGGCTTCGCGCTGGCGCCGGTCAGCCGCCTGCAACGCCCACTGGCGATGCGCTGGTTTCGACTGGTCAGCGAGTTGCTGGAGCACTTGCCCGAGGGCGAAACGAGCGCAACGCCTTCGCGCTGGTTGCAGCATCTGGAGCAAAGCCTGCCGCTGTTTCTGCTCAGCCATTGTAGCGTTGCGCAACAAGAGTCGCCTTCGCCGCGGCAGCCTACCCGCCAACTGCAAAAAATCGACAGTTGTATGCGCGAACACCTTGCGCAGGGCATCAGCCTGGCTGAGCTCGCGGTAGCCGCCGGGGTGAGCATTCGCAGCTTGAACACGCTATGCCAGCGCGAATACGGGCAAAGCCCGATGGACCGCTTGCGCGGATTACGGCTTGAAGCCGCGAGGGAATACTTGCTGGCGCGGCCGCACGCCAGTGTGACTGAAGTGGCGCTGGAGTTCGGGTTCGGGCATGTGGGGCGGTTTGCCAATTACTATCGGCAGCGGTTTGGAGAGTTGCCCAGGCAGACGATGAAGTCTCAGGCATGAACAAGAAACGCCAAAACGAAAAAACCCGCCAGAAGGCGGGTTTTTTGTGGTCAGAGATTTTGATCTCCGAACCTTGTCTGGCTCCACGACCTGGACTCGAACCAGGGACCCAGTGATTAACAGTCACTTGCTCTACCAACTGAGCTATCGCGGAATGGCGCCTATGTTACTGATTCAAAAAGAGAAGTCAAGCGCCTGATCACAACTCGGCGGATTCATCGGGACGGACGGTGGTTTATCGGTGATTGGCGGTTACCAGAATCGCCGGCGAGGTCTACCATGGCTGCCCGGAAGTGGTTACACGCGCTGCCGGCCATTCGCCGAAAAGGTACGCGCCATGTCTCGCTTGACCATCACAACGCCCGAAAACAACGAGGTGCTCGCATGAGCATCGCACAAATCAGCCTGCCCAAAGGTGTCGGCCCGCACGCCGAAAAACTCTTCGACGCGATCACTCAGGCCAGCACCGCTGATGAGTTGAATCGCGCCGGTGGCAAGGCCGAAGGGTTTGTCCTGGGCCTGGAAAGCACTAAAGCGATCAAGAGCCAGGTCGCGGAATCGCTGTATGTCGCCTACGACGACGCTGCCAGCCAGCGTGCGACCGAACTGGCTTAACCGCCGAAGGTAATCGTGGCAAGCATCAGTTTGGCGTAGAGCGCCGTGGCCCCCAATTGCACCAGCCACAGGGCCAGGCCGCCGAGGAATACACCAGCAGCGACTTGCATTACCAGGTTTTTGCCGCGTTTTGTCGGGGCGCGGGGGGTGAAGTGATCCAGGTCATCCAGGTCATCGCGGTCGGCGCGCAGGTCATCGTTTTTCATGTGGGTTCTCATCGGAATAACAGAGTGTACGCATAACCTGTGGGAGCGGGCTTGCTCGCGAAAGCGGCGGCACATTTGGCATCAATGTCACAGACAGATTGTCTTCGCGAGCAAGCCCGCTCCCCCATTTTGAATTGTGTGGAGTTTAGAGGGCTGCGTCGTTGCGTTGAGAATTATCTGAAGTAAATAAAAAACGGGAAGCCACATGGCTTCCCGTTTTCAAATCAAGGCGTAATCAGATGACTTGGACGATAGCGTCCGTCACAACCTTGATGTTGCTCTGGTTCAGCGCGGCCACGCAGATGCGGCCGGTGTCCAGGGCGTAGATGCCGAACTCGTTGCGCAGACGGTGAACTTGCTCAACCGTCAGGCCGGAGTAGGAGAACATGCCGCACTGACGACCGACGAAGCTGAAATCGCGCTGAGGCGCTTTTTGTGCCAGCAGGTCGACCATCTGGGTACGCATGCCGCGAATGCGCAGGCGCATTTCGGCCAGTTCGGCTTCCCACTGGGCGCGCAGTTCCGGGCTGTTCAGCACCGCAGCGACAACGCTGGCACCGTGGGTTGGCGGGTTGGAGTAGTTGGTGCGGATCACGCGTTTGACTTGCGACAACACGCGCGCGCTTTCTTCTTTCGATTCGCTGACGATCGACAGGGCGCCAACGCGCTCGCCGTACAGCGAGAACGACTTGGAGAACGAACTGGAAGCGAAGAAAGTCAGGCCCGATTCAGCAAACAGGCGTACGGCAGCGGCATCTTCGTCGATGCCATCGCCAAAGCCCTGGTACGCCATGTCGAGGAACGGCACGTGGCCTTTGGCTTTAACGACTTCCAGGACGTTTTTCCAGTCCGCCGGGCTCAGGTCCACGCCGGTCGGGTTGTGGCAGCAGGCGTGCAGCACAATGATCGAGCCGTTTGGCAGCGCGTTCAGGTCTTCCAGCATGCCGGTACGGTTCACGTCGTGGGTGGCGGCGTCGTAGTAGCGGTAGTTCTGCACCGGGAAACCGGCGGTTTCAAACAGGGCGCGGTGGTTTTCCCAGCTCGGGTCGCTGATCGCCACAACGGCGTTCGGCAGCAGTTGCTTGAGGAAGTCGGCACCGATTTTCAGTGCGCCGGTACCGCCGACGGCCTGGGTGGTGATGACGCGGCCGGCAGCGATCAGCGGCGAATCATTGCCGAACAGTAATTTCTGCACAGCCTGGTCGTAGGCGGCGATACCGTCGATTGGCAGGTAGCCACGGGAAACGTGTTGAGCGGCGCGAATGGTTTCGGCTTCGACAACGGCGCGCAGGAGTGGAATTCGCCCCTCCTCGTTGCAGTAAACACCGACTCCCAGGTTGACTTTGTTGGTCCGGGTATCTGCGTTGAATGCTTCGTTGAGGCCCAGGATTGGATCGCGTGGTGCCATTTCGACAGCGGAGAACAGGCTCATTATTGCGGCGGCTCTGAATGGAGTGTGGAGGGACGTGTCGCGCTCCAGCCGAATGCACTAGAGCGGTGCACAAACGGGGAGCTAGTATAGAGGCCATCGGCGATGGCTGGCGACAGGCGAATCAGCATTTCGGGTAAGTTTTTCCGATTATTTATCGACCGTTAGTCGAATGGCGTCGGCAAAGGTTTAGCGTGATGTAGGACGTTTGCCTTGAAAGCGCTGGCAATCGGCTCCACATTGAGCACAATCCAGTTTTTTCCTCGGGCGACATCGGTCGTTTGCGGTCTTTCTCGTTCGTGCCGGTTTTACCGGCAAGAGTGATCCAGAGGTATTTCATGTCTGAATTCCAGCTAGTCACCCGCTTCGAGCCCGCCGGCGATCAGCCGGAAGCCATCCGCCTGATGGTCGAGGGCATCGAAGCCGGGCTGGCGCACCAGACGCTGCTCGGTGTGACCGGCTCGGGCAAGACCTTCAGCATCGCCAACGTGATCGCCCAGGTACAGCGCCCGACCCTGGTGCTGGCGCCGAACAAGACCCTGGCGGCGCAGTTGTACGGTGAGTTCAAGGCATTCTTCCCGAACAACGCGGTGGAATATTTCGTTTCCTACTACGACTACTACCAGCCGGAAGCCTACGTGCCGTCCTCGGACACCTTCATCGAGAAAGACGCCTCGATCAACGACCACATCGAGCAGATGCGTCTGTCGGCGACCAAGGCCTTGCTCGAGCGCAAGGACGCGATCATCGTCACCACGGTGTCCTGCATCTACGGTCTGGGCAGCCCGGAAACCTATTTGAAGATGGTGTTGCACGTGGATCGCGGCGACCGGCTCGATCAGCGTGAATTGCTGCGACGCCTGGCGGACCTGCAATACACCCGCAACGACATGGATTTTGCCCGTGCGACCTTCCGCGTGCGTGGCGATGTGATCGATATCCACCCGGCGGAATCCGATTTCGAGGCGATCCGCATCGAGCTGTTCGACGATGAAGTGGAAAGCCTGTCGGCGTTCGATCCGCTCACCGGCGAAGTCATTCGCAAGCTGCCGCGCTTCACCTTCTACCCGAAGAGCCACTACGTGACGCCACGGGAAACCCTGATGGGCGCGGTCGAAGGCATCAAGGTCGAATTGCAGGAGCGTCTGGAATACCTGCGCTCCAACAACAAACTGGTGGAAGCCCAGCGCCTGGAGCAGCGCACCCGTTTCGATCTGGAGATGATCCTCGAGCTGGGTTACTGCAACGGCATCGAAAACTACTCGCGTTATCTGTCCGGCCGCGAAGCCGGCGCGGCGCCACCAACCCTTTACGATTACCTGCCGGCCGATGCCTTGCTGGTGATCGACGAATCCCATGTCAGCGTTCCGCAGGTTGGCGCCATGTATAAAGGCGACCGCTCGCGAAAAGAGACGCTGGTCGAGTACGGCTTCCGTCTGCCGTCGGCACTGGACAACCGGCCGATGCGTTTCGATGAATGGGAAAGCATCAGCCCGCAGACGATTTTCGTCTCGGCGACCCCGGGCAACTACGAAGCCGAACACGCCGGGCGCGTCATTGACATGGTGGTGCGCCCGACCGGGCTGGTGGACCCGCAAATCGAGATTCGCCCGGCGTTGACCCAGGTCGACGATTTGCTCTCGGAAATCAGCAAGCGTGTCGCTCTGGAAGAGCGGGTGCTCGTCACCACGCTGACCAAGCGCATGGCCGAGGATTTGACCGATTACCTGGCCGACCACGGCGTGCGCGTGCGTTACCTGCACTCGGACATCGATACCGTGGAGCGGGTCGAGATCATCCGCGATCTGCGCCTCGGCACTTTCGATGTGCTGGTAGGGATCAACCTGCTGCGCGAAGGCCTGGACATGCCGGAAGTGTCGCTGGTGGCGATTCTCGACGCCGACAAGGAAGGTTTCCTGCGTTCCGAGCGCTCGCTGATCCAGACCATCGGCCGGGCGGCGCGTAACCTCAATGGCCGGGCGATTCTGTAT
This sequence comes from Pseudomonas sp. BF-R-19, assembly GCF_019956445.1. Classification (NCBI taxonomy): domain Bacteria; kingdom Pseudomonadati; phylum Pseudomonadota; class Gammaproteobacteria; order Pseudomonadales; family Pseudomonadaceae; genus Pseudomonas; species Pseudomonas sp. BF-R-19. The sequence goes on from NZ_JAHBDN010000092.1 coordinate 23,568, forward strand.
GCCGACCGGATCACCGGTTCCATGGAGCGGGCCATCGGCGAAACCGAGCGCCGTCGCGACAAGCAGATTGCCTTCAACCTGGCCAACGGCATCACCCCCAAAGGTGTGTTCAAGGACGTCGCCGACATCATGGAAGGCGCCACCGTGCCCGGTTCGCGCAGTAAAAAGCGCAAGGGCATGGCCAAGGCCGCCGAGGAAAACGCCCGGTACGAGGCCGAACTGCGCTCGCCGGGCGAGATCGCCAAGCGTATCAAGGCCCTGGAAGAGAAGATGTACCAGCTCGCCCGCGATCTGGAATTCGAAGCGGCGGCGCAGATGCGCGACGAGATTGCCAAGTTGCGTGAGCGGTTGCTGACTGTCTGAGATTTGCGGTGAATGTGCGGGCTTCTTCGCGAGCAAGCCCGCTCCCACAAGGTTCAGTGTGATCCCTGTGGGAGCGGGCTTGCTCGCGAAGGGGCCAGTCTTGGCGCCACAATACTTGACTAGTGCGCCTCACCCGCCTTCAACCCCTCTGGCAATTTCCTGGTCAACAACACCGCCAGCATGCTGATCCCCAACGCAATCCCGACAAAATGAAACGCATCGTTGTAGGCCATGATCGACGCCTGTTGGTGGGCGATCTCGCTGAGTTTGCCCAGTGCTGCCGTTTCGTTGCCCAGCCGATCAGCCAGCGAGGCAATACGTTCGGCCACCTGCGGATTGCTCGGCACAATAGATTCACGAAGGTAGTCAAAGTAAACCTTGGTCCGCGCGTCCAGCAGCGTGGCGAGCAGGGCGATGCCGATGGCGCCGCCGAGGTTGCGCAGGATGTTGAACAGGCTCGAGGCCGATCCCGCATCCTGGGGCAGGATGTAGGCGGTGGCGATCAGCGAGATGGTCACCATGATCAGCGGTTGGCCCAGGGCGCGGATGATCTGGATCTGATTGAACTGCGGCCCGGCGAAGTCCGGGTTCAGCACGCCCGAAGAGAAACTCGCCAGCCCGAACAGCCCGAAGCCCAGGGTGCACAGCCATTTCGGCGAGACATACTTCATCAACTTGGGCACCAGCGGGATCAGGAACAGCTGCGGCACGCCCATCCACATGATCACTTCACCGATCTGCAGGGCGTTGTAGTTCTGGATCTGCGCCAGGTACAGCGGCAGCAGGTAGATCGAACCGTACAACCCGACCCCCATCCCGACGCTGGAAATACTGGATAACCCGAAGTTGCGGTTGCCGAGGATGCCGAGATTGATCAGTGGGTTGGGTTTGGAAAACTGCACGATGACAAAGCTGATCAGGCTGACCAGTGCGATGCTGCCCAGGGTCACGATCAGGCTCGACTCCAGCCAGTCCTTGCGATGGCCTTCCTCCAGAAATACCTGCAAGCAACCGAGCCCGACGCCGAGGGTGAGAATGCCTGCGTAGTCGGTGCTTTTCAGCAGTTCCCAGTGCGCTTCTTTTTTCTCCAGGCCGTACATCAGGCCGGCGATCATGATCAGGCCGGGCGGGATGTTGATGTAGAAAATGTATTCCCAGCCCCAGTTCTCCGTCAGCCAGCCGCCGAGGGTCGGGCCGATGGAGGGTGCGAAGGTGGCGGTCATGGCGAACATGGCCATGCCTTTGGCGCGGTGGTGCTCCGGGAGCTTGATCAGGGTCAGGGTGAACGCCAGCGGAATCAGCGCGCCACCGGTAAAGCCTTGCAGGGCGCGGAACACGATCATGCTTTCCAGGCTCCACGCCATGGAGCAGAGCAGGGACGCGGCCAGGAATCCGAGGGACACCCACACCGCCAGGCGCCGGGCCGACAGCAACTGCACGAGCCAGGCGGTCAGCGGGATCATGATGATTTCCGCCACCAGGTACGAGGTGGAAATCCACGAACCTTCTTCCAGGGTCGCCGACAGCGCACCCTGGATGTCCTTGAGCGAGGAGTTGGTGATCTGGATGTCCAGCACCGCCATGAACGCACCGAGCATCACGCTCATCACCGCAATCCAGTCCCGCCGGGTCGGTTCGCCGACCGGGCGGATCAGTTGATCACCGGCCATCGTCAGGGGCGTCTTTGTGGCTCACTTTGGGGGTGATTTCTTCAGGGGCGTCCTTGATGTTCACCTTGGCGGTGACCGACATGCCCGGGCGGATCTTGCCGCGCAGCGGATTGTCCGCGGCGAAGGTCAGTTTTACCGGAATCCGTTGGACGACTTTGGTGAAGTTGCCCGTGGCATTGTCCGGCGGCAACAGGCTGAACTGCGCCCCCGAGGCGGCGAACAGGCTGTCGACCCGGGCTTTGATCGGGGTGTCGCTGTAGGCGTCGAAGGTCAGTTCGGCTTCCTGGCCAGGCTGCATGTGGCCGATCTGGGTTTCCTTGAAATTGGCCTGAATCCAGATGTCTTCGTCCGGCACGATCGACAACAGGTAAGCGCCGGCCTGCACGTATTGGCCTTCGCGGGCTGCACGCTGGCCGATCAGGCCGCTGATGGGCGCGTGGATTTCGCTGCGGGTCAGGTTCAGTTCGGCCTGGGCCAGATCGGTTTTTGCGTTGGCGATCTGTGCGTCAAGGCGTTTGATCTCGGCGGTGAGTGCGTTGACTTGCTGGCGCTGACTTTGCGCATCGGCCTGGGCCTTGGCCACTTGCGAGCGGGCGATGTGGTTGTCGGCGGAGAGGGTGGTCACCCGTTCTTCCGAGATATAGCCGGGTTTGCGCAAGGTCTCGGCGCGGGTCAGGTCGATCTGCGAGCGACCCAGGCTGGCCTGGCTGGATGCGACTTGCGCTTCGCTGGCGGCAATCAGGCTGGCCTGCTGGGTCAGTTTGCTCTGGGCTTGCAGGCGCTCGGCCTCGCGGGTGGCCAAGGCGGCATTGGCGCGGTCGACAGCGAGGCGGAAGTCGTCGCCTTCGAGTTTGACCAGCAACTGGCCTTTCTCGACATGTTGGTTGTCCTGCACCAGTACCTGATCGATACGCGCGCCCAATTGGCTCGACACGCGGGTGATCTCGCCCTGGACATAGGCGTTGTCGGTGCTTTCATAAAAGCGCCCCTTCAAGAGCCAATGGGCAAACAGGCCCCCGGCAATCAACAGGACAATCAGCAGGAACGTGAAGAGGCGACGCTTGAGTTGGGCAGGCATGAGGCAAACTGTAGTCGAGAAATTGTAAGAGAAGTTATCAGCAGGCAAATCTGGCATACAGCCGATAAGCGGTAAATGCCATCGGCCGATATTCGGCCATTCACCTCCCTATACTGGCGTTACAGACGCAACCTTGGCTTAAATGCCCTGTTCACTGGAGCCGGGCGGGTGTCGCCTGTTACCATTCGCGCCTTGTTTGAACTTCGCTTTTATTCTTTTCGAGACATGCCATGACCACCGTCCGCACTCGCATCGCGCCATCGCCTACCGGGGATCCCCACGTAGGTACCGCCTATATCGCCTTGTTCAACTACTGCTTTGCCAAGCAGCACGGCGGTGAGTTCATCCTGCGGATCGAAGATACCGACCAACTGCGTTCGACCCGCGAGTCCGAACAGCAGATTTTCGACGCCTTGCGCTGGCTCGGGATCGACTGGAGCGAAGGCCCGGACGTCGGTGGCCCGCACGGTCCGTACCGTCAAAGCGAGCGCGGCGATATTTATCAAAAGTATTGCCAGCAGCTTGTAGAGCTCGGTCATGCCTTCCCGTGCTTCTGCACCGCCGAAGAGCTGGACCAGATGCGCGCCGAGCAGATGGCTCGCGGTGAAACCCCGCGTTACGACGGCCGCGCGCTGCTGCTGTCCAAGGAAGAAGTCGCCCGTCGCCTGGCGGCTGGCGAGCCGCACGTTATCCGCATGAAAGTACCGAGCGAAGGCGTCTGCGTGGTGCCGGACATGCTGCGTGGCGACGTTGAAATCCCGTGGGACCGCATGGACATGCAAGTCCTGATGAAGACCGACGGCCTGCCGACGTACTTCCTGGCCAACGTGGTCGACGACCACCTGATGGGCATCACCCACGTATTGCGTGGCGAAGAGTGGCTGCCATCGGCACCGAAGCTGATCCTGCTGTACGAGTACTTCGGCTGGGAACAACCGGAGCTGTGCTACATGCCGCTGCTGCGTAACCCGGACAAGAGCAAGCTGTCCAAGCGCAAGAACCCCACCTCGGTAACCTTCTACGAGCGCATGGGCTTCATGCCGGAAGCGATGCTCAACTACCTGGGCCGCATGGGTTGGTCGATGCCGGACGAGCGCGAGAAGTTCTCGTTGCAGGAAATGGTCGACAACTTCGATCTCAAGCGCGTGTCCCTGGGCGGGCCGATCTTCGACATCGAGAAGCTGTCGTGGCTCAACGGCCAGTGGCTGCGTGACCTGCCGGTGGAAGAGTTCGCCGCGCGCGTGCAGAAGTGGGCGTTCAATTCCGAATACATGATGAAGATCGCACCGCACGTGCAGGGCCGGGTCGAAACCTTCAGCCAGGTGGCACCACTGGCCGGGTTCTTCTTTGCCGGTGGCGTGAATCCGGATGCCAAGCTGTTCGAATCCAAGAAGCTCTCGGGTGATCAGGTTCGTCAGTTGATGCAGTTGATCCTGTGGAAGCTCGAAAGCCTGCGTCAGTGGGAGAAGGACAGCATCACCGCGACCATTCAGGCGGTGGTCGAGTCCCTGGAGCTGAAGCTGCGTGATGCCATGCCGCTGATGTTCGCTGCGATCACCGGCCAGGCCAGTTCGGTGTCGGTGCTCGATGCGATGGAAATCCTCGGGCCGGACCTGACCCGTTTCCGTCTGCGCCAGGCGATTGACCTGCTGGGCGGCGTGTCGAAGAAAGAAAACAAAGAGTGGGAAAAGCTGCTGGGCGCTATCGCCTGAGCACGTCTGACTCTGCGGTAGCCGTCGGAGGCCGGGATCTTTTGTTCCTGTCCTCCGGCGTTTTCCCCCGAATTTATGGGGGGAGGGCGGTAAGTGGTTGTTATGTCGGCAAAAAACTTTAAATTTTTTGAAAAATAAGTTTGACAGACTTTCGATACGCCCTTAAGATTCGCCCCGTCCTCAGCGATGACATCAACGATGAGGGGCTATAGCTCAGCTGGGAGAGCGCTTGCATGGCATGCAAGAGGTCGACGGTTCGATCCCGTCTAGCTCCACCAATTTACACTTCAAGGCCTGGCCACACCGGTCTTGAAGCGATCAACACTCAGCGTTGATCAGTTGTATAGAAGGGTTTGCGTCCCCTTCGTCTAGTGGCCTAGGACACCGCCCTTTCACGGCGGTAACAGGGGTTCGAGTCCCCTAGGGGACGCCAGTTTTACAGAAGCGATGTTGCAAGATGTCGCTCCGCCGCGAGGCGAAAAATCCGGGGCTATAGCTCAGCTGGGAGAGCGCCTGCATGGCATGCAGGAGGTCAGCGGTTCGATCCCGCTTAGCTCCACCAATTTTACAGTTCAAGGTCTGGCCACACCGGCCTTGAATCGATCAGCACTCAGCACTGATCAGTTGTATAGAAGGGTTTGTGTCCCCTTCGTCTAGTGGCCTAGGACACCGCCCTTTCACGGCGGTAACAGGGGTTCGAGTCCCCTAGGGGACGCCACGATTACCCGCTCTGCGGGATTTTATAAGGGTCATTCAATTATTGAATGGCCCTTTTGTTTGTCTGGCGTTTGGCCAAATTCCTCCATTTCCAAAAAAAACTGTTCTTCAGACCAGCGGTCACGCCCATGACTTGCTAAAATTTATTATGAGAATAATATTTCAATCGTAATATTCGGAGGCAACGATGAACGATAAAAAAGCTCAAACCCGCGAACGCATCCTCAAGGCTGCCAGCGCAGCGCTGATTCAGCGCGGCCCGGCCGAGCCAAGTGTTGGCGAAGTGATGGGCGCGGCAGGCCTGACGGTCGGCGGCTTCTACGCCCACTTCGAAAGCAAGGACGCGATGATGCTCGAGGCGTTCAGGCAATTGCTCGGTCACCGCCGTGACCTGATTGCCGACATGGACTCGGAGTTGACGGGTGAAGAGCGCCGCGCGCTGGTGGCTGCGTTTTATCTGTCGCGCAAGCACCGTGACTCCTCCGAATCGGCCTGTCCGATCCCGGCATCGGTCGGCGAACTGGGGCGGCTGCCGGAAGCGTTTCGTGTTGCGCTCAATGAGCATGTGGAATTGATGGTCGCGCAGTTGGCGGCCAGCCCTGAAGAAACCGAAAAAGCTCTGGCCGACATGGCCTTGATGGTGGGTGGGCTGGCTCTGGCGCGGGCGCTGGGGCCAGGAGAGTTGTCCGATCGATTACTGCGCGCCGCCAAATCGGCAGTGCGTTGACCTGAAGGCTGCGGCCTGAGGAGAATGCGATGAGCGCGTTAAAGTGGGTTCGTGGCGTTAATGGCACCTTGGGCTGGTTTGCCCCGCAACTGGTCGCCAGCAAAATGCGACAGGCGTTCATGACGCCACGGGATCTGCCGCTGCGTGACTGGGAGCTGCCACTGTTGGCGAGGTCCGAGCGGATCACCCTGCGTTTCGGCCTCTCGGCCTTGCGCTGGGGCCAAGGCCCGGCAGTCTTGCTGATGCATGGTTGGGAAGGGCGGCCGACGCAGTTTGCCAGCCTCATCACCGCGCTGGTCGATGCCGGTTACTCGGTCGTGGCCCTGGATGGTCCGGCCCACGGTCGCTCACCGGGCAGTGAGGCGAATGTGGTGCTGTTCGCCCGCGCCATGCTTGAAGCGGCCGCCGAACTGCCACCCCTGCAAGCGGTCATCGGCCACTCCATGGGCGGCGCCAGTGCGATGCTCGCGGTCCAGTTGGGCTTGCGCACCGAAACCCTGGTCTCCATTGCCGCTCCGGCGCGAATTCTCGGCGTGTTGCGTGGTTTTGCCCGCTATGTCGGGCTGCCACCGAAGGCCCGCTCGGCGTTCATTCGCCAGGTCGAGCAAGACGTCGGCATGCGAGCCGCGACGCTGGATGTCGCGCACTATCAACTCGACATGCCTGGCCTGATTGTCCATGCCGAAGACGACAACCTTGTCTCGGTGAAGGAGTCCCAGCTGATTCACGAAGCGTGGTTCGACAGCCGCTTGTTGCGTTTGAAGGACGGTGGTCATCAGCGAGTGTTGGCCGACCCGCGGGTGATTGATGGCGTGTTATCACTGCTGGCCGGGCGCAGTCTGCAATCACGCCAATCCGCCTGAGCTTCCGTTACACTGCCCCGGTCGAAATTATCTGACCAGGGAGTCGGGCATGGGCTGGGATCGGGAAACGCCGTTCATCATTGATCTGCAAGTGAGCGCCGAGGACATTGACGGGTTGGGGCACGCGAACAACGCGGTCTACGTGACCTGGCTCGAACGCTGTGCCTGGCGCCACTCCCAGCGCCTTGGCCTGGACCTGGTCGAATATCGGCGGCTGGACCGGGCGATGGCGGTGGTGCGCCATGAGATCGATTACCTGGCGGCAGCCTATGAGGAAGACGAGTTGCAATTGGCGACCTGGATCGTCGATTGGGACCAGCGCTTGAAAATGACCCGGCAATTCCAGTTGATCCGCCCCAGTGACAACACCACGCTATTGCGCGCGCAGACCACGTTCGTCTGCATCGAGCTGTCCACCGGCAAGCCCAAGCGCATGCCGACGGAGTTCATCGAGGGCTATGGCCCGGCGATTCAGGCGCAGGAGTTGGTACAACCCTGATTCCATGTGGGAGCGGCGGTGCGGCGGTGCGGCGGTCCGACTTGCTCGCGAAGGCGCCGTGTCAGTCAACATTTAATTCGCTGACACACCGCCTTCGCGAGCAAGCCCGCTCCCACAATGGATCTGCGATGTTCTGCAGATTTTCTCTGAACCCAGTAAACTGCCGCACGTTTTTCCTCGAGTGTGTTTTTCATGCAAATTGCTTTGGCGCCCATGGAGGGGTTGGTCGACGACATCCTGCGCGATGTGCTGACCCGCGTGGGTGGTATTGACTGGTGCGTGACCGAGTTCATTCGGGTCAACGACCAGTTGCTGACACCTGCCTATTTCCACAAGTTCGGCCCGGAGCTGCTCAACGGTGCCCGGACGGCCTCCGGCGTGCCGCTGCGTGTGCAATTGCTCGGTTCCGATCCGGTGTGCCTGGCGGAAAATGCCGCGCTGGCCTGCGAGCTGGGTTCCGAAGTGATCGACCTGAACTTCGGCTGTCCGGCCAAGACCGTCAACAAATCCCGTGGCGGCGCGGTATTGCTCAAGGAACCCGAGCTGCTCAACCAGATCGTCGAACACGTCCGTCGTGCCGTCCCCGCGCACATTCCGGTCACCGCCAAGATGCGCCTGGGCTTCGACAGCCCGGACGGTTCGCTGGTGTGTGCCACGGCCCTGGCCGAAGGCGGCGCCGAACACATCGTGGTGCACGCGCGGACCAAGGTGGATGGCTACAAGCCGCCGGCGCACTGGGAGTGGATTCCGCGGGTGCAGGACGTGGTCAAGGTGCCGGTGTTCGCCAACGGCGACATCTGGAGCGTTGAAGACTGGCGTCGCTGCCGCGAGATCAGCGGCGTGGAAGACATCATGCTCGGTCGCGGCCTGGTTTCGCGTCCGGACCTTGCTCGGCAGATCGCCGCGGCGCGGGCCGGTGAAGAAGTGGTCGAGATGACCTGGGCCGAGTTGCTGCCGTTGATTCAAGACTTCTGGCTGCAAGCCAAGGCACAGATGACGCCACGCCAGTCGCCGGGTCGCCTGAAGCAATGGCTGGCGATGCTGACCCGCAATTATCCCGAGGCGGTGGAGCTGTTCACCGTGCTGCGTCGTGAGACCGAGCTGGATAATGTCTCGCGTTTGTTGGGTCTGCCGGTGGCAGAGGCGGCCTGAAACTTTTTATAAAAAAAGCAGAAAATAATCTCTTGAAATGCAATCAGCGGTCCCTATCTAAGGGTTACGCGATGCCGAATTCGGGTCGCGGAGACAAAAAACCTTGCTGATTGTTTTCAGGAGATTTGAACCATGAGTACTGCATTTTCCCTGGCCCCACTGTTCCGTTCCTCGGTAGGTTTCGACCGTTTCAACGACCTGTTCGAGACCGCCCTGCGCAATGAGCCAGGCAGCACTTACCCGCCCTACAACGTGGAAAAACACGGTGACGATCAATACCGCATCGTCATTGCCGCGGCAGGTTTCCAGGAAGAAGATCTGGAACTCGAAGTCGAGAAAGGTGTGCTGACCATCAGTGGCGGCAAGCGTGACGCGAACGAAGACGTCACTTATCTGTATCAGGGCATTGCGCAACGTGCCTTCAAACTGTCCTTCCGTCTGGCGGACCACATCGAGATCAAGGCTGCCGGCCTGAGCAACGGTCTGTTGAGCATCGACCTGCTGCGGGTGATCCCGGAAGAGGCGAAAGCCAAGCGCATCCCGATCAACGGAGCGCAGAAGCCGGCTCTGCAACACTAAGTCGGAGCAAGAAGAAGGGCGCCATTGGCGCCCTTTTTTGTGCCCGTCACTTCAGCAGTTTTTGAAACTCTTCCACCGGCAACGGCGGGCTGTGCAAATACCCTTGGTAGAAGTGACACTCCAACCCCTGCAAGAACTCCAGCTGCTCGGCTGTTTCCACCCCTTCGGCAATCACCTTCAAATCCAGGCTGTGGGCCATGGCGACGATGGCGCGGATGATCTCGGCGTCGTTCGGGTCGCTGGTGGCGTCGCGGATGAACGACTGGTCGATTTTCAGGGTGTCGACCGGCAAGCGCTTGAGGTAGGTCAGCGAGGAGTAGCCGGTGCCGAAGTCGTCCATGGCGAAGCTCACGCCGAGTTTTTTCAGGCGGCGCATTTTGCTGATGGTGTCTTCCAGGTTCTGGATGACGATGCCTTCGGTGATTTCCAGCTTCAACAGGGAGCAGGGCAGGCCATAGCTGGTCAGGCTGTTTTCGACGCGCTCGACGAAGTCGTTCTGGCGGAACTGGCGTGGGCTGATGTTCACGCACAGGCTGAATTTGTACGGATTCACCAGGCCATCGTCGATCAATTGCTTGAAGGCCTGGCAGGCTTCGTCGAGGATCCAGGTGCCGACCTCCAGAATCAGTCCGCTGTCCTCCAGCACCTTGATGAACTCGGCGGGTGATTGCGCGCCGAGCTCCGGATGATTCCAGCGGACCAGTGCCTCGGCGCCGACGATGCGGTCGCCCCGGGCGTCGATCTGGGGTTGGTAATGCACGCGAAACTCGCCCCGGGAAAGCGCCAGGCGCAGGTCGGTTTCCATGCGCAGGCGTTCGCTCGCGGCCTTCTGCATGGTGTTGTGGTACATCTGCGCGGTATTGCGACCAGAGTCTTTGGCGCGATAAAGCGCGATGTCGGCACGCTTGAGCAGGTCGGTCGGGGTCGAGCCGTGATCGGGGATCAGCGCAATGCCGATGCTTGGCGTCACTTGCAGGCGCTGGCCGTCGAGGAACATTGGTTCGGACAGCAGTTCGCGGATGGTGTCGGCCAGTTCGCGAACCTGATCGCTGACCTCGCTGCGCGAGCCTTCAAGGCCGCTGAGTAGTATCACGAATTCGTCACCGCCCAGGCGCGCGACGGTGTCTTCCATGCGCACGCTGGCCTCCAGGCGCGCGGTGATGATTTTCAGCACGGTATCGCCCACCGGGTGCCCGAGGGAGTCGTTGATGTGCTTGAAATGGTCGAGGTCGAGGAACATCAGCGCGCCGCGCAGGTTATGCCGTTTGAGCAGGGCGATCTGCTGGCTCAGGCGGTCCATCAGCAAGGCGCGGTTGGGCAGGTTGGTCAGTGGGTCGTGGTAGGCCAGGTGGCGGATCTGCGCTTCGGCGTTTTTCAGCAGGCTGACGTCTCGCGCGGTCAATAGCAGGCAGGCGGTTTCATTGAGGGTGATCGGTTCCACCGAGACTTCGACGGTGAGCAGTTCGCCGCGCTTGTTGCGCCCGAGCATTTCCTGGTGATGAACCCGACCCTTGATCTGCAATTCGGCCAGCAGCGCCGAGCGTTGTTTTTCTTCAGCCCAAATCCCGACCTGATACACCGTGCGGCCCACCACTTCCTCGGCGCGGTAACCGGTCAGGCGGCAGAAACCGTCGTTGACCTCCAGATAGCGTCCGGTGTCGCGCTCGGTGATGGTGATGGCGTCGGGGCTGGAGTGGAAGGCCTTGGCGAATTTCTCTTCACTGGCCTTGAGCGCCGCTTCCGAGCGCTGTTGCTGGGTGATATCGCGCAGCGTGGTGACGATGCAGGCCTGGTCGCCGACGCTGATCTGGCGGCTGGAAATCACGCAAGTCAGGACCTGTCCGTCCTTGTGCTGGACCAGAATGGCCACGTTGTTCAGGCCTTGTTCGCGGATCACTTGTTCGATCCGTCGCAGGCTTTTCGCCGAAGCGTCCCACAGGCCGATTTCGTCGGCGCTGCGGCCGATCACGTCAGCAGTGCTCCAGCCGAAGGTCTGGGTGAAGCTGGAGTTGATTTCAATGAACTGGCCGGTGTCCTGGTGGGTGACGCAGATCGGATCGGGGCTGACCTGGAACAGCGTGGCGAATTTTTCTTCGGAGGCCACCAGCCGTTGTTCGCGCTCCACCTGGTCGGTGATGTCGAGCAATGTGCCGGCCATGCGCACCGGCACGCCGTTGTCATCGCGGTAGAGGCGGGCGCGGCTTTCCAGGTAGCGCGAGCTGCCGTCGGGCAATTGCACGCGGTAGGTCAATTGATAGTTGCCGGCCGGGCCTTCGCGCAGGCTGCGGTAAGCGTCGCGCATGGTGTCGCGTTCTTCGCCGGGCACGCCTTCGAAGAACTCGTCGAAGGACTCGTGGAAAGGTTTGGCGTCCAGGCCATGCAGTTGGGCGGCCCGTGCCGACCCGTAGAGCATGCCACTGGGAATGTGCCAGTCCCAGGTGCCGAGTTGCGCCGAATCCAGGGCCAGGTCGAGGCGTTCCTGGCTGTCCTTGAGGGCCTGTTCGGCGACTTTGCGTTCGGTGGTGTCAAGGAACGTGCTCAGTAGATAGGGCTGGCCTTCGAGCTCGACTTTCTGCGCACTGAGGATGCCGTCGTGGACCTGGCCATTGCTGGCGCGAAACTGCACTTCCATGCTGACCAGGTCGCCTTTGGCTTTGGTGGCCTTGACCAGGTCGGCCCGTTGTTCGGGATGCACCCACAGGCCCAGTTCCAGGGTGGTGCGGCCGATCGCGTTTTGCACCGGCCAGCCGAACAGGCTTTCGAAATACTGGTTGGCTTCGGAAATCAGGCCGTCTTCCTGGCGGGTCAACAGGACCATGTTCGGGCACAGGTGGAACAGGGTGGCGAAGCGTTTTTCCGAGCTGCTCAACGCCTGTTCGCGCTGGCGCTGGTGGGTAATCTCGCGGATTACGCCGATCATCCGTGGCCGGCCGTGCTTGTCCGGCAACAGGCTGCCGTTGATTTCCAGCCAGTGCAGGCTGCCATCGGGCCAGCGGATGCGGTGATGCATCGCTTGCTCCAGTGGCGCGCCAGCGATGACCGCGTGGAATGCGCGAAGGGTTTTCGCGCGATCTTCCGGGGGCAGCAGGTCGAGGTATTCCAGATCCCGCGGCAACGGTTTGCGGGGGTCGAAGCCGAACAGCGCCTGCGTACCCCGGGACCAGCTGATCTGCCCGCGCTCGATGTCCCAATACCAGGCACCCAGGCGCGCGCCGTTGAGCGCGGCCAACAGTTGCGAGGCACTTTCCCAGCTCTGTTCGGAGTTTTTCGGGTCAAGTGCCTGTATACGCGGCATTGGCGGAATACGATCGACAGATTTGGGCATTGGCAAGCCTTAGGCTGAATGGGCGTTTGGCACAGGAGTTCGCGGCTCTATAGGAGTAGCACAAGTCAGCCTTGAGTCCCTGGCGGATCGAGTTGAGCATCCAGCAAGGCCATGAAAGCCCGCGCGGCGTTCGACAGCGTCCTTTCCGTGTGCAGGATATAGCCTAGCTGGCGAGTGAGCTGTATGCCCGGCAAAGGTATGCGCGCCACCTGGTCATCGAGCATGGTGCGCGGCAAAACGCTCCAGGCCAGGCCGATCGAGACCATCATCTTGATGGTTTCCAGGTAGTTGGTGCTCATGGCGATGTTGGGCGTCAGGCCCTGGGCTTCAAACAGCCGCTGCACAATGTGGTGGGTAAAGGTGTTACCGCCGGGGAAGACCGCCGGGTGTCGGGCGATGTCCGCCAGGCTGACCTTGCCGTTATTGAGCAACGAATGCTCCGGGGCAACCACGAAATCCAGCGGGTCGTCCCACACCGGGGTGGCCTTGACCAGCGCATGGGGTTCCGGCGCCAGGGTAATGACCGCCAGTTCGGCGCGGCCATGGAGAATTTCCTCGTAGGCCACTTCCGAATCGAGGAACTGAATATCCAGCGCCACTTGTGGGTAGCGTCGGGTGAACTCCCTTAATAAGGGCGGCAAACGGTGCAGGCCGATATGGTGACTGGTGGCCAGGGTCAGACGACCGGTCACTTCACCCGTGAGGTTGGTCAAGGCACGGCGCGTATCATCGAGGACATTGAGAATCTGGTAGGCCCGCGGCAGCAGGGCGCGCCCGGCCTCGGTCAGGCCCACTTCACGCCCCAGGCGGTCGAACAACCGCACCTTCAATTGCTGCTCCAGCCCGGCGATACGTTTGCTGATCGCCGGTTGGGTCAGGTGCAGCCGTTCGCCGGCGCCGGAGAAGCTTCCGGTCTCGGCGATGGCAATAAAAGCATTGAGGTTGGCCAGGTCCATGGTTGTATTCCAGTTGGTTATCCAAAGCATAAAAAATATGAATTTGAGTTATTTAATGTAACCCCATAGGATCAGCCTCACAAGCCAAAGGGTTATTGAGACTTTCAAAGCCCGGGGCATAGAAACAAGCTGATGAGGAACCGTCTGATGGCCGGCAAAACGCTCTACGACAAGCTCTGGGATTCGCATTTGGTCAAGCAGCGCGACGATGGCTCTGCGCTGATCTACATCGACCGTCACATCATTCACGAAGTGACCTCGCCGCAAGCCTTCGAAGGCCTGCGTCTGGCCGGGCGCAAGCCATGGCGCATCGATGCCAACATCGCGACCCCGGACCACAACGTACCGACCACGCCGGAGCGCAAGGGCGGCATCGACGCCATCGTTGACCAGGTCTCGCGCCTGCAAGTGCAGACCCTCGACGACAACTGCGATGAATACGGCATCGTCGAGTTCAAGATGAACGACGTTCGCCAAGGCATCGTCCACGTCATCGGCCCGGAGCAGGGCGCAACCTTGCCGGGCATGACCGTGGTCTGCGGCGACTCCCACACCTCGACCCACGGCGCATTCGGCGCATTGGCGCACGGTATCGGCACTTCCGAGGTCGAGCATGTGCTCGCCACCCAGTGCCTGGTCGCCAAGAAAATGAAAAACATGCTGGTGCGCGTCGAAGGCCAACTGCCATTCGGCGTGACCGCCAAGGACATCGTGCTCGCCGTGATCGGCAAGATCGGCACCGCCGGCGGTAACGGCCACGCCATTGAGTTCGCCGGCAGCGCGATTCGCGACTTGTCCGTCGAAGGCCGCATGACCATCTGCAACATGTCCATCGAGGCCGGCGCTCGCGTAGGCCTGGTGGCCGCGGATGAAAAGACCGTGGCTTACGTAAAGGGCCGTCCATTTGCTCCGAAAGGCGCGGAATGGGACTTGGCCGTTGAAGCCTGGAAAGACCTGGTGTCCGATACCGATGCGGTGTTCGACACCGTGGTCGAGCTCGACGCCACCCAGATCAAGCCGCAAGTCAGCTGGGGCACTTCGCCTGAGATGGTGTTGGCGGTGGACCAGAACGTGCCGGATCCTGCGAAGGAAATGGACCTGGTCAAGCGCGGCTCCATCGAGCGCGCCTTGAAATACATGGGTTTGACCGCCAACCAGGCGATCACCGACATTCAGCTCGACCGTGTGTTCATCGGTTCCTGCACCAACTCGCGGATCGAAGACCTGCGTGCCGCGGCCGTGATCGCCAAGGGCCGCAAAGTGGCCTCGACCATCAAGCAGGCCATCGTCGTGCCGGGCTCGGGTCTGGTTAAGGCGCAGGCCGAATCGGAAGGCCTGGACAAGATCTTCCTCGAAGCCGGTTTCGAATGGCGCGAGCCAGGTTGCTCGATGTGCCTGGCGATGAACCCGGACCGTTTGGAGTCCGGCGAGCATTGCGCTTCGACTTCCAACCGTAACTTCGAAGGCCGTCAGGGCGCCGGTGGTCGTACCCACCTCGTCAGCCCGGCCATGGCCGCCGCCGCCGCTGTGAACGGTCGTTTCATCGACGTCCGTGAATTGATCTAAAGGAGCGCAGCATGAAAGCTTTTACCCAGCACACTGGACTTGTCGCGCCTTTGGATCGTGCCAACGTCGACACCGACCAGATCATTCCGAAGCAATTCCTGAAGTCGATCAAGCGCACCGGTTTTGGCCCGAACCTGTTCGATGAATGGCGTTACCTGGATGTGGGTCAGCCTTACCAGGACAACTCCAAGCGTCCGCTGAACAAGGACTTCGTCCTCAACGCCGAACGTTACCAGGGCGCCAGCGTGTTGCTGGCCCGGGAGAACTTCGGTTGCGGCTCCAGCCGTGAACACGCGCCGTGGGCGCTGGAAGAGTACGGTTTCCGCAGCATCATCGCGCCGAGCTATGCCGACATCTTCTTCAACAACAGCTTCAAGAACGGCTTGCTGCCGATCATCTTGAGCGATGCCGAAGTCGATGAGCTGTTCCAGCAGGTCGAGGCCAATCCGGGCTACCAGTTGCAGGTTGATCTGCAAGCTCAGACCGTGACCCGTCCGGATGGCAAGGTGTTGAGTTTTGAGATTGACGCGTTCCGTAAGCACTGCCTGCTCAATGGCCTGGACGATATCGGCCTGACGTTGCAGGACCACGAGGCGATTGCCACGTTTGAAGCCAAACACCGTGCGAGCCAGCCGTGGTTGTTTCGCGATGCGTGATTGATCCGAAATTGATGTAGGTAGGGCCGGCCTCTTCGCGAGCAAGCCCGCTCCCACATTGGAATGCATTTCAAATGTGGGAGCGGGCTTGCTCGCGAAGGCGGCAGATCAGACAACACAAATATCAGGACATAACTATGACCAGCACCGCCCAGCACACCCAGGTAGTCCAGAAGCAATTCGGTGAACAGGCCTCGGCCTACCTGAGCAGCGCCGTCCACGCTCAAGGCACTGAATTCGCGCTGCTACAGGCCGAACTGGCCGGGCAGGGCGATGCCCGGGTTCTGGACCTTGGCTGCGGTGCCGGTCACGTGAGTTTTCACGTAGCTTCATTGGTGAAAGAAGTGGTGGCCTACGACCTGTCGCAGCAGATGCTCGACGTGGTGACCGCTGCCGCTGTCGATCGTGGCTTGAGCAACGTGACCACGGTCAATGGTGCCGCTGAGCGCCTGCCGTTCGCTGATGGTGAATTCGATTTCGTCTTCAGCCGTTATTCGGCGCACCATTGGAGCGATCTGGGCGTGGCGTTGCGGGAAGTGCGCCGGGTGTTGAAACCGGGCGGTGTGGCGGCGTTCGTCGATGTATTGTCACCGGGTAGCCCGCTGTTCGACACTTACCTGCAAAGCGTCGAAGTGCTGCGCGACACCAGCCATGTGCGCGATTATTCCGCCGGCGAGTGGTTGCGCCAGGTCAGCGAGGCGGGGCTGCACACCCGCAGTACCACTCGTCAGCGTCTGCGCCTGGAGTACAACAGCTGGGTCGAGCGCATGCGCACACCTGAAGTGATGCGCGCGGCGATCCGCGAGTTGCAGCAGTCGATGGGCAATGAAGTACGCGAATATTTCGAGATTGAGGCCGATGGTTCGTTCAGTACCGATGTACTGGTGCTGATGGCTGAACGATAGAATTTTTCCGGGTGCGTCCATGGGCGCACCGACTGATGACATGAGGAAAGCATGAGCAAGCAGATTCTGATTCTCCCAGGTGACGGTATTGGCCCGGAAATCATGGCCGAAGCGGTCAAGGTGCTGGAGCTGGCCAGTGACAAGTTCGCCCTGGGCTTCGAGTTGAGCCATGACGTGATCGGTGGCGCTGCCATCGACAAGCACGGCGTGCCGTTGGCCGACGAGACCCTGGAACGTGCCCGTACGGCCGACGCCGTGTTGCTGGGCGCCGTTGGCGGCCCGAAATGGGATGCCATCGAACGTGACATCCGCCCTGAGCGCGGCCTGCTGAAGATCCGTGCGCAACTGGGCCTGTTCGGCAACCTGCGTCCGGCGATCCTGTACCCGCAACTGGCCGAGGCTTCCAGCCTGAAGCCGGAAATCGTGGCCGGCCTGGACATCCTGATCGTGCGTGAGCTGACCGGCGGCATCTACTTCGGCGCGCCACGCGGTACCCGTACCCTGGAAAACGGCGAGCGTCAGTCCTACGACACCCTGCCGTACAGCGAAAGCGAAATCCGCCGTATCGCCCGTGTCGGTTTCGACATGGCCATGGTCCGTGGCAAGAAGCTGTGCTCGGTGGACAAGGCCAACGTACTGGCCTCCAGCCAACTGTGGCGTGAAGTGGTCGAACAAGTGGCCAAGGATTATCCTGAAGTCGAACTGAGCCACATGTACGTCGACAACGCCGCAATGCAGCTGGTGCGCGCACCGAAGCAGTTCGACGTGATCGTCACCGACAACATGTTCGGCGACATCCTGTCTGACCAGGCCTCGATGCTCACCGGTTCCATCGGCATGCTGCCGTCGGCGTCCCTGGACACCAACAACAAAGGCATGTACGAGCCGTGCCACGGTTCGGCGCCGGACATCGCGGGCAAGGGCATCGCCAACCCGTTGGCGACCATTTTGTCGGTGTCGATGATGCTGCGTTACAGCTTCAACCAGCAGGCCGCGGCCGATGCCATCGAGAAAGCCGTCAGCCTGGTGCTGGATCAGGGCTTGCGCACCGGCGACATCTGGTCGGCCGGTTGCACTAAAGTCGGTACGCAGGAAATGGGTGACGCAGTAGTCGCCGCGCTGCGGAATCTGTAATCTCTCGGGCCCGCTGCCAAATTCAAGACAAGGTAGCGGCCCACATTTCAAGAAGGTGTAGTTGCGATGAAACGTGTAGGTCTGATCGGTTGGCGCGGTATGGTCGGTTCCGTGCTCATGCAGCGGATGCTGGAAGAGCAGGATTTCGATCTTATCGAGCCGGTGTTTTTCACCACCTCCAATGTCGGTGGCCAAGGCCCGTCCGTGGGCAAGGACATTGCTCCGCTCAAGGACGCTTACAGCATTGAAGAGCTGAAAACCCTCGACGTGATTCTGACCTGCCAGGGTGGCGACTACACCAGCGAAGTCTTCCCCAAGCTGCGTGAAGCCGGCTGGCAGGGTTACTGGATCGACGCCGCTTCCAGCCTGCGCATGCAGGATGACGCGGTGATCGTTCTGGATCCGGTCAACCGCAAGGTGATCGACCAGCAGCTGGATGCGGGCACCAAGAACTATATCGGCGGCAACTGCACCGTCAGCCTGATGCTGATGGGCCTCGGTGGCCTGTTCGAGGCTGGCCTGGTGGAATGGATGAGCGCCATGACCTATCAGGCGGCCTCCGGTGCCGGCGCGCAGAACATGCGTGAACTGATCAAGCAAATGGGCGCGACCCACGCCGCTGTTGCCGATCAACTGGCCGATCCGGCCAGCGCGATCCTCGACATCGACCGTCGTGTGGCCGAAGCCATGCGCAGCGACGCGTACCCGACCGAAAACTTCGGCGTACCGTTGGCCGGCAGCCTGATCCCGTGGATCGACAAGGAACTGCCGAACGGCCAGAGCCGCGAAGAGTGGAAGGCCCAGGCCGAGACCAACAAGATCCTCGGTCGCTTCAAGAGCCCGATTCCGGTCGATGGCATCTGCGTACGCATCGGCGCCATGCGCTGCCACAGCCAGGCGCTGACCATCAAGCTGAACAAAGACGTACCGATCGCCGATATCGAAGGGCTGATCAGCCAGCACAACCCTTGGGTCAAACTGGTGCCGAACAGCCGCGAAACCAGCATTCAGGAGCTGAGCCCGAACAAGGTCACCGGCACCCTGAACATTCCGGTTGGCCGTCTGCGCAAGCTGAACATGGGTTCGCAGTTCGTCGGCGCGTTCACCGTCGGCGACCAGTTGCTGTGGGGCGCGGCCGAACCGCTGCGTCGCATGCTGCGGATCCTGCTCGAGCGTTGATCGGTTGATGCAATGAAAGAACCCGCGCCTTGAAAGAGGCGCGGGTTTTTTTATCCTTGTAGGAGCGAGCTTGCTCGCGATGAGGCCGGCACGAACACCACAAATCTCCCGCCGAATTGCCTGCATCCCCACCACCCGGTAAAGTGCCGCTCCCCCCGTTTCGCCAGAGGTCAAACCATGAGCCAGTCCATTGATATTGCCGTGATCGGCGCCACCGGTACTGTCGGCGAAACACTCGTGCAGATTCTCGAAGAGCGCGATTTCCCGATCGGCAACCTGCACCTGTTGGCCAGCAGCGAATCCGCCGGCAGTTCGGTGCCGTTTCGCGGCAAGAACGTGCGGGTGCGGGAGGTCGATGAGTTCGACTTCAGTAAGGTGCAGTTGGCATTCTTTGCCGCCGGCCCGGCGGTCTCGTTGAGTTATGCTTCCCGGGCGACAGACGCCGGTTGCTCGGTGATCGATCTCTCCGGTGCCCTTCCGGCCGAAAAGGCGCCACAGGTCGTGCCTGAGGCCAACGCCCAGGTGTTGGCCGGCTTGAAAAAACCCTTTCAGGTCAGCAGCCCAAGCCCGTCGGCCACCACCCTGGCGGTGGTACTCGCGCCGCTGATGGATTTGCTCGACTTGCAGCGCATCAGCCTGACCGCCAGCCTCGCGGTATCGGCCCAAGGCCGCGAAGCCGTGAGCGAGCTCGCCCGGCAGACCGCCGAGCTGCTGAATGTGCGGCCGCTGGAGCCGAAATTCTTTGATCGGCAGATGGCCTTCAACCTGTTGGCCCAGGTCGGCAAGCCGGATGAGCAAGGTCATACGTTGCTGGAAAAACGCCTGGTGCGTGAGTTGCGCCAGGTCATGGCGCGGCCTTCATTGAAGATTTCCGTCACTTGCATTCAAGCCCCGGTGTTTTTTGGCGATAGCTATAACGTGACCCTGCAGTCCGCGAGTGAAATCGACCTGTCGAAAATCAATGCGGCCCTGGAAGACGCACCCGGCATCGAGCTGGTGGAAGCCGGCGATTACCCGACCCCGGTGGGCGATGCGGTAGGGCAGGATGTGGTCTACGTCGGTCGGGTTCGCCAGGGTATTGACGACCCGTCGGAACTTAATCTGTGGCTGACGTCAGATAACGTACGCAAAGGCGCGGCGCTCAACGCTGTGCAGCTGGCCGAGTTGTTGCTTAAAGACCTGCTGTAAAAGATACTTTGCAACAATTTGTCGAATGATTCCCCGCGAGCCTATGCTTGCCGGAGTGCTGAAGGCGAGCCACTCTGCAGGGCTTTGCCGGGCATCAATGAAATGATCGCGCGCGACGACCCTCGCCGTTGCGCGCAATGCCTTACGGCAGCGACTATCAATACCTTCTCGCTGGCCGAGGAATGTTCAAACTAAGGATGAGCTAATGGTTCAAGTTCGCAAACTGGTGTTAGCAATAGCGGCCGCCTCGGCGCTGTCCTCCGGTATGGCGCATGCCCTCGGGCTCGGGGAACTGACCCTGAAATCGACGCTCAACCAGCCGCTGGTAGCGGAAATCGAGCTGCTCGATGTCAAGGATCTCACCGCCGCCGAAGTGGTGCCGAGCTTGGCCTCACCAGACGATTTCGCCAAGGCCGGTGTCGACCGCCAGGCGTTTCTCAACGACTTGACCTTTACCCCGGTGCTTAACGCCAGCGGCAAAAGCATCCTGCGCGTGACCTCCAGCAAGCCACTTTCCGAACCCATGGTGAAGTTCCTGGTTCAGGTCATGTGGCCGAACGGTCGTTTGCTGCGCGACTACAGTGTGCTGCTCGATCCGTCCAAATTCTCGCCGCAAACCGCTGAAGCGGCTGCGCAACCGACGTCAACGGTTGCCGCGCCCGTCACCGGTGCGACCAAGCCGCCCCAATACACCACCACGCCGCGCGATACCCTTTGGGAAATCGCCGCAAAGGCGCGTAATGGCGGTTCGATCCAGCAAACCATGCTGGCCATCCAGGCGCTGAACCCGGATGCCTTTATCGACGGCAACATCAACCGCCTGAAAACCGGCCAGGTGCTGCGCCTGCCGGACCAGGCACAGAGCACGGGCCTGCCGCAAGCCAAGGCCATTGCCGAAGTGGCTGCGCAGAACACCGCATGGCGCCAGGGGCGTCGCTACGTGGCGAAACCCGGGGCAGGGCAGCAACAGCTTGACGCCACCAGTCGCGCTCGTACCGATGGTGCTCCGGCGCAAGCGACCACCGACAAGCTGAGCCTGGTGTCTGCCGAGTCCGGCAAGAGCCGTGGCAAAGGGGCTGCCGGAGATGCCAAGGCCCTCAGCAACAAGTTGGCGGTGACCCAGGAAAGTCTCGACAGCAGCCGTCGTGATAACGCCGAACTGCAAAGCCGCATGACCGATCTGCAAAGCCAGGTGGACAAGCTGCAACGCCTGATCGAGTTGAAGAACAATCAACTGGCCAAGTTGCAGGCCGAGGGCGCTGCGGGTGCACCAGCGGCTGCGACAGCTCCGGCGATGTCGGCCGAGCTGGCTGCCAACCCGGCAGCGCCTGGTCCGGCTGACACTGCATCAGCGCCCGAGGCAACTGCGGCGCCGGCCGAGAAGCCCGTTGAGGCGACACCGGCGGCATCCGACGATCAGAAATTCAATGAGTTGCTGACCAATCCGGCGCTGCTCGGCCTGGTGGGTGGCGGTGCGGTGATTCTGCTGCTCCTGCTGCTGTTGCTGGCGCGCCGCCGCAAAGCCCAGCAAGAAGCCGAAAAGCATATGCGCATGGCCCGTGCCCTGGCCGAAGAACAGCCGTTCCCGGCCGATTTCGACTTGCCGGAAAGCAGCTTCGAAGGCCTTGAAGTTCCGTCGCCGAGTGTGAAGCTGGCGACTGCCCCGACGCCTGCTCCCGCGCCAGCGCCGGTGGTTGCTCCGGTGGTGATGACCACGCCGATTGCCGCACCATTGGTGGCGCCGGCTGCCGAGCGCTCCGACGACGTGCTGGGCCAGGCTCAGTCGCACATCAATGCCGGTCGCCTGAACCAGGCTGCCGCGTTGCTGGAGGACGGCGTCAAGCGAGAGCCGAAGCGCAGCGACTTGCGCTTGAAACTGATGGAAGTCTACGGCCAGCAAGGCGACCGCGATGCGTTCGTCGGCCAGGAGCGTCAGTTGGTGGCCAATGGCGACAACTTCGCCCAGGTTGAAAAACTCAAAAGCCGCTTCCCGGCCATGGCGCTGGTCGCTGCCGGTGGCATCGCCGCAGCCGCCGTTGCTGCCGAGCTGGACGCGCAATACGTCAAGGATCTGTTGCTCGATGAGCCGCAAGCAGCGGTGCCAGAGCCAGTGCCAGCGCCGTTCGAGGATGACCTCGACAGCGCCTTCGACTTGAGCCTGGATGATCTGGACGCGATTGCGCCTGTGGCGCCTGCACCTGCGCCGGAGCCGGAGCCGGAGCCTGAAGTAGCGGCGCTGGCAGGCCTGGACGAGTTCCCGCTGGATGACGATCTGAGCTTTGAGTCGGTGTTGCAGCAACAGACTGAAATCAAGGAAAACCTCGACGATCTGTCGGACTTCGACCTCGACCTGGATCTCGGTGCGCAATCGTCGCCAGCGATGCTGGCTGAAGACGATTTCCTGCTGGATCTGGGTGAGGGTGTGAAGGATTTTCCGGTCGCCGAAACCCCGGCTATTCCCGAGGTCGCGCTGGATGACCTGGAATTGCCGGCCGATTTCGATCTGTCGCTGGCCGACGAGCTGGACGCACCGGATGCGTTCGCAGCCGAGCTGGATGATGTCAACGCCGAGCTGGAGAGCTTGTCCAGCAGTATCGGCGAGCCGACGTTTACCGAAGCTGATGCAGCACTGGGTGACGATGATGACTTCGACTTCCTCTCGGGTACTGACGAAGCCGCTACCAAGCTCGATCTGGCCCAGGCCTATATCGACATGGGCGACAGCGACGGTGCTCGCGACATCCTCAATGAGGTGGTAAGCGAAGGCAGTGCCGAGCAGAAGAGTGAAGCCGAGGAAATGCTTTCGCGCCTGGCTTGAGTGATCGGTAGGTTGTAAACAGAACGGCGGCCCATTGAGGCTGCCGTTTTTGTTTGGTCCATGAATTGATGTTGTTTGCTCGGGCCTCATCGCGGGCAAGCCCGCTCCCACAGTGATTTATGTTGCCCACAAAACCTGTGGGAGCGGGCTTGCCCGCGAAGAGGCCGGAACAGTCAAAGGAGATCCCTCTGGCATCCCCGCCCGGCGGCCTTATAATGCCTGCCTTTGATACATCATCAGGCTGTCCCTCCTTGGCAAATATAGATAACCCGGCCGCCGAAATGGCAGCCGACGGCTTTTTCCGGATCGCGCTGGGCGTCGAATACAAAGGCTCGCGCTACCGCGGCTGGCAGCGCCAGGCGTCCGGGGTGCTCACCGTGCAGGAAACCCTCGAAAACGCCTTGTCCAAAGTCGCCGACTCACCCGTTTCGCTGATGTGTGCCGGGCGTACCGACGCTGGGGTGCATGCCTGCGGACAGGTGGTGCATTTCGACACCCAGGTCGAGCGTTCGATGAAGGCCTGGACCATGGGCGCCAACATCAACTTGCCCCACGACGTCAGTGTCAGTTGGGCCAAGGTCATGCCGGCGCATTTCCATGCGCGGTTCAAGGCCATTGCCCGGCGTTATCGCTACGTGATCTACAACGATCAGATCCGCCCGGCGCACCTGAACGAAGAAGTCACCTGGAATCACCGTCCGCTGGACGTCGAGCGCATGGCCGAGGCCGCCCAGTACCTGCTCGGCACCCATGATTTCAGCGCTTTTCGCGCCGGCCAGTGCCAGGCCAAGTCGCCGATCAAGGAACTGCATCACCTGCGCGTCACCCGTCACGGCAAGATGATCGTGCTGGATATTCGCGCCAGCGCCTTCCTGCATCACATGGTGCGCAATATTGCCGGCGTGCTGATGACCATTGGCGCCGGAGAGCGTCCGGTGGAGTGGATGAAAGAGGTGCTGGAGAGCCGGATTCGACGGACCGGTGGCGTAACGGCACATCCATTCGGTTTGTATCTGGTTCAGGTCGAGTACCGTGACGAGTTCCAATTGCCCGAGCGTTACATCGGTCCACACTTCCTGACCGGTTTCTCGGAACTTGGCGGCTGACGCCCTCGAATGCTTTTGTTACCATCCGGGACTTTCCCGGATTTGTCTTGGAGTTGTGTCGACATGTCAGCCGTTCGCAGCAAGATCTGTGGGATTACCCGCATAGAGGATGCGTTGGCAGCCGTCGAGGCCGGGGCGGATGCCATCGGGTTCGTGTTCTACGCCAAAAGCCCCCGTGCGGTGACGTTCCAGCAGGCGCGCTCGATCATCAAGGCGCTGCCGCCGTTCGTGACCACCGTGGGCTTGTTCGTCAATGCGAGCCGTTGCGAATTGGGTGAAATCCTCGACGCGGTACCCCTGGACCTGCTGCAATTTCACGGTGATGAAAGCGCAGAGGATTGCGAAGGTTGGCACCGCCCGTACATCAAGGCGCTGCGGGTCAAGGCGGGCGATGACATCGCCGCAGCCTGTGATGCCTATGCCAGTGCCAGCGCAATCCTGCTCGATACCTATGTCGAAGGCGTTCCCGGAGGAACCGGCGAGGCGTTTGACTGGTCACTGATACCGCAAGGCTTGAGCAAGCCGATCATTCTGGCGGGTGGTCTGACGCCGGATAACGTCGCCGAAGCGATTGCCCGCGTTCGGCCTTATGCCGTGGATGTCAGCGGCGGGGTAGAGGCGAGCAAGGGCATCAAGGATCACGCAAGGATTCAGGCATTTATCAAAGCGGTACGCGGTAGCACCTGTTGATGTGACGGCTGGCAGACTGCCGCCGTCCACTGCACTGTACAAAGCGGATGCACTGCACACAGCAGGCAGATCCGAGGGTTTGTGGTTGCACGCAGGTCATGTTTCGCGCTGACCGTGGCAGTCCATCGACCCTCTTCGCACACATGAATTTAGCGCTAGGGCATACACGGGGCTGCGAACCAGAGCGTTCGGGCCACCGGTACTGGAGAAAGAAAGCATGAGCAACTGGTTAGTAGACAAACTGATCCCTTCGATCATGCGTTCCGAGGTCAAGAAGAGCTCGGTGCCTGAAGGTCTTTGGCACAAATGCCCGTCTTGCGAGGCTGTGCTGTATCGTCCGGAGTTGGAAAAGACCCTGGACGTTTGCCCCAAGTGCAACCATCACATGCGTATCGGCGCCCGCGCCCGTATCGACATCTTCCTCGACGTTGAAGGTCGTACCGAGTTGGGTGCAGACCTGGAGCCGGTTGACCGTCTGAAATTCCGCGACGGCAAGAAGTACAAGGACCGCCTGACCGCTGCACAAAAGCAGACCGGCGAAAAAGACGCACTGGTTTCCATGAGCGGCACCTTGCTGGGCATGCCGGTGGTGGTTTCGGCGTTCGAATTTTCCTTCATGGGCGGTTCGATGGGCGCCATCGTCGGTGAGCGTTTCGTGCGCGCCGCCAACTACGCCCTGGAAAAACGTTGCCCGATGATCTGCTTCGCCGCTTCCGGCGGTGCGCGGATGCAGGAAGCGCTGATTTCCCTGATGCAAATGGCCAAGACCTCCGCGGTGCTGGCTCGTCTGCGTGAAGAAGGCATCCCGTTCATCTCCGTGTTGACCGATCCGGTCTACGGCGGCGTTTCCGCCAGTCTGGCGATGCTGGGCGACGTGATTGTCGGCGAGCCGAAGGCGTTGATCGGTTTTGCCGGTCCGCGCGTGATCGAGCAGACCGTGCGTGAAAAACTGCCGGAAGGCTTCCAGCGCAGCGAGTTCCTGCTGGAACACGGTGCCATCGACATGATCATCGACCGTCAGGAACTGCGTCCGCGCCTGGGCAACCTGCTGGCGCAAATGATGGGCCTGCCGACGCCGAAGTTCGTGGCTGCACCCATCGAGCCGATCGTGGTTCCACCGGTACCCGCCAGCCTATGACCCAACGTACCCTTGGCGAATGGCTCGCCTACCTTGAGCAGTTGCACCCTTCGGCCATCGACATGGGCCTGGAGCGGTCGCAGCAGGTAGCGTCCCGCATGGGACTGGGCAAGCCGGCGCCTCGGGTGATCACGGTCACCGGGACCAACGGCAAGGGTTCCACCTGTGCGTTCGTGGCGTCCTTGCTACGAGCCCAGGGCTTGAAAGTGGGGGTTTACAACTCCCCGCACCTGCTGCGCTACAACGAGCGGGTAACGGTCAATGGCGTCGAAGCTACGGACGCCGAGCTGTGCGAGGCCTTTGCCGCGGTAGAGGTCGGGCGCGGCGACACTTCCCTGACTTACTTCGAAATGGGCACCCTGGCGGCATTCTGGCTGTTCCAGCGCTCCGGGCTCGATGCAGTGGTACTGGAAGTCGGTCTGGGCGGTCGTCTGGACACGGTCAACGTGGTGGACGCCGACATGGCGCTGGTCACCAGTATTGGCGTCGATCATGCGGATTACCTCGGTGATACCCGAGAGTCCGTGGCCTTCGAGAAGGCCGGTATTTTCCGTCAGGGCGCGCCTGCGCTCTGCGGCGATCTGAATCCTCCCCAACCTCTGCTGGACAAGGCGCGCGAGCTCAATTGCCCGTTTTTCCTGCGGGGGCGCGATTTTGACCTCGGTGTGACCGATCTCAAATGGCAATGGCGCGGTGTCGATGCGCAAGGGCGCGCGGTTGAACTGCGCGACCTGCCACTGCTCGATCTGCCGATGGAAAACGCTGCACTGGCGTTGCAGGCGTACCTGCTGCTCGGCTTGCCTTGGGTGGATGCGCAGATTATCGAGGCGCTACGGGCCACCCGGGTGGTCGGTCGCCTGGATCGCCGCGAGTTCGAGTGGCAAGGCAAACGCTTGAATCTATTGCTGGATGTGGGGCATAACCCCCATGCGGCGGAGTATCTGGCTCGTCGCCTGGCCAGTCGCCCGCCGGTCGGCAGGCGTCTGGCGGTGTTCGGGCTGCTGGCGGACAAAGACCTGGGTGGTGTTGTCGGCGAATTGAATGCTAGTGTCCAGCACTGGGCTGTCGCACCGCTGGATTCACCTCGGGCGCGTCCGGTTGCGGATTTGCAAGATGCGTTGCTAGGTCTTGGTGCGTCGGTCACGTCATACGGCAGCGTAGCGGCCGCCCTGGAAGGGCAGTGCGCGCAGGCCACGAACGACGACGAAATCCTGTTGTTCGGATCATTTTATTGTGTCGCCGAGGCCCTTGAATGGCTGGCCCGGCGCTCCACGGAGGACGCGGCGAATGGCATTGCTGGATAAGGCATACAAGCAGCGCATGGTTGGCGCCCTGGTGTTGGTCGCGCTGGCGGTGATTTTTCTGCCAATGCTGTTTTCCCGCCAGGACGAACAGCGCCAGGTGACGGTCGAAGCGCCTGCGGCTCCGCAGGCGCCAGCGATGCCCCAGGTACAGGTCGAGCCCGTGGTGGTGCCTGAACCGCAAGCCTTGCCTCAGGAACCCGTGCCGAGCGATGACGAAATCGCCCAGCAGGAATCGGCGGTGCCAACTGCGCCGGTGGTCCCGGCGCCTGCGGCTCCAGCGCCAGCAGCCAAGCCGGCTGCGCCCGCGCCGGCCCCGGCTTTGGCGGCTAAACCTGCGACAGCGCCTGCCCAGCCCATCACGACGGCACCGGGCAAGCCGGACACCACGCAAAGCCGTGTCGATGCCAATGGCTTGTCTGTCAGCTGGTCGGTGCAACTGGCCAGCCTGTCGAACCGTGAAAGCGCGGAAAAGCTTCAGAAAACCCTGCGCAGCCAGGGTTACAATGCCTACATCCGTACCGCCGACGGCAAAAACCGGGTGTTTGTCGGGCCGCTGATCGAGCGTGCTGAAGCCGACCGGCTGCGTGACTTGCTGAACCGCCAGCAGAATCTCAAGGGGTTTGTCGTGCGCTTTCAGCCAGAACGTGGCTAAAACTATCGCCCCGATTTGAAATGCACAGACAATCGCAGCTTACCGATAAGCATGGGCTCTGCTAAAATGCGCCGCCTTATCCGTCTGTAGGCTGCACTGTGCCATTTACCTGGGTTGACTGGGCGATCGTTGCAATCGTCGCCATCTCCGCATTGATCAGTCTGAGCCGCGGCTTCGTCACAGAAGCACTGTCGCTGCTGACCTGGATCATCGCAGGAGTCGTAGCCTGGATGTTCGGTGGCTCACTGTCCGAGTACCTCGGCGGGTACATTCAAACGCCATCGGCACGTATAATCACGGGCTGTGCCATCATGTTTGTCGCCACTTTAATCGTAGGCGCAATGATCAATTATCTTATCGGCGAACTGGTTCGCGTCACCGGGCTCTCCGGGACCGACCGATTCCTCGGCATGGCCTTCGGCGCCGCGCGTGGCGGGTTGCTGGTGGTTATCGCCGTCGGGCTGTTGAGCCTGGGGCCGGTACAGCAGGACGGGTGGTGGAAAGAGTCACAGCTCGTGCCAAAATTTCTATTGGTTGCAGACTGGTCCAAAAACCTGATCCTCGGGTGGAGCAGTCAGTGGCTTGCCAGCGGAATCAGCGTACCCGCTGATATTCCGTTCAAGGAGCAACTCTTGCCGATGGCCAAAACGCCTCAGTGAGTAGTGCTCAGTTCAGATCCATTAAGTAGGGGTTGCGTCGCATGTGTGGCATCGTCGGTATCGTCGGTAAGTCGAACGTCAATCAGGCGCTGTATGACGCGCTAACCGTCCTCCAGCACCGCGGCCAGGACGCTGCCGGTATCGTGACCAGCCATGATGGCCGGTTATTCCTGCGCAAGGACAACGGCCTGGTGCGTGACGTGTTCCAGCAACGTCACATGCAGCGGCTGGTCGGTCACATGGGCATTGGCCATGTGCGTTATCCAACCGCGGGCAGCTCGACGTCGGCTGAAGCTCAACCGTTTTACGTCAACTCGCCTTACGGCATCACCCTGGCGCACAACGGTAACCTGACCAACGTTGAACAATTGGCCAAGGAGATTTACGAATCTGACTTGCGTCACGTCAACACCAGTTCCGATTCGGAAGTGCTGCTCAACGTGTTCGCGCACGAACTGGCCCAGCGCGGCAAGTTGCAGCCGACCGAAGAAGACGTTTTCGCCGCCGTCACCGACGTGCACAACCGTTGCGTCGGTGGTTATGCCGTTGTAGCGATGATCACCGGCTACGGCATCGTCGGCTTCCGCGATCCGCACGGCATCCGCCCGATCGTGTTCGGCCAGCGTCACACCGACGAAGGCGTCGAGTACATGATCGCCTCGGAAAGCGTTTCCCTGGACGTGCTCGGCTTCACCCTGATTCGCGACCTGGCACCGGGCGAAGCGGTCTACATCACTGAAGAGGGCAAGCTGTACACCCGTCAGTGCGCGACCAACCCGTCCCTGACACCGTGCATCTTCGAACACGTCTACCTGGCGCGTCCGGATTCGATCATCGACGGCGTGTCGGTCTACAAGGCCCGCCTGCGCATGGGTGAGAAACTGGCCGAGAAGATCCTGCGCGAGCGTCCGGATCACGACATCGACGTGGTCATCCCGATTCCGGACACCAGCCGCACCGCGGCGCTGGAGCTGGCGAACCACCTGGGCGTGAAGTTCCGCGAAGGCTTCGTGAAGAACCGCTACATCGGCCGGACCTTCATCATGCCGGGCCAGGCCGCGCGGAAAAAATCCGTACGCCAGAAGCTCAACGCCATCGAGCTGGAATTCCGCGGCAAGAACGTGATGCTGGTGGACGACTCCATCGTTCGCGGTACTACTTGCAAGCAGATCATCCAGATGGCCCGCGAAGCCGGCGCCAAGAACGTCTACTTCTGCTCCGCGGCGCCAGCGGTTCGCTACCCGAACGTCTACGGCATCGACATGCCGAGCGCTCACGAGCTGATCGCCCACAACCGTTCGACCCAGGACGTGGCTGACCTGATCGGCGCCGACTGGCTGATCTATCAGGACTTGCCTGACTTGATCGAAGCGGTCGGTGGCGGCAAGATCAAGATCGACAAGTTCGATTGCGCGGTGTTCGACGGCCAGTACGTCACCGGCGACGTCGACGAGGCTTACCTGAACAAGATCGAGCAGGCACGCAACGATGCCTCCAAGGTCAAGACGCAGGCAGTCAGTGCGATCATCGATCTGTACAACAACTGAGTTACTACCGGCCCTGAGGGGCCGGTTTTGTATCTGGCAAAAAGACTTTCATCTATCAAGAGCAGGGCAAGGAGTGACAGCATGAGTCAGGAATGGGATGCCGGTCGGCTGGACAGCGACCTCGAAGGTGTAGCGTTCGATACCCTGGCCGTACGCGCCGGTCAGCACCGTACGCCGGAAGGCGAACACGGTGATCCGATGTTCTTCACTTCCAGCTATGTATTCCGCACCGCTGCCGACGCCGCCGCGCGTTTTGCCGGGGAAGTGCCGGGCAACGTTTACTCACGCTACACCAACCCGACCGTACGCGCGTTCGAAGAGCGCATCGCCGCGCTGGAAAGCGCCGAGCAGGCCGTGGCCACGGCCACCGGCATGGCGGCCATCATGGCCGTGGTGATGAGCCTGTGCAGCGCCGGTGATCATGTGCTGGTGTCGCGCAGCGTATTCGGCTCGACCATCAGCCTGTTCGAGAAGTACTTCAAGCGTTTCGGTATCGAAGTCGATTACGTGGCCCTGGCGGACTTGTCCGGTTGGGATGCGGCGATTAAATCCAACACCAAATTGCTGTTCGTCGAGTCTCCATCCAATCCGCTGGCCGAATTGGTGGACATCGCCGAGCTGTCGAAAATCGCTCACGCCAAAGGCGCGATGCTGGTGGTCGACAACTGCTTCTGCACCCCGGCCTTGCAGCAGCCGCTGAAAATGGGTGCGGACATCGTCGTGCATTCGGCCACCAAGTTCATCGACGGCCAGGGCCGTTGCATGGGCGGAGTGGTCGCCGGCCGCAGCGAGCAGATGAAAGAAGTGGTGGGTTTCCTGCGTACCGCTGGGCCGACCCTGAGCCCGTTCAACGCCTGGATCTTCCTCAAGGGCCTGGAAACCCTGAACCTGCGGATGAAGGCCCATTGCGCCAACGCCCAGCAACTGGCCGAGTGGCTGGAGCAGCAGGAAGGCATCGAGAAAGTCCACTACGCCGGCCTCAAGAGTCATCCGCAGCACGAACTGGCGCTGCGCCAGCAGAAGGGTTTCGGTGCGGTCGTCAGTTTTGAGGTCAAGGGCGGCAAAGAGGGCGCCTGGCGCTTTATCGATGCCACGCGCCTGATTTCGATCACCGCCAACCTGGGCGACAGCAAGACCACCATCACCCATCCGAGCACCACCTCCCATGGTCGCCTGGCGCCGCAGGAGCGTGAAGCGGCGGGCATTCGTGACAGCCTGATCCGCGTTGCGGTCGGCCTGGAAGACGTGGCGGACCTGCAAGCCGATCTGGCGCGCGGCCTGGCAGCGTTGTGATCGAGTTGCCTGTGCCGACCACCGGCTCAAATGGCCGCGTAGCGCTGGTGACCGGTGCTGCGCGGGGCATTGGCCTGGGGATCTCGGCCTGGCTGATCAGCGAAGGCTGGCAAGTCGTGCTGACGGACCTGGACCGGGAGCGCGGTTCGAAAGTGGCGAAAGTGCTGGGCGATAACGCCTGGTTCATCGCCATGGATGTCTCGAATGAAGGGCAAGTCGCGCTGGGCGTGGCCGAGGTGCTCGGCCAGTTCGGGCGCCTGGATGCGCTGGTATGCAACGCAGCGGTTGCCGATCCGCACAACATCACCCTGGAAAGCCTCGACCTGGTCCACTGGAATCGGGTGTTGGCGGTGAACCTCAGTGGGCCGATGTTGCTGGCCAAGCACTGTGCACCGTACCTGCGCGCTCACAGCGGTGCCATCGTCAATCTGGCCTCGACCCGCGCCGGGCAGTCGGAACCCGACACAGAGGCCTATGCGGCGAGCAAGGGCGGTCTGTTGGCCCTGACGCATGCGTTGGCCATCAGCCTTGGCCCGGAGATCCGGGTCAATGCCGTCAGTCCAGGCTGGATCGATGCGCGTGACCCCTGGGTGCGGCGTGCCGAACCGTTGACCGAAGCCGATCATGCCCAGCATCCGGCGGGCAGGGTAGGGACGGTCGAGGATGTCGCGGCGATGGTGGCCTGGCTGCTGTCGAGGAACGCCGGGTTTGTCACCGGCCAGGAATTCGTGGTCGATGGCGGCATGACCAAGAAAATGATTTACAGCGAGTAAGCTCCGGGATTGATGTTGAATGTGCTGCTTTCGCGAGCAAGTCGAATCGTCGCACCGCCGCTCCCACATTTGGAATGCATTCCCCTGTGGGAGCGGGCTTGCTCCGGGCGGCGTTCCGACGAAAGCGCTCTTGCTGCACATACATAATTTTGTCTTTTTCAGAAAAACTTCAATCCTGCTATTGACTTAGGTTCGCTACCTGCGTAAATTTCGCGGCCTCGGAGATGCAAACGGGTGATTAGCTCAGCTGGGAGAGCGTCTGCCTTACAAGCAGAATGTCGGCGGTTCGATCCCGTCATCACCCACCACTTCCGAGATACTTGCGAAAGCAAGAGGTAGGCTGAAATGCCTCCACCGACGCGCAGCGGTAGTTCAGTCGGTTAGAATACCGGCCTGTCACGCCGGGGGTCGCGGGTTCGAGTCCCGTCCGCTGCGCCATATTTTCCGAGTCAGGTCCGCCCTGATTCGAGATTAAAAGAGAGATTGAAAAGTCTCAGAGCTTTTAATCAGACGAGTTAATTGAGCGTCAGCTCAAAGCGATACGCAGCGGTAGTTCAGTCGGTTAGAATACCGGCCTGTCACGCCGGGGGTCGCGGGTTCGAGTCCCGTCCGCTGCGCCATATCTGCCCCGAGGCCCACTGAACGCCTTGGAGCTACGAAGAAACCACTGGTTACTTCGAGTCGATAGCAAAGACCCTGGTCGAAAGACCGGGGTTTTTTGTGTCTGCAATTTGGCTTTTTCTCCCTCCTCACGACCCTCACGGTTTCGCATCTGCCGACCATGCGCGGATGGCCAGTGAATTGCGATGCCTCCTGAAATTCCCCCTCAATAATTCGCAGCCTTGATAAACCGGCACCGCGCGGCCGAAATATCTGCTCGTGATCAAATTATTCAAGCATTTACCGGGTGCAATTCGCACAAAGGGCTTGGTTTGATCTCTCAACACTAATTAGAATGAGTCGCATTTAAAATATTTCTTCGTGCAGGGTTTCTTTAGATGAGTGATGCAGCGTTGCCGCCGGAGCAAACCTTCCACGACCTGTACCGCGATCACCGGGGCTGGCTCGAAGGATGGTTGAGACGACGCATGAGCAATGGCAGCGACGCGGCGGACCTGAGCCAGGATACCTTCGTTCGTTTGCTCGCCAGCTCTCAGCGCATCGCCGACCTGCAAGAGCCTCGCGCCTACCTGGCGACAGTCGGCAAGCGGCTGCTGGCCAACTTCTACCAGCGCCGCAGCCTGGAGCAAGCCTATCTCGATGCATTGGCGTTGCTGCCCGAGGACTGCGTGCCGTCCCCCGAGCAACGCTGGATCCTGCTGGAAACCCTGCAAGCCCTGGACGAACTGCTCGATGGATTGCCGGGCGCGGTACGACGCGCGTTTCTCTTGAGTCAACTGGAAGGCCTGGGCTATCAAGAGATTGCCGAGCGCCTGCAAGTATCGGAACGCACGATCAAGCGCTACATGGCTCAAGCCTACGAACATTGCCTGCTGGTGGACCTGTGAACGGTTCGGCACCTTCGGCCCAGGCTCGGCAAGTCGTGCGGGCCGCCGCGCAGTGGCTGGCCCTCATGGAATCCGGCTGCGCCAATGAGCAGGACCGGGCGCAGCTGCAGAACTGGCGCGATAGTCATTGCAGTCACGAGCAGGCCTGGCAGAAAGCACAACTCTTGCGCCAACGCTTTGCCGACCTGCCATCGGCCCTGGCCATGGCCAGCCTGGACCGGCCACAAGTCAGTCGACGTACCGTGCTCAAACGCGCCGTCGGCGCGGTGGCGTTGCTGCCGACCGCCTGGCTGATCAGTCGACAGTTGCCTCTGGATGCCTGGAGTGCCGACCTGCGGACCGCCACCGGGGAAAGCAAAAAAGTCCAATTGGCCGATGGCAGCGCTGTGCAACTGAACACTGCCAGTGCCGTCGATATCGACCTGAAGAACCGACGCCTGACCCTCGTGGATGGCGAAATGGCGCTGAATGTGCCCGGGGGCTCGCCGCTGACGATTCTCACGCGCTTCGGGCAAGTGGTCGTCAGTCAGGGCGAAGTGTGTGTTCGTCAGGGGCAGGCGGGCTGCAAGGTCTCGGTGCTCAAAGGCACGGTGCAGTTGCAGCCTCTGCACGGACCGGTCTTTTTGTTGCGCGGCGGCCAGCAGGTCAGCCTTCAAACGGCGGGTGCCGGTGCCGTGGAGCCATTCGACGTGCTGGCCCCGGGCTGGCGTGAAGGAGTGCTGATGGCGCAGAACCAGCCCTTGGGGGATTTTCTGCGGGAACTCAGCACCTATCGTCCGGGCGTATTGCGTTGGGAGCCCGAGCTGGAATCGTTGCGCATCACCGGCAGTTTTCGTCTTGAAGACACCGGTCGCATTCTGGCGCTGCTGGCGGCCAGCCTGCCGCTGGAGGTGCATTCGCGTACGCGTTACTGGGTAACGCTGGTACCGCGCAAAAATAGTGTTTAAAGCGTGTCCCCTTTTTTCGCCTCGCTGGTCATTCAAGGTAAGCGAAACGAAATCAGAGAGATTCACAATGCCCGCAGTGATGTCTAGCAGTATGCGTCCGGCTCCATCCAGGTTGCGCCCGTTGTTGCACTTGAGTCTGTTGTTGAGCCTGAGTGCCTGTCCGTTGTTCATCACTGCCGGTTGGGCCGAAGACGCGCCGCGCCGCAGCTATCAGGTGCCAGCCGGTAGCCTCGATGCTGCGCTGACCCGTTTCGCCGGGTTGGCCGGGGTCAATCTGTCAGTGGACCCGGCACTGGTGAGCGGGCGCACCAGCCCCGGTCTGTCCGGCGACTTCGCGGTGGAGGAGGGCTTCGCCCGGCTGCTGCAGGGTTCCGGTCTGCAACTGCAGCCGGTGGGCGAACAGGCGTACATGCTGACCCCGGTGCCAACAGGCAGCAGCCTGCAATTGGGCGCTACCTCTATTTATGCGACGGCGGACACGGCGCACGGTGATCCGTATGTCGGCGGGCAGGTGGCACGCCGTGGATCGCAAGGCTTGCTGGGCTCGAAAGATTTCATGGAGACGCCGTTCAGCGAGACCACCTACACCAGTGAGTTGGTGAAAAACCTGCAGGCGCGTACCTTGGGCGACCTCGTGGCCAGCGATCCCTCGGTTCGCGCCACCAACCCGGCGGGTGGGCGGTATGAGCAGTTCACCATTCGCGGAATGAGCCTGTTCAACAGTGATGTCTCCTACAATGGTCTCTACGGCATTCTGCCGACGTACACCATCGACATGGAAATGGCCGACCGCGTCGACATCCTCAAGGGCCCGAGCCAGCTGATCAATGGCATCTCGCCGCGGGGCAGCGTGGGTGGCGGGATCAACGTGGTGCCCAAGCGCGCCACCGACGTGCCCATTACTTCGTTTACCGGCAACTACGCTTCCGACAGCCAGGTCGGCGGGGCCGTGGACATCGGTCGGCGCTTTGGTGAGGGGGACATGTTCGGTGTGCGTTTCAACGGCGTGAAGCAGTCCGGCGGCACCGAATGGGATCACCAGAGCGTTGACCGCGAGATGGCTGTGCTGGGCCTGGATTTTCGCGGTGAACGCCTGCGGCTCTCGACGGACGTCGGACATAACGAGCGTGACACCGACGCCCCGCAGGAGCGTGTGCAGGTGGGCGCTAACGCTCAGGTTCCGCATGCCAGCGATGTTCGCCACAACTATGCGCAGCCGTGGAGCAAGGCGCGTACCAAGGACACCTTCGGTACGGTGACCGGCGAGTACGATGTCAGCGATTCCGTCATGGTGTACGCCGGTGCGGGCGCGCGTAAAAGTAATCATGACTTCCTCCGGCACGCCGTAGCGGTCACCAACGACGCGGGTAATTTCAGCGTTCTGCCACGTGACTTCACCCGTGACGAAAATGTCCGCACGGCCAATGCCGGGGTGCGCAACTGGTTCCATACCGGTCCGGTGAGCCATGAGATCAACCTGGCTGCCAGCTATTTCTACATGGACTTCGAAAACGGCGGCGCCCGTTATGCCGCCGCCCCGAGCAACATCTACAACCCGGTGCAAACACCGACGCCCATCACTCCCACGCGACTCGATTCTGAGGTGTATACCGAGAACCGTTCCAGCAGCGTGGCGTTGTCCGACACATTGGGGTTCTTCGATGATCGGGTACTGTTGACCCTCGGCGCCCGCTGGCAGCGAGTGCAGGTTGACGACTGGACGGATGATGTCAAAGGCGATACGGGCTACGATGAAGAAAAGGTTTCGCCCTCGGGCGGCATCCTGTTCAAGGCCACCGATAAGCTCTCGTTGTATGCCAACTACATGGAAGGCCTGAGCCAGGGCAAGATCGCGCCGTCGACCTCGGTGAACGAGGACGAGATCTTCCCGCCGTTCATCAGTCGGCAGGTCGAGGTCGGTGCCAAATATGATGCGGGTGCGTTCGCCATTACCACCGCGGTGTTCCGGATCAAGCAGCCGGCTTATGAAACCAATGCCACGACGCGAGTGTTCGGCCCGAACGGCAAACGCGAAAACAAGGGCGTGGAAGTCAGTGTGTTCGGTGAGCCGCTCAAAGGCTTCCGCCTGCTCGGCGGCGTCATGTACATCGATAGCGAGCTGACCGATACCACCAACGGCACCTTTGACGGCAACCGTGCTCCCGCCACGCCGGAATACAACGTCAACCTGGGGGCCGAGTGGGACGTGCCGAATGTACAAGGCCTGACCCTGACCAGCCGCAGCATCTATTCCAGCTCGCAGTATCTGGACCAGTCCAACAACAAGGAAATCGATGCCTGGACGCGTGTCGACGTGGGCGCGCGCTACGCGTTCAAGGTCGAAGAAAAGAACATCACCCTGCGTGCCAATGTCGAGAACGTGGCCGACAAGCGCTACTGGAGTTCCGCCGGGGCCTCGGATGACAGCGAGCCTGGATTGACGCTCGCGACGCCACGCACCTACCTGCTTTCGGCGACCGTCGACTTCTGAATCGATTCAACCGTGCGTTGCGCCACAGGGAAGGGCGCTGCCGAGTTGTGTCATGCATCGATTGCAGAGGACCAGAGCATGCCCAGCCTCACTAACCCGCTCAAGAACGAACAGGTCAACACGCCCTCCAGGCGCACGCTGCTGCGCCTGTCCCTGGGCGTGCTTGCACTGAGGTTTACCCCATCGGCGTGGGCTCTGGCCGACGCCGCGCCGCTGCGGGTGATCACCCTGTTTCAGGGCGCCACCGACAGCGCCGTGGCGTTGGGCATTACACCCTGCGGCATCGTCGATTCCTGGAGTGAAAAGCCCACCTATCGCTATCTGCGCTCGTCGCTGGAGCCGGTGCCCCATGTCGGGCTGGAAACCCAGCCGAGCCTTGAAGACATCGCGCTGCTGAAGCCGGACGTGATCATTGCCTCGCGTTTTCGCCATGAGCGCATCGCACCCTTGCTCAAGCAGATCGCCCCGGTGGTGATGCTGGAGGAGGTGTTCGAATTCAAGAAAACCCTGGCGTTGATGGGCCTGGCCTTGCACCGCCAGCAGCGGGCCGACGAGGTGTTGGCCCGCTGGCAACTGCGTACGGCGCAACTGCGCCGGCAACTGCAGCAGAAGTTTGCCGGGCGCTGGCCGCCTACGGTGTCGATTCTGGATGTCCGCGAAGACCATATCCGTAGTTATTTGCCGGCCAGTTTTCCAGGTTCGGTAGTCACTGAACTGGGGTTGGGCTGGAGTGAGGCCAGTCGGGCGGCAAGCGGGGTATCGATCAAACTCACCAGCAAGGAAAGTCTGGCGGTGGTGAATGCCGATATTTTCTTTGTCTTCTTGCGCG
Source organism: Pseudomonas sp. BF-R-19 (assembly GCF_019956445.1). Taxonomy (NCBI): domain Bacteria; kingdom Pseudomonadati; phylum Pseudomonadota; class Gammaproteobacteria; order Pseudomonadales; family Pseudomonadaceae; genus Pseudomonas; species Pseudomonas sp. BF-R-19. The sequence continues at coordinate 61,592 of NZ_JAHBDN010000092.1, forward strand.
CGGAGAAACCGGCGGTGCAGCGAAATTATGAAAGCCTGGTGCAGCATCCGCTGTGGCAGCAAATGCGTGCGCCGCAGCAGGGGCAGGTGTGGCGGGTCGACGGCGTGGCCTGGAGCCTGTCGGGCGGAATGCTCGGGGCAAACCTGATGCTCGATGATGTTGCGCGGTTGGTCACGGCGGATGTGGCCTGATGAGCAATGGGTTGAAGCTGTGCTGTGCCGGGGTCGTGTTGCTGCTCAGCAGTGTGCTGAGCCTGGCAGTCGGAGCGACCTGGATTCCGCTTTCGCAAATTGCCGCAGCCTTTGTGCATCCCGATCCGCTGAGCGTCAGCCATGTGCTGGTGACCACCACACGCCTGTCGCGAACCTTGATGGCAATGGCCGTGGGCGCGAGCCTGGCCGTGGCGGGGGCCTTGATGCAGGCGCTGACGCGCAATCCGCTGGCGTCCCCCGGTTTGTTCGGGATCAATGCCGGCGCGACTTTTTTTATCATCCTGTGTTCCTCGCTGTTTTCCCTGTCATCCCCGGATGCCTGGCTGTGGTGCGCGTTCATCGGCGCGGCCGTGGCCGGCAGCCTGGTGTGGCTGATCGGCAACATGGTGCAGGGCAGTCTCAGCCCGTTGCGTATTGTGCTGGCGGGTGCGGCGATGGCCGCATTGTTCTCCGCGTTCAGCCAGGCGTTGCTGGTGGTCAATCAGGATGGCCTGGACACGGTGCTGTTCTGGCTGGCGGGCTCGTTGACCGAGCGCAGCCTGTCGGTCGCCGCACCACTGCTGATGTGTGGCGTACTCGGGCTGTTCGGCGCGATGTTGCTGGCGGGGCAGGTCAACGTGCTGAGCGCGGGAGAGGAGATTGCCACCGGCCTGGGTCAGCGCACCGGTTTGATCCGGCTGCTGATGAGCGTGCTGGTGGTCTGTCTGGCGGGCAGTGCCGTGGCATTGGCCGGCAGCATCGGGTTTATCGGCTTGCTGGTGCCGCACATGGTGCGCAAGGGTTTGTCCATCGATCATCGCTGGTTGCTGCCGGGTTGCGCGCTGCTTGGGGCGATTGTCCTGCTGCTGGCGGATACCTTGTCGCGGGTGTTGATCCTGCCGCAGGAGGTACCGGTGGGGGTGATGACGGCGTTGTTCGGCGCACCGTTCTTCATCCTGTTGGCCCGGCGTGGAGGTCGTTATGGATAAGGTCCTGATTTGGCGCCGCAGCGGGTTTTCCCGGCGGATCAATGTCGCCACGCTGTGGCGGTTGCTGGCGGCGTTGATGGTGACGGCGCTGATCATGCTCGGCTCGCTGTCGTTGGGTAAAGTCATGCTGTCGCCGCTGCAGGTGCTGCGCATTTTGCTGTCGAGCCAGGACCCCAGCCTGACGTTCATCGTCGAGCAACTGCGCTTTCCGCGGATGCTGCTGGCGGCGCTGGTGGGCGCGGCGTTGGCGGTGTCGGGGCTGATTCTGCAAAGCATCATCCGCAACCCGCTGGCATCGCCCGACCTGCTGGGTATCACCAGCGGCGCCAGTGCGGCGGCGGTGCTGTACCTGTCGTTTTTCTCCGTCGCACTGGGCCAACAGTATCTGCCGCTGGCGGCGATGCTGGGCGCGGGGCTGGCGGCATTGGCGATCTATCTGCTGGTCTGGAAACAGGGGGCTTCCCCGCTGCGCCTGGTGTTGATCGGGGTCGGCATCAGCGCGATGTTGACCGCCGCGACCACCTTCATTCTGGTCTTCAGTCCGCTGACCACGACCCTGTCGGCTTATGTCTGGCTGACTGGCAGCGTGTACGGCGCCAGTTGGCCGGAACCGCTGGCGCTGGGTGGCTGGTTGTTGGGTATTTGCCCGCTGCTGGTGCTGCTGGCCCGGCAGGTGATGGTGCAACAGCTGGATGACCAACTAGCCCAAGGCATTGGCGTTCCCGTGCAGTGGTTGCGCGCCGGTTTGTTGCTGGTAAGCGTGGCATTGGCCGGTGCGGCGATTGCCTGGGGCGGGGCGATAGCGTTTGTCGGGCTGATTGCGCCGCACATTGCCAAACGTCTGGTGGCCCCGGGTTTCGGCGGTCAGGCGCTGATGGCGGCGTTGGTCGGGGCTAACCTCGTGGTGCTGGCCGATCTCGTCGGGCGTGTGCTGTTTTTGCCGCTGGATCTGCCGGCCGGGATTTTTGTCGCCGTGCTGGGCACACCCTTTTTTCTTTATTTGTTGATCAAACAGCGTCATTGAGGAATTCAACGTATGACGTCGATTGCAAGTCGCGGCCTGACCCTGAGTTATCAGCGCCAGGTGATTATTGACGCGCTGGACATGCAACTGCCCCAAGGCAAAATTTCGGTACTGATTGGCAGCAACGGCTGCGGCAAAAGCACCTTGCTCAAATCCTTCGCCCGACTGCTCAAGCCGCAGCAGGGCTCGGTGATTCTCAACGGTGTGGATATCCAGCAAAAGTCCACGGCCGCCGTGGCTCGGGAGTTGGCCATTTTGCCTCAGACTCCCAGCGCGCCGGAGGGCATCACCGTCCGCCAGTTGGTGGCGCTGGGGCGTTATCCGTATCAGAGCTGGATGCAACAGTGGTCGGCGCAAGACGAAGCCATGGTCAACCGCGCGCTGGCGCAAACCAGTCTGCTGGCCCTGGCGGACCGACCGGTGGACGCGTTGTCCGGTGGCCAGCGCCAGCGCGCGTGGATCGCCATGACCCTGGCCCAGGACACCGGTATCGTGCTGCTCGACGAACCCACTACCTTTCTCGACCTGGCGCATCAGATCGAAGTGCTGGACCTGCTGCGCGACCTCAACCGGCTCGAAAACAAAACCATCATCATGGTGCTGCACGACCTCAACCTGGCCTGTCGTTACGCCGACCACATGGTTGCGGTGCACAACCGGACGGCCTTTGCCCAGGGGCGGCCCGACGAAGTGTTGACCGAGGCCCTGGTCAAGACCGTGTTCGACCTCAATTGCCGAATCATTCCCGATCCGTTCTTCGCAACGCCGCTGTGCATTCCGTTTGGCCGGGAGTTGCCGCAATGAATCTGGCCTGTCATTTCACGGCGTCGGAGTGGGCGCTGTTGTCCGGTGGCTTGCGGCTCAAGGACAGCGACGAGCGCGACCCGTTGCGTTCGATGAAGGCCCGGGACTTGTTGCAGGAAGACGTGTGCGAGCAACTGCTGGATGCGCTGGGCCCGGTGATCGGTTCGCCGACCCGGGCGATCACGGCCTCGCTGTTGGGCAAGCGCTTGTCGTTTCTGGCGACCGGCGCCTGTTTGTATGCGATGTCGGTGTACGACAAAGGGCTATTGCTGACGCTCGACAACACGGTGATTGAATACGGCCACGATGACGGGTTGTGGACGTCTTCGATGCCGCTGCATCACGGTGAGCCGCTGACCTATGGCCTCAATGAGCGCGAAGCTTGGCGGGAAATGCTGGTGCAAGGACTGTTCGCCGGACTGCTGAAACCGTTGTGGCAAACCTTCAATCGTGTCACCGGAGTTTCCCGGCGCATTCTCTGGGAAAACACCGCCGTGCGTATTTATTCGCTGTATGAAAAGCGCATGGCGAAAATAGAAGACTCTTCAATTCGCGAGCGCTGTGAAGCGGACTTCAATTGGTTGCTGACACAAGCCGAGCCTGCGTTGTTCGGCCTCGATTACAACCCGCTGAGCCATTTCCGCCGACCGCCGACGCTGGTGGACGAAGGGCAGCGGAGCATCCGCTTTCGCCGAACCTGTTGCTTTTATTACCTGGCCACCGAACCCGCTGAGTACTGTTCGACCTGCCCATTGCTACGACCGGGGAAATGCCGATGAGATGTCCATTTCAGGGTGATGGGGCAGGCGCCCAAGCGATGGCATAGGCGCGTGCTCTTCACAGAGGGTGCGTGGCTCAGCCTTGCAGATAGACCGCGTGGGTATGGGTGTATTCGTACAACCCGTGTTTGCCATCCGCGCCACCGATGCCGGACTTGCGCACGCCGGCGTGGAACCCCTGCATCGCTTCGAAGTTCTCGCGATTGACGTAGGTTTCGCCGAAATCCAGCTCACGCATCGCCTGCAGGGTTTTGCTCAGGTCGCGGGTGTAGATCGACGAAGTCAGGCCATAGTCGCAGTCGTTGGCCAGGGCGATGGCTTCGTCCAGGTCATCGATTATCTGGATCGGCAGCACCGGACCGAAAATCTCTTCGCGCATGATCTCCATGTCCGCGCGGCAACCGGCCAAAACGGTGGGCTGGAAGTGGAAGCCATTCGGCAGGTCGGCAATCTGTCCGCCGCTGATCAGGCTTGCGCCCTGGCTCAACGCGGTGCGGACTTTGCGATTGACGCTGTCCAGCCCCTGGCGGTTGATCAGCGGGCCCATCTCCACGTCGGGCTGGGCAATCGGATCGCCATAGCGGGTCGCACTCATCGCTGTCGCGATGCGCTCGATAAATTGATCCGCCACCTTGCGCTCGACGTACACCCGCTCGGCGCAATTGCACACCTGGCCGCTGTTGATGATGCGCGAATCGCGGATCGCCCTGACCGCCAGGTCGAGGTCTGCATCCGCCAGCACAATGGCCGGCGCCTTGCCGCCCAGTTCCAGATTGAGCTTGGTGATGTTTGGCGCGGCGGCGGCCATGATCCGCGAGCCGGTGTCGACGCTGCCGGTGAAGCTGATCATGTCCACGCCTTTGTGTCCGCTCAATGCCGCGCCGACTCGGCCGTCGCCACAGACCACGTTGAACACGCCGGGCGGCAGGTTGGTTTCGGCCACCAGTCGGGCAAATTCGAAGCAGTTGTTCGGGGTTTCTTCGCTGGGCTTGATGACGATGGTGTTGCCGGTCAGCAGGGCCGGGGCCATCTTGCGGGCGATCAGGAAGAAGGGGAAATTCCACGGCAGGATCCCGGCCACCACGCCCAACGGTTTGCGGAACAGGAAGATGTTTTCGTTCTGACGATCGCTGGTGATGATCTCGCCTTCGATGCGCCGGGCCCATTCGGCCATGTAGTCGAGGTAGTCGGCGGTGAAGTTGACTTCGACTTCCGCCAGCCCGCTGATCTTGCCTTGTTCCAGAGTGATGGTGCGTGCCAGGTGCGCTACGTTTTCCCGCAGTTTGGCGGCGATCCGGCGCAAGTAACCGGCGCGGTCATTCGCCGGTTTGCGCGCCCAGTCCTTCTGCGCGGCACGGGCGGCAGCGAGGGCGCGCTCGACGTCCTCGGCGGTCGAGGCCGGGACTTTCGACAACAGGGCGCCGGTAGCCGGGTTGATCACATCGAGGTGGGCAGCGCTGGCCACGAACTGGCCGTCGATGAAGTTTTCGTAAACAGGCACGGATGACATGGTGCGACTCCTTGGCAGATCAGTAAGTGCGTGACGGCGCTTGAGTGGTGGCGGGTTCGCGGTAGCGAGCGAGGGTGGCCATGGCGCCTTGGCGCAGCAGGCTGATGTCGATGGCCACTGCAATGAACTGGCAGCCCCAGCGCTGGTAGCGGCGGGCGTCTTCTTCGTTGGGGGCGAGAATCCCGCAGGCTTTGCCGGCCGCCAGCGTGGCGTTCACGGCGTGTTGAATCTGCTCCTGGACTTGCGGATGGCCGGGGTTGCCGGCGTGGCCCAGGCCGATCGACAAATCCGCCGGGCCGATAAACACCGCATCCACGCCCTCGACGGCGGCAATCGCTGCGACGTTTTCCACGCCGGTGCGCGATTCCACCTGCACGATCAGGCACAGTTGTTCGTGGGCTGTATTCAGGTAATCGGGCACACCGTCCCAGCGGGTGGCGCGGGTCAGTCCGCCGCCGACCCCGCGAATGCCGTGGGGCGGGTAGCGCATGGCGCGCACCAGTGCCTGTGCCTGTTCGGCGGTTTCGACCATCGGGATCATCAGCGTCTGCGCGCCGATATCCAGCAGTTGCTTGATCAGGTTGGCATCGCCATTCACCGCGCGCACCACTGGCGCAGTCGAGTAAGGCGCCACGGCCTGCAACTGGGCAAGTACGCCGGGCACTGTGTTGGGTGCGTGCTCGCCATCGATCAGCATCCAGTCGTAACCGGTGGTGGCGACGATCTCGGCGGCGTAGCCGGTGGCGAACCCGGCCCAGATGCCATATTGGGTCGCTGAGTTGTTCAGCGCGGCCTTGAACGCGTTGTGCGGCATGTTCATTTCGAACTCCTTTCTCAGCGGTTATACGGCCGATGCAGTTGGCATTCGGGGTTGAGGGTCACGCCGAAACCTGGCTGGTCGAGCGCGGACAGGCGCATGCGGCCATTGACCGGCACCGGCTCACCGAGCAATTGCGGGTGGAACATCGGCACCACTTCGTCGGCCTTCGGCGCCATCATCAGGAACTCGGCGAACGGGCTGTTATGCCGGGTGGCGACGAAGTGGTAGCTGTACACCGAAGAACCGTGGGGGATGACCAGCGCGTTGTGGGCATCGGCCAGGGCCGAGATCTTCACCAGTTCAGTGATCCCGCCGCACCAGCCGACATCCGGCTGGATGATGTCGCAGCAGCCCATCTCCAGCAGCATGCGGAAACCCCAGCGGGTGGCTTCGTGTTCGCCGGTGGTCACCAGCATGCCCTTGGGCACGTTGTTGCGCAGGGCTGCGTAGCCCCAGTAGTCGTCCGGCGGCAGGGCTTCTTCGATCCATTTCAAGCCGTATGCGTGGGCGCCAACCGCCAGTTTGGTGGCGTAGTTGAGGTCCAGGCTCATCCAGCAATCGAGCATCAGCCAGAAGTCCGGGCCGACGCGTTCGCGCATGGTCGCCAGTTCTTCGAGGTTCTTGCGCAGGCCTTCCTCGCCTTCGGCCGGGCCGTGGTGCAGCGGCATCTTGCCGCCGATGAAGCCCATTTTCTGTGCCAGGTCCGGGCGGGCGCCGGTGGCGTAGAACTGCAACTCGTCGCGCACCGCACCGCCGAGCAACTGGTGTACGGGCTCCTGGCGGATCTTGCCGAGCAAGTCCCACAGCGCCAGGTCGACGCCGGAAATCGTGTTGATGACGATGCCCTTGCGCCCGTAATACAGGGTCGACTGGTACATCTGGTCCCAGATTTTTTCGATGTCGGTGACCCGGGCGCCTTCGAGGAAGCGCGCCAGGTGCTTCTCGACGATGTAGGCGGCAGGCTCGCCGCCAGTGGTCACGGCAAAACCGACGGTGCCGTCGCTGGCTTCGATTTCCACCACCAGGGTGCCGAGTACGTTGATGCCGAAGGTGCGGCGGCTCTGGCGGTACTCGGGGTATTTGCTCATTGGCGTGGCAATGTGATCGTCGATCCAGTGGCCGTCGGCCTGGTCGTGATAATCCGCGCCGCCGCCACGCAAGGTGAAAGCGCGGACGTGTTTGATGGTTGGAATGCCCATGGTGTGATTCCTTTTGTTAAACGGCGGTCAGGTTTAAACGGTGGCCGGTTTGTTCGAGGCTTTATGGCCGGGCGCGCGTATGCCCAGCACCAGCAACGCGGCGATGACGGTGGTAGCGGCCAGCACGTACAAGCCTGCTGCCGGTGAATGGAAGGCGCCTTCGGCCCAGTTCTTGAGCACCGGGGCGATGAAGCCACCGAGGGCGCCGAACGAGTTGATCAGGGCGATCCCGGCCGCGGCGGCGCTGCCGGCGAGGTAGCTGGAGGGGAAGGTCCAGAACACCGGTTGCACGGCGATGAAGCCGGAGGCGGCGAAGCACAGGGCGATGATCCCCAGCAGCGGGTTGCTGAAGGTCACCGAGCAGGCGATCCCGGCGGCGGCCATGAGCAAGGTCAGGCACGCGGTGCGGCGGCGTTCGCCAGTGCGGTCGCTGTAGCCGGGAATCAGGTAGGCGGCGATCAATGCGCAGATCCACGGGATTGCCGTGACCAGGCCGACCATCAGCCCGACCTTGGTCCCCAGCAGTCCGCCAACCTGGCTCGGCAGATAAAACACCACGCCGTAGACGCTGGCCTGGATCAACAGGTAGATCAGGCACAGGTACAGCACCGAGGGTTGGCAAATCACGTTGAGCAGGCTGCGACCGTGGTTCTGCTTATGGCTGTCTTCCTGATCGAGCAGGCTCTGCACTTGCTGGCGTTCCTCGACGGTCAGCCACTTGGCATCGGCCGGACGGTTGTCCAGGTACCAGTAGGCCCAGATGCCCACCGCCGTCGCCATCAAACCTTCAACGGCGAACAGCCACTGCCAGCCGTGGAAGCCGGCGAAGCCGTCCAGTTCCAGCAGCAGGCCGGACAGCGGACTGCCGAAGATGAACGCCAGGGGCGCACCGAAATAGAAGAAACCCATGGCCTTGCCGCGTACGGCGCTGGGAAACCAGTAGGTGAGGTAGAGGATCACGCCGGGGAAGAAGCCGGCTTCGGCCACGCCCAGCAGAAAGCGCAGGACGTAGAAGCTGGTTTCAGTGTGGGCGAAGACCATGGCGGCGGAGACCAGGCCCCAGGTGACCATGATCCGGCACATCCACAGGCGGGCGCCGACGCGGTGCAGGATCAGGTTGCTGGGCACTTCGAGCAGTGCGTAACCGGCGAAGAACACGCCGGCGCCGAAGGCGAAGGCGGCATCGCTGATGTTGGTGTCGGCCTGGAAGGCTTGTTTGGCGAACCCGACGTTGGCGCGGTCGAGGAAGGCCATGATGTACATCAGCAGGAGAAACGGGAGCAGCCGCCAGGAAATTTTGGCGAGCAGAGGCGCGGGTAGAGTCTTCATCGCAGTTTTCCTTTGGTAGGGCATTTGTTCTTATGGGGAAGACTGTACGGCCGCTGATCGATGCGTTACAAATCGAATCTAGCTCACAACTGATACCCTCAAGGTATCGATAAAAAAGGCCCGCCATGACCACGCCGACCATCTCCCGCAGCCTGCTCAATCGCCTGCGCTACAAGCATCTGCACATGCTGGTGACGCTCAGCACCAGCCAGAATCTGCACCGTGCTTCGCAAAGCCTGAACATGTCGCAACCGGCGGCAACCCGCATGCTCCATGAGATTGAAGACATGTTCGGCTGCGATCTGTTCGAACGCCTGCCGCGGGGGATGCGCCCGACAGCGCTGGGTCAGGAGCTGATTCGCTTTGCCGAGTCGGCCATCAGTGGCCTCGACCGTTGTGCCGAGGACCTGATGGCGCGGCAGCAGGGCGGCTACGGCTATCTGTCGATCGGTACCATCATGGGCGCGGCCCCGGATCTGGTGATGGATTCGATAGCCGAGATCAAGGCGCTCAATCCGCAGCTGCGGATTCGCATCATGGGCGATACCAGCGACCAGGTGATCCAGTTGCTGGAACAGGGTCGCATCGACCTCGCCATCGCCCGGCGCAATGCCGCCACGGACAGCGAGCATTACGTCTTCGAGCAATTGGGTAACGAACGCTTGCTGGTGGTGGTGCACGCCGGCCACCCGCTGGCCCGGCGCAAAAAACTGGAGATGGCGGAGCTGGTCAGCGGTTGGCCGTGGATCCTGCAACCGGAAACCAGTCCGGCGCGCATCGGTCTGGATCAGGCGTTGCAGCGCCTGGCGTTGCCGTTGCCGGCAGACATCATCGAATGCAGTTCGGTGTACTCCATGCAGCAACTGATTCAGCTGACCGACGCGATCATGGTGCTGTCGGAAACCGCATTGCGCGACTATCTTAAAATGGGCTTGGTGGTGGCGTTGCCGGTGGAACTGGATGTGCAGATGGCGCCATTCGGGTTGTTGTTGCGCAAGGGCGAGCACATCAGCCGGGAGTTGGGGTTGTTCATCGATCTGCTGCGTCGAAAAGTCGCGGTTTTTTGATTCCTTGGTCAGTTTTTGGTTTTCCGCGAAGGCATAAGCCTATAAACTTAACCTTTCGGTCAGCTTTGCACTGTCAACAACAGCCCTTTGCATCGTCGAAAAGGGCTTCTGCAAGACTCGAGATTTCCAGAACATAAGCAGAAGGGCGGACCCCATAACCGCCCAGAGGATGATCCATGTCCAACCGTGATATATCCCGGCGCTCGTTCCTTCAGGGCGGGCTGGTAGCGGGTGTGAGCGTGACGCTCACGCCATTGAGCAGCCAGGCGCTGGCCGCCTTGATGGAAAACAGCGTGACCGTGCCGTCCGAGCAGTGGCTCGGCAACAATGGCAAGGCGCGCGCCCGTAACGATGCCTTGTCCAAGGTCTGCGGCAGCAAGGTCTTTGCCCGTGACATCCGCGCCAAGGACATGCCGGGCTGGCCGCAGCAGCAAGGCCACGCCATGCTGCTCAAAACCATCAAGGCCGACCACATCTTTGCCGGCATCGACCTGTCGTGGCTCGGTGCCGGGTTGCAGCCGGACCGCATCGTCACCGCCGAAGACCTTGTCAAGGACGGTATCGTGTTCCCTGAGGAGCACGCCCCGGATCCGCTGTTGCCGGCCGGCAAGGTGCCGATGTTCATCGGGCACCCGGTGGCGATCCTGATCTGGAACGATTTCGAGCGCTTCCGTCAGGCCAAGAACCAACTCAAGTTCAATGACAAGGCAATCCGCTACGGCGATAAAGCGCCGTTCTATGAAGGCGATCCTTACGGCAGCTTCCGCTACGTGCGCGTTGGCGGCGCGACCTCGGCGGACGAAGACGAGTTCGCCAGCCTCAAGGATTCGATCCTGTTCCCGATGCTGAAAAACCGTCGTCCGGTGTGGAATGCCCAGCCGAACCTGCACGGCAACCTGACCGAGCGCGGGTTGTTCTACGCCGAGCGCATGAAGCAGCAGATCGATGCGCCGCCGGACAACTGGCTGGTGTTCGACGAACGCTACAAGACCCCGTCGATCGAACCGGCCGCCCTGGAGCCGGACAACGGCAATGGCTGGTACGACCCGGCCACCAAGACTCTGCATTTCGTGGTGGCGACACAGTGCCCGCTGGAAACCGCGACCGAGACTGCGAAGATGATCGCGCCGTCGCGTTTCGGCCTGGCCAACCTGAACATACACCCGGGTTACACCGTCGGTTACGGCTCCAAGGACCACAATATTTTCGTCTACTACGCAGCGCTGGCGGCGTTGTACGGCGCCGGTGTGCCGGTACGCCTGGCCAACGACCGCTACGAGCAGTTCCAGAGCGGCATCAAGCGTCACCCGTTCGACATTCGCTACCAATTGGCGGTGGACAAGAACGATCACAGCTTCAAGATTTTCCGCTCCGAGATGAGCGTCGACGGTGGCGGGCGAATCAACTACAGCCCGTCCGTGGCTGCGGTGGGCGCCACGGCGGCACAGTCGATCTACTACATGCCGCAGAACGATCTGCAGGTCACGGCCTATCACTCCCGCGCCGTTGAAGCCGGGTCGATGCGTGGCTACGGCACCCTGCAAAGCATGGCGGCGACCGAGATGATGGTCGACGAAATCGCCGGTCGCCTCGGTGTCGATGCCATCGAACTGCGCCGCAAGAACGCACTGCGCTCGGGCATGAAAAACACCCAGGGCGCGATCCCGGCCGGTGCCTTGCGCCTGCACGAGATTCTCGACAAGGCGGCCGTCCACGACACCTGGAAAAACCGCGACGCTATCAAGAAACAGCGCGAAGCCGCCGATCCTGACAACTGGTACGGGGTGGGTTTCGCCATCTGCCAGAAAGACTTCGGCACCGGTTCCGAAGCGCCGATGGCCAGCATTGAATTCACTGCCGGAGGTCGCATCAGCCTGCGCCACATCGGTATCGAAATCGGCACCGGCATGTCCACCTCGCAAGCCATGGTCGTGGCCGATTTCCTCGGTATTGCGGCGCACGAAGTGAAGACCGGCGAAACCGAATGGAAAGAGTTACAGCTGATCAGTGGCGGCAACCCGTACATCATGAGCCAGGCCGAGCAGGACAATTTCCTGCGCAATCCGCGCTGGGTCGGCAAGGTCGCTTCGGCTTCGTCGGCCACCAACTCGGCGTACTACTTCAGCCACGCCACCCGTGAAGCGGCGCGCGTGCTGTTCAACCACGGCCTGTGGCCGGCGGCGCTGGAGATCTGGCGCCAAGGCCCTTACGGCGGTCAGGCCAACCCTTACGTGGTGCGCCGCGAAGACGCCCATTGGGTCGACGGCAAGCTCACCGCCAACGGCATGGAGCCACTGCCATTCGCCATGCTCGCCAAGCGCGTTCACGAGCGTGGCCTGGTGAGCGGCGCCACCGTGCACGGTTTCAACCGCTGGAGCTGGGCCGAGGCCGAGTTCAGCATCGACGGCGTGCGTGAGCGCTTGCCGCTCGACGGCCTGGCCGTGAAGTACGGCGACGGTGCACCGAAGGCGAAGAAGGCGCAGATGAACAGCGCCGGTTTCCATCTGCTGGATCGGCAGGGCATCGCCTACCCGGCGACCCAGCTGAACAACGCGGCGGTGACTTACTACAGCCCGGTCGCGACGCTGGTGGAAGTGAAGGTCAACAAGGGTTCGAACGAAGTGTCGGTACTTAACCATCACTCGTGGGTCGAGTGCGGTCGGGTGCTGGTGGAAGAACTGGTCAGGGGCCAGCTCGAAGGCGGGATCGCCATGGGCATCGGCCATGCGCTGATGGAAGAGATGCCGCTGTACGAAGGCGGGCCGGGGGAGGGGGACTGGAACTTCAACCGTTACCGCCTGCCAATGGCGCGGCACGTTGCGGTGTGGAAACAGACGGCGGACATCCTGCCGCCATTGTCGCCGAGCGACCCGTCCAAGGGCATCGCCGAGGTGGTGATGATCCCGGTGGTCGGTGCCATCGGTAACGCCGTGGCCCATGCCATCGGTAAACGTGTCCGCGACCTGCCTATCACTTCTGCACGCATCAAGGAGGCCCTCAATGGCTAACCGTCCGCTTCAACTGACCCTCAACGGTCAATCCGTCGGCCCGGTGGACATCCCTGATGATCTGCCGATGATCGACTACCTGCACGAATACAAGAACCTCACCGGTTCGCGCCTGGGCTGCGGCCAGGGCATCTGCCACGCCTGTGTGGTGATCGTCGACAACCCCGACGGCACCAGCGAAGAAGTGCGCACCTGCATCACCGGCGCACACTATTTCGAAGGCAAGAAGGTGCGGACCATCGAAGGCCATGCGACCCGCGACGAGCAGGGCAAGGTCACCGAGCTGAACCCGATCCAGCAGCGCTTCGTCGACGAATTCGCCTTCCAGTGCAGCTACTGCGCGCCGGGCTTCGTCAATGCCGCGACGGTGTTGGTGGAGAAGCTGCAGCGTCAGCCGATCGTCAAAAGCCAGCTGGAAAAAGTCATCGAGGACAGCCTCGGTCATCACATCTGCCGTTGCACCGGGTACGTGCGCTACTACAGCGCCACCCGCAACGTGCTGACCGATCTCGGCCTGGTCAAGGAGGGTTAAGCATGAAGCTTCTACTTAGCCGCCTGGCGTTGGCGGTTGGTCTGGCTGCGCCTGTGGTGGCGGCTCACGCCGATGATGCACAGGTCAAGCAAGGCGAGTACCTCGCCCGCGCCGCCGACTGCATGGCGTGCCACACCGCACCGGGTGGCGCGCCCTATGCGGGCGGCCTGCCGATCGTGTCGCCGTTCGGCACGATCTACGGCACCAACATCACCCCGAGCAAAGAGCACGGCATCGGCCTGTACAACGATGACGAGTTCTTCGCCGCGCTGACCGAAGGCAAGCGCCGCGATGGCGCGAACCTGTATCCGGCGATGCCCTACACCTCGTACCACCTGATCCCGCGTGCGGATTCCGACGCGATTCATGCCTACCTGAAAACCGTCGAGCCGATCGAGCGTGCAGCACCGGTCACCAGCCTGAGCTTCCCGTTCAACGTGCGCCTGGGCCTGATGGGCTGGAACATGATGTACGGCAAGGACGTGAAGCTGGAGCCGGTTGAAGGCAAAAGCGAAGCCTGGAAGCGCGGCCAGTACATGGTCGACGTGCTGGGGCACTGTGGCGAATGCCACACCCCACGCGGCCTGCCGGGTGCGATGCAGATGGACAAGCGCATGACCGGCGGCATTCTCAATGGCTATCTGGCACCGAGCCTGTTGGCCACTGACCTGGCGGCCCGTGGCTGGAATCATCAGGACCTGAGCTCGTTCCTCAAGCACGGCATGAGCGCCCAGGGCACGATGTTCAACGAAATGTTCCCGGTGTTCCACAACAGCACCCAGGGCCTCAGCGATCCGGATCTGGCGGCGATGGCGACTTTCCTGCTCGGCGATCAGCCGCCAGCGGCGAAAGTGCTCACCGAAGTGCCTTTGGACAAGCTGAGCCCGAGCGCCCAGCGTGGCCGTCAGGAATATTTGAACGTCTGCGCCGGTTGCCATGCGCCGGGCGGTGAGGGCAAACCGCACATCGCCGTGGCCATGCGCGGTAACACCACGCTACGCCTGGAAGATCCGCGCAACCTGGTACGGGTGATCGACGACGGTATCGGTGAGCAGAAGTTCTCCGGGTTCGAACACATGCAACCGATGCCGGGATTTGTCGACAAGTTGAGCGACGCGCAACTCACGGATCTACTGAACTACCTGCGTCAGGGGTGGGGCGGTCAGCCGAATGATCTGGCAGTGAACGACGTGCAGAAGTTGCGGGCCGATGCGCCGCCGCTCGAGCACAAGGCCCACTGATATGCAGCATCTGGATCTGCAAGTGATACGCCGGGCGCTGGAGTGGTCGGCGGCCGGTCAGCGCATCTGGCTGTGTACGGTGCTGGCCACTTATGGCTCGGCACCGCGCGCACCGGGTTCGCTGCTGGCGGTGAACACGCAGGGGCGCTGGATTGGCTCGCTGTCCGGTGGCTGTGTCGAGGAAGACTTTCTTGAGCGAGTGGCCGAGGGCGCGTTTCTGGAGCCGGTCAGCGTTGTTCGTTACGGCGAAGGCGACAACCCACGCTCGCGCGTCAGCCTGCCCTGTGGCGGGGTGCTGGATGTGCTGGTCGAAAAGCTTGACGCTGATTGCGAGGTGCAAGCGCATCTGCGGGAACTGGAGTCGGCGCTGCTGGGCCGACGTCGGTTGATCCGCGAGGTTGATTTGCTCAGCGGTGCGCGCAGCCTGTTCGATGATCGTGAACAGGGTGTGCGAATCGAACGTGAAATCGACCGGGTGCGCGTGCGCGTCGGCGCGGCCCAGCGCTTGCTGCTGGCGGGGTATTCCAGTGTCGCCCAGGCCTGTGCGGAGTTTGCCGTGGGGCTTGGGTTCGAGGTGATTCTGTGTGACCCGCGGGACGAAGTGCTGGAAGGCGTCGTGCTGGAAAACGTGGAGATTCGGCGCCAGCTGCCGTCGGTGTTCATCGCCGATGGAGGCTGTCACAGCGACACGGCGGTGGTGGCGTTGACCCACGATCCGCGTATCGATGACCTGGCGATGATGGAGGCGGTTCGCACCGAGGCGTTTTACATCGGTGTGATGGGCTCCATGCAGACCTCGCAAAAGCGCTTCGAGCGTTTGCGGCGTATTGGTGGGCTGGGGGATGTCGAGCTGGGGCGGATTCATGCGCCAATCGGGCTGAACCTGGGCAGCAAGACGCCAGCGGAAATTGCGCTGGCGGTACTGGCCGACATCCTGCGGATTCGCAGCGGTATCCCCCGGGATCGTCTCTAACCCCCCAAAACCTGTGGGAGCGAGCTTGCTCGCGATGTCGGTCTGGCAGCCAACGAATATGTTGGATGTTACGACCTCATCGCGAGCAAGCTCGCTCCCACAATGTATTGCCTGTCGCTTAGTACCCGAACCTGTCCCGCAATCCGTAATACCACGCACCCAACGCCGCAAACGGTGTGCGCAGCAACTGGCCGCCCGGGAACGGATAGTGTGGCAGTTCGGCAAACGCATCAAAACATTCTGCCTGGCCGCGCAACGCTTCGGCCAGCACCTTGCCCGCCAAATGCGTGTAGGTCACGCCATGGCCGCTGCAACCCTGGGAATAGTAGATGTTGTCGCCCAGCCGTCCGACCTGGGGCAGGCGCGACAGAGTCAGCAGGAAATTGCCCGTCCACGCGTAATCGATCTTCACGTCCTTGAGTTGTGGGAATGCCTTGAGCATCTTCGGCCGGATGATCGCTTCGATATTCGCCGGATCCCGCGCGCCATACACCACGCCACCACCGAAAATCAGGCGCTTGTCGCCGCTGAGGCGGTAGTAGTCGAGCAAGTAATTGCAGTCTTCGACACAGTAATCCTGGGGCAGCAGGGTCTTCGCCAGTTCTTCGCCCAATGGCTCGGTGGTAATCACCTGTGTACCGCAAGGCATCGACTTGGCGGCCAGTTCCGGCACCAGGTTGCCCAGATAAGCGTTGCCGGCGACGATGATGAATTTGGCCCGGACCTTGCCCTGCGGCGTGTGCACAACAGGGTTGGCGCCGCGCACAATGCGCACCGCCGGCGACTGCTCATAAATCGTCCCGCCCAGGGACTCGACCGCCGCCGCTTCACCCAGTGCCAGGTTAAGCGGATGGATGTGGCCGCCACTCATGTCGAGCATGCCGCCGACGTATTGATCACAAGCCACTACTTCGCGAATGCGGCGTTGATCCATCAGCTCAAGCTGGGTATGTCCGAAACGCTCCCACAGGCGCTTCTGGGATTCGAGATGCCCCATCTGCTTGGCGGTCATCGCGGCGAACACGCCACCATCCTTCAAGTCGCACTGAATGTTGTACCTGGCGACTCGCTCACGAATGATTCGCCCACCCTCGAACGCCATCTGCCCCAGCAACTGGGCCTGCTTGGGGCCGACCGTACGCTCGATGACATCGATATCGCGGCTATAGCTATTAACGATCTGGCCGCCATTACGCCCGGACGCCCCGAAACCCACCCCGGCGGCTTCGAGCACCGTGACCTTGAAGCCGTTCTCCAGCAGAAACAGGGCAGAGGACAGCCCCGTATAACCGGCGCCAATCACACAGACATCGGTCTCCACGTCATCCTGCAACGCCGTGCGCGACGGAACCGCATTGGCCGATGCGGCGTAGTAGGACTCGGGGTAGGGAGTGTTAGCCATCCGGCAGCCTCTGTTTAATATATTTTACGAGTGCGTTGATCCTACCCGAGTTGAAAATCGCCCGCCAGCCACCCGGAAAATCTTCTTTGTACCGGTGAAATTAAATATTTTGCATATTCATAGGGTTAGCTCGAAAAAAGGTGTTGACACCCCTCCGGAATTCCGTAGAATGCCGCCTCACAGCAGGCACGTAGCTCAGTTGGTTAGAGCACCACCTTGACATGGTGGGGGTCGTTGGTTCGAGTCCAATCGCGCCTACCAAACAAAATCCGCTCTGCTGGGCGGTCTAGAAGGGCTCACCGAAAGGTGGGCCCTTTTTTGTTGTCTTGGATTTCTTCAGAACGTTCACAAATTATAGGGTTCGTTCACACTGGGCAATGTGAACGCCGCAGCTTTGGATACAGTTCGCTTGAATGTTTTCGATGATTGCGTCGGGGATGCTCATGGGGCTTCAAAGTCTTTAAAGAAAGCTATGTAGCTTGAAGGTACGGCCATCTTGTCCGTGTTTAGCACTGCGATCTCAGATGGCCATGCCAGAATTCTCAGCTTTGAGATGGGGTGGTCGCGGCATCTGGTGAGTTCGCAGCGGCTGGTACTGGTCTCACTGCTGCTGCAACGGCTGGAATCGTTTTAGTCATCGCCGTTCCTGCTAATTCCCTGACTTGATCCGCGAAGTTAGGGACTGCTTTTAGTGCCTGCTTCACAAGGTCGGATGAGGCTAATTCATGCCATGGGCTGCCATGGGTATCCGGTTCTACTAGGCGTAAAGGAAGCTCGTCTAGGCGGGCTAGGGCTGATCCAAGGAGGCGGGCCTCCATGTCCTTGTCGAAACGTGCAGCCTCTCGACGGAAGCCTTCGTAGGCTCGTGATATCGAAGCTTTGAAAGCGTAGTCTTCTGCGAGGCGGAATCGCTGCCCGATTTGCTTAGTTGATAACCATGCGAACCACACTGGTGCGGCAACAGAAAGCAGTGATAGCAATAGATTCAACAGTACAATTGAGGCGGGTGCGTCAGGCAGCTTTAGCAGCTCTGATAGGTTGTGAAGTTGGGTTGAACCGAAGTAACTACCTACTGCTAGGGCGCTAATCAGTCCGCCTACCCAAACCCACATCGAGTTAGCGAGGCTTTTGGATCGTTCTGAGAATGCGGCAGCTAATCCGACGCTCGTTGCAGCCGAGTAGGCGGTCTCGCAGCGGGTGAGAACTGCTTCCGCGTCCTCCAGCTTTTTCTTCAGTGTTGCGTCTATTTCGGTTGCTGCTTGGTGGAAGGCTGCCAGTTTTGTTTGGTCTTGCTCTGCCTCTTGAACCAAGTCAGCAATCTGAGAGCGCGCTTCCGAAAGTGTGGCTAAATCAGTCGGAAGTTGATCAGCCGCATGGTAAGCCTGTTCAATTCGTCCCACCATGTCAGTGAGTGAAGCTGTGCGGGGCTGCAAGCCGTTGATTTTTGCTTCCATCCCTCGAACCTGAGTTGTTGCCTTTCGCAGGTCGATTAACACTTCCGCCCGATTGTCCAGCGGCTTCAGCGTAGCAAGTGCTCTACGGAGGCCGTTAAGCGTAATGGTGTAGGCAGGTACTGCCGCAGCTGGACTTGGCCAAATGTTCGGGATGGTCTGTGTTTGCAGGTACTGAAGGCGTCGATGGTAATCGTTGAGGGTTGGTTCACAGCTACCGAGGTCGTCGCTTCCGTACTGGTCGATAAGATCAATAAGATCCTGGGCGTCATCAATCAAGTCCGTTTTAGCTAAACCAGGAAAGGACCAGTTGCCGTGGCCTATGTTAAACGGCTCATCGCTGGGGATCTTTGCCTGCAACTGACCAATAATGCCGGTGAGTTCATTCTTTATATTCGTCAGTGCGCTATGCATTCCGCCTCTCCTTGAGTGGGGGTCCAGCCTTGATGTCAGGTGGCTATTAGTACGACGACTATCGGATTTTGCAATAGGTCGAGGATGGTGTGCGGGCAGAGTTCCGGTCGTAGCAGATCTGCGTCGCGGGTCAGGCTGCTGTCTACCAGGTGATCGTGCAGCAGGCAGAATTTCAACTTATGTAGTGGAGGCGGCGTGCGTTCTACGCCGCTGCATTGGTTTGGTCGTAAGTGTCCGGTTTGCCACCCATCCCCTACGGATTGAACTGCATCGTCTATCACGATACTGTATGTATACACAGTTTATGGTGCGTGCGTGATGGAAGACGATTTGATCGATGACAGCGGGTTCGAACTGGGGATGCCTAGCCGCCACGCCTACCGACTGGTGCTCCTTGAGCGCCTCCAGGAAAGACTTCCACGGAGGCGACTCGAGCGGGCCTTGGAATAGTCCCATTGGACGATGAGTGATGCTTGCGCGCGCTCGACAATGGCGGCTTCTCAATTAATCCGGAATTTGCCAATCATGCCAACAAATATCCATGAGCGCAGGTCCAGGAAAAAGATCTATATTCTTCTGTCAGCTTCGATGCTGGTGCTGGCCTGTATTGGTATAAAGTTCCTGGTTGCGGATAAGCTGCCCCTCTCGCTGACCGCCTTTCGGGAGATCCTCGGGGGGGCAGGCGATATTGGCCACCTGGCCAATGGATCGGCAAACCGCGAATTTCAAGTGGCAGACGGAATCAGGGTGCCAACGCTGGTTGGAAGCCACCCGCTGATTCCGCACCCCCTGCCGAGACTGCCTATGCCAGACCATCCATTTCTTATGGATGAAACCGCGAGCGGCGGGGTTCATGGGGATACGTATAATTCCAGTACCACGCCATATGCGGGGCCTCTCGGGATCGCGCCAATAGCGACATATGTGCCGACACGCCTCGGCAACGAGATTTCGATGTGCACGCCCATGCTCATGACGCCCGGTGAAAAACTGGCGTCCTTGTGCGTCGGCTTGGGCAATCCGAGCCAGCTGGTGCTTTTTGATCCCAAGAACAATTTCAAGGTCGCGGCGCAGGTCGCCACGACCAGCAGGAAAATGAATTTCCTGGAGCCGGGAATGGGGTGGTACACCGGCCTCGACGCTCTGGGTCGGGCCATCGTGGCGAACCCGGAACAAAAAGTTCAGATATATTCTATTGTTGGAAGCAATGACCAATACAAATGGTCTCTTGAAAAAGAGTATGACCTAAGCAGCGCCTTGCCTGATGGCCAACCAATTTCAGATGTTCATCCTGACTGGAAAAATAATCTCTGGTTTAGCACGATGTATGGCTATGTCGGCTACATCAACCAAATGACCGGCAAGATAGAACGTATGAAACTTCCGGGGGGTGAGGTTTCAGGTACGGCACTGGCATTGAACGCGGATGCGACGTTCGTACTCACTACCATGGCACTTTATCGCTTTGAAATAGATGATGATGGAAAGATTATCACTCGCTGGCGATATGAATATGGACAGTCCAACTCAAGTGGTGATTTGACCGCTCCGACGCTGTTCGATGAAGGTAAGTTGATCTCATTCGGTTTGAACGATGACTCGCATCGCTTTGCGAGGGTGCTGGTACTTAAAACCGACGGCGCAGCAATGGCAAGCAGCTCCAGGGTCGTATGTGAGCATCCCGTGTTTAAAGAAGATAGAGGATATCTTGATAATACATTTGTGGGTTACGGAAAGTCACTTGTAATTCAAAATAATTATGGGTCGAAGTTCTTTGAACCGGCAGCATCCGAACCCGGGCTTGCGAGAGTCGATGTCAGGCCTGGATACAGTGGATGCAACACGATCTGGGAGAATTACTCGGTTTCGTCAAAGGTTCCACCCAAACTTTCGACTGCCGATGGTTATGTTTATCAATACACTATGAAATCGGGCGCTGGAGACAAGCTGGACGCATTTTATCTCAGTGCCCTCGATTTCCAGACTGGCAAACTAGCTTCAGAAATATTTATTGGAAGTGGAAAGAGGCTGGACAGCCCGATGCTGTCAATCAATTTCCTGCCTGGCGGTGTGATGGTTGCCGGCGTGCGGAACGGGTTGGTCACGTTGAGAGATCGCCCCGAGGCAACGGCCGGTGCCAGATAGGTTCAAATTGTGCCCAGACCTGTCGGTGACCATGGTGCGCGAGTTCGGCGTGAAGGCTTCCTGCTGGTTCTGAACACAACGGATGGCCCCGGCCCGGACGGCCCGGGGCATCGAAATCCTAAGGGTCACTTAGCCTCCAAGGCGAAGGACTTTGGAACGTACCGTCCGCATTTCAACGGGCTCAATGCGGACAACTGAGGAGCAAGCAGTTGAAATCTATCGGACGAATGATCAGTCTGTCCGGGATGGCTTTGGCTATCGGCGTGCCTGCGAGTATGACGGCTTGACGACGTAGGCTTCGGCGCTGGGCGTGATGGCAGCCACCAATGAAGCGGTCGAACACGCCGAGGTGGTGATGCTGGTGTCGATCTTCGGTGCCATCACGCTGCAAAGGGGTCGTGACAATCGGGGACAGACAACGGTTATCTATTTCGATCTTGTCTGACTAATCGTGGACTGTCCCTGGTTATCCCCGCTGCGCGAACTACAGAGTGGCCAGGGCGGTAACGTCCAGTACAGGCCGAATATACGAATGCAACCGCACTGACGACAGGGTTGGAAGAGCTTTACTCACTACTTGTGATGAGAGTCCATATACGCATTGTTTGTTAGGTGCTATTTGAACCCAACCAGATTTATGTAGGATATGCCCTTCATACCCATTTGGGACTCTGTGTGGGCTGACTCAATGTAAGCGTTTCTAACTCCGCACTGGCATAATTTGTTGATATGGTTTTTGATTGCACCTTCAGTGCTGTGGTCGAAACTAAATGCACTGCTGCCCTCTACAATGCATATTTCTTTGGTCATGCCATTTTCTATGGCCTGATTCTTTGTTTGATATACCGTGACCTCGCAGCTTGGCTCTACGCGGACAGCGTCGACCCCGATCGACAAGCCATTCTCGCATCGCCGACTTCCTTCGAGGAGCTTGTCGCCCTTGCGAAGGGAGAGATTTGCCAGATCCGCTTGCGCGTACAGCCTGGGCACGAACCGGGGCTGACACATTGCCTTCAAGGCGCTCATCGTTGTCAGCGAAACGCACCAGGTCGTTGGAGAAGGCCACGAATGGGCGCTTTGACCTGCACAATGCGCAGATAGTGTGATGCTTGCGATCCACCGTCACGGCTTCGAGATGGTTCGCCCATGACTCAGCTTCTGCCTTGGTGCTGAAGGTTTTCGACTGGGGAGATTTGCCTTTAACCCGTACCTGAGCATTCCAGTTGCCGGACGGAAGTAAGCGGAAAGTGGCCATTTTTGACGCCTCATGTTGTGAATGGGCGTTCTGTGAAACCCTTGAGCACCAACGCTTGCAGCTTGCTCAAGCAGACATTGACATGGTGGGGGTCGTTGGTTCGAGTCCAATCGCGCCTACCAAACAAAATCCGCTCTGCTGGGCGGTCTAGAAGGGCTCACCGAAAGGTGGGCCCTTTTTTGTTGTCTGCGATTTGCAAAATTTTTGCAAAAGCCCCACTCAAAACGCCAGGTGCCATTGCTCGATCCGGCGGATGTACCCATCAACGTCCAGGCTGCCGCCTTTTTTCCAGATCGAAAATGCACCGTTGTCGAAGACGAACGACTGGCAGGCATCAGCGACAATGCCCATGTCGTCTTGGCGCGTGAACGACACCGGCGCATGCCGCCCGGCAAGGAAGCGAGCCCCGTCCTGCCGGTTTTGCCGATTGGTGTGTCGATAAGTATTCACACGCGGTCCTCGCCCGCCATTCAACTGCAGGCTCAATGTTAATTTTGTTCAGGATTGTGTTCGGGACACTTGGCTCTGTGCTGGGTAAAGTCATGACCGCTCGCCCGGCCTGGTGTGTTTCAGACGGATTACTGAATGGCCAGCAACTGGTCAGGGTGGGCACCCATTCAGGCAAGATGCAGGTGACAAGCCAGGTAGTTCAGCTTCTGCATAACACCGACGCGGTTAAAGTCCCCGGTGATCCTGGTGACCCAGGCATCTGGCTCGACTGTAGACCCTGCCGCGCAAGCGAGGCCTCGCCACACTCCAATCATGTTGCGAGAGCCCGTAATATGTAACCATGTCGGCTCCATGGTCGGTGAATACTGGTTAAGATTTGAGTTCAAACACGATCCCGCATTAGTTTCTAACGAGCCGCCATCCGCAGTAATCTGACCGCTTGCAACCGCTTGCACTTGTCCAGCTCATGTCTCCCTGAAAGCAATGTAGAATAGTGCAATAAGTGGGTGCTCTTTTGTATGTTCCTTCGAGAACCTCACTGAAATAGTTCCAGCCTTCATTTCGCATGCCAGTGGACATTATGCGGTTCGCGGTTTATCCAGCCGTCTCCGTTATTGTCGCGTGCAACCGAAACATTGTTAGATGTGTTAGTTGCGCACTCGGTTTAACGGCCACCACGAGTGCCCCATCCGATTACAACGTGATCTATTATCGTACCGGCACCATAGACGCAGCATACCCGGCCGATATCGTTATTTACTCTGTTGCCATTGACTTGAGCGTTTCTTGATTCGAACCAAGAGGGCGCCCGGCTATCTATTGCAACTGGCAGGCTGGTGCGGGTAAAGGCCGAGAAGTTTTCAGATGTCACAAAGTCTACGTTTGATCCCGCTTGCCATAGCAGGATAGATACCAAGGGGTTCTCGTCTTGGATAATTACTCCTCTTGGAATCACCAGAGTGCTTGCTACGCACGTTCAAGCCCAAAGTGGCACGGTTCCGCCAGATGGGCCGAGAGCAGCAACTGCTTGTGCCACGAGGTACGAAAGGAATAAGAGAAGATTCCTGGTCGGGATCAATCAGGACTTTTACATGTGGAATAATTTCACAGTTGAGTTGATTTGCTATCAGTCATATTTACCTCTGGTTATGTTGACCCCAAGACAATGTTTTTTAAGTTTCCTTGAGCAGGATGAATCATGTCCAACTTGGCGGAATATAAAGCCAGTTGTGGCGCTGCTGCGGGCAGGACGATTGGACTACCAATAGCCTTGTTGTCGCTCTTGTGGGTGACAGGCATAGCGATTGATTCAGGCAGGCGCCATTAACGAAGGAGTCTATAGAAACTCTTGTTTTTTTCTCTCATCTTTAACATTTTTCAGGCGCCAAATATTTGAACTTTGGAGTTGATCGAAAAGCAATTGGCCTTAGCGCGATTTATTCATACGCGTCATTACAAACTCAGCCATAAGTAAGAAAACGTCCAACTAGAAAAAGCGGCGAGGAGTATTGCAACCCGACAAAAGCCAAAATACTGACAACAAAAAACAGTCACATTCTCCCAATTAAGTCGGTGATATATCATGATCAAGATCATGGCCTACTTTTTAATTGGAGCTGTAACTGCAGGATGCAACGGCATCGTAAAACCCGACTTTTCGGGTCCTGCCAATGATTCATACTTTTCAGTCTATTCGGGGTTTCCCGCACCGTATCTATACATGGCCTCGGCCGTGCAATGGAACGATGACTATGCGGTAACCACCCGCCACACTCCGTTCATCCCCAACGTGAAGTACAGCTGCAGCACAGGCTGCGATCTCGTCTTCATCCTGCACAAGGCCAACGGCCGCTACCCATCATGGCGCGCACCGCGTGTGGGCGAGAGCATCACTGCCGTTGGGGCGAGTCCTTACCTCATGACCGCTACCGGGAAAGGCAAGGTGTATCAAACGCCGTTCGTCAATGCCGATGAACACAGCGGTGATCTCTATGCCATCCATGATGCCCCGCTGGTCAAGGGTATGTCGGGTGGGCCGGTCCTCACCAGTGACGGCTGTATTGTCGGCATCAATATCGGTTTCTATTCAACCACTCTGAACGATGTGAGCAATAACTCCGGCGTAAAGGGGGCTGAGAGGATCAGCATTTTCATTCCTTACTCGATCATTCAGCGCGAGTGGGGGATATTGCAGGCAAAACTTAACGATCCACAGGGCGCGAGGTATGTGGTGAAGTAGCTTTCAGCTATCAACCAAATGGCCGTCGTGTCCAACAAACAACATCCGCTCTACCGGGCGGTCTGGAAGGGCTCACCGAAAGGTGGGCCCTTTTTTGTTGTCCTGGATTTCTTGCAGAATGTTCATGACGTCGTAAACACTTAAAAAACATGCGCTGGTAATCAATTCTGTAACCAAGGCTACAGGGTCATAATTAACGTATGACCCTGAGTTAAGACCTGGTCGAATGCGCTTTTTTCGCATCCGAGTCCCCATAATCTTTGTTGGCACCTGAGTGGTTGGCGGTACAAAAACTTGGTCAATCGACTTTGACGATCTCTGGCGGACTCCACGTCCCTTTTCCGGGAGGCAGGATGGAAGGCGTTTCCGTCTTCGGCCAATACAGCCGCATGACGAGGTAGATCAGATCATTCGGTGCGGGCAGCCAGTTGCTTTCCTTATCCGCGCCCGGTGAATCCTTCTGGATGTACAGCGTCAACGAGCCGTCCGCATTCTTCTTCATCTCGGGCAGCATCGGCGAGTTGATGAGGTAGCGATTGATCGGATTTTTGATCAGCAGTTGCGATTTACCGTCGTACATGGTCACTGACCAGAAGGCGTTGACTGGCGGGAATTGTCCGGCGGGCAGGGTGATGGCGTAGTTGTGCTTGCTGCCGTCAAGCGGCTCGCCATCGGGCAGGGTTTTGGACAGCGGATACGTGGCTTCCTCGGCATCGTTGGCATAGATGCCCGCTTGCGCGACGGCGGCACGCTTGAGCCAGTCGCCGTTGTAGAAGGCGCTGTCGCCGCCGGCACCGACAATGTTCCAGCCATTGATCTTCGTACCGAGATTCTTGATCCCTTCCTCGACCTGTGCGTGCCCGGCCTGCATGCCCTGAACCACTGCGGCCTTTTGCTCGGCGGACAGATCCTGGAAGTTGAAGTCCTTGCCAGCGCCAATGCCGATCCGGGCAAGTTTCTCCCGGATCGCCACTTCATCCGGTGCGGCCGGGGCGTACTGCAAGGCAAAGTCGAGATACTTGAAGAAGCCGGTCTTCGCGAGGTCCGTGTTGATCTTCGGGAAGTCGATCGCCGGCGCGGCAGGCGGCGCAGGTTGCTTGAGAAAGGCTGAAAGCGGCTGTGCCTTGTAGCCTGACTGGACCTTTATTACGTTCGGCAGGTCAGCCGTGTTGAAGAGCTGGGTGCGAAAGAGCGCAAAGGGGAATTGCGTGCCGGAACGAAAAACCTTCTTGATGCCCGGTGGGGTCGCGCCCTTCCAGTCGGGTCCGACTACCATGTAGTCGCCAGCTTCGTTGCCGGTGGCGCGGCTGCCGATGTAACCGTAGTTGTAGGTGTTGCCGTCGATGAGCTGTACCGAGTAATACCGCGGTTTCTCTACCGCCGGAACCGATAACACCATTGGCTCGCTGCGCAGGTCCATGAATACCATCGAATAGGGCGTGTCGCTGTTTGGCGATATTACAGCTGTGTCCATGTAGGTCGCGACATGGTGCAGGCTATGAATCTGGTTGAACGGCGCCTTGAACTGTCCGGAGTTTTTGTCTACGGCGTAGTCGTACATGATCGCGTAGTTCATCACAATGGGCAGGCCGTAGATGTAGCCTTCCGTGGCGATAGCCTTCATTTCAGCGGGAGTGATATCAGCTGCGTGGGTGAAAGTGGATATGAATGACGCCAGCAATATCACCGTACCGCCAAGGGCTCTCGGTAGTGGGTTATTCATGAACATGCATCTCCATTCGTCAAGCCGGATAAGTGAGTAGGTCGACTAACTGCGAATCAGGCGCTAGCGTTTGCTCAAGGCACGGGCTCGCATAACGCACCTTGTTTTATCCAAGGATGCCTACTGCTACAGACAGCGCCTGCTGTAGTGCCAGGCTTAACAATTTCGATGCGCTGAAGGACCTCGTTTTTTTGCTCGTACGGCAAGGAGCATAAAACCCTTACAAGTACCAAGAATCATTATTGGTTTGTGGGGAAGCTGACTTTGGGGTTATGTCTAGTCCATGGATTTTCAATCCACAAGTAATTGCGTGTTATTTGCTGAGCCTGGCATCCAGTTGGCAGTCACTTCGCTGTGTTTGAAAGACGAGATGCCCGGATGAGTAAAGTAGGGCGGTACCTCGAAGCTCCCTACGATCTGAAGGTGGCGCTCGCTCAGTTCGGTCGACTTTTCTGCTTTTTCCTTGGCCATTCTCGCGTGGTTCATTGCGATTTCGTTGAGCGTTGACACGTTACATCTCCCGGTGACTGACCAAGCGTATCGCTGGCGTCCTTAAGCATTGATTGAGTGGCCGCTGCGTCAGAATCATCTCGCTCCGGCGCTCCGGCGCTGCGACACGCGATCTGTGCAAGCCACAAGCCATGGATGCGGGCGAATTCCTCGTTGTGTTTTGGCAGGCGACGAATGGCGGGCCACTGTGAGTGATGACCAGGATTCTTGGTCATTCGGGCGTAAACTAGTGGTGCTGCCTCATTGAAAGGAGCCGCCTATGAACGTCGATCAAATCATCAAACCGGCATCTGTGGACAGGGCTGTCTGGGATCAATACTTCTGCGCTGCATTGATTGCCGAAAGCAATTTGACTGCCCCGGTTGTTGGTGGGGCTACTCACGAAGACAGGCAGAACCTGTTGATCGAGAGGGCCAAAACCCTCGCCGACAAAATGATGGAAAATCGAAAATAACCAGAGCCCAGCCTTCGCGCTGGGCTCTTCGCATACGCGGATATGCACCGATGCTGGTGATGTGCGCGTTGTGGGTCAAACGATCAGCTCTACCTTGCCGCTTGCCAGGCGATAGATACCGCCCACGATCTTCAGCGCGCCTTTGCTCTGCGCATCAGTCAGCAGTGGCGAGGCCTGTTTCAGGCTGTTGACCGAATTCTTGACGTTTTGCGCGGTGGCGTTCTCCATCAGGTTCCCGGGCTGCTTGAGTACTGCCTCGACGGCTGACTTGAGTGCGTCAGTCAGTTTCGGGATATGGCCGGGGAAAATCGTCTGGTCCTTGACGGCCTTGATACCGGCCTCGATGGCGCCGCAGCTCTCATGTCCAAGTACGAGAATCAGCGGGGCGCCAAGCACGGCAACCCCGTATTCAAGGCTGGCCAAGCCTTCCGGGGTAACGAAGTTGCCGGCGACGCGGATGGAGAAAAGATCGCCTCGTGCGGTGTCAAACGCATATTCCGGAGCGATGCGCGAGTCAGAGCAGCTCAGCACGGCCACGAACGGATTCTGACCGGACACCAGGGCCTCTCGCTCGGCCTTGAAATCATGCGTCTTGGAAGTACCGCCTACATATCGTTCATTGCCCTCCATCAGTCTTTTCAACGCCATATCGGGACTGATTACGTTTTGAGGTTTGGGTGGGGCTGACGTTTTTTCGGCTGCCTGGAGGATCTTGCCGGGCAGTATGCCGGTCAGCAGCAGGGCGCCTGCGCTCAATCCGGCAAATTGAAGAAAACGACGACGGCCTGTTGTGTTTGAAGCAGAGCTTGAATCACATGATTCACACATGATTTTGTTTACTCAGTTCAATGCGGTGAGAGTGAGTTGCTGTCGGGGCCGGTACTGCCACGGACGCTCAATGCCAGCGCAGTGGAGTCTAGTTGGTCTGTCATTTTGTGTTCCGGACATTGTCCACAGATGCCGTGCAAGCAGCCATTTCATGGGCTACTACTGACAGGCTCATACAACTTCGACCTGGCAGGAGTTTCTCGATGCTGACTCACTGGTTTCTGGCGGCGGTTCATCTTCTGGCTTTGGCCTTGGGATTTTGGGCGGTGTTGGTTCGAGGCACGGCTTTTCGGCGTTTGGCCGACGGGGCGGCACAAGTGCGCAGTGTTCTGATGGCGGACAATATCTGGGGTATTTCAGCTGTCGTTTTACTGATCAGTGGGGGGGTGCGAGCCTTTGGCGGGTACGAGAAAGGCACGGACTATTACCTGCATCAGCCGCTGTTTCATCTGAAGATGACGCTGTTCGTCCTGATCTTGCTGCTGGAAGTTGCACCCATGGTGACGCTGATCAAGTGGCGGATAGCGCTTGGCCGTAAAGTGGCGATCGATACCGGACGTGCGAAGCTGTTTGCACGGATCAGTCATATCGAGGCGTTGCTGGTGCTGCTGATGGTAGTGGCGGCGACTGGCATGGCACGTGGCGTGATGCTTGGTTAACCACGCAGCGAACGCGTCCTTCCCTGGGGTAAACCAGAAACGTCTGACAGCAAAAGAGTGGAGCTTGCCGCTAGTATCGGCCCCTGGGGTTTGAGTGGGGGGCGCAAGCGGAGGGCGATGGGGTGATGAATCTTTAGCCAGCCGTGGTTCCGGGCTGAACGGGCTGGCTACTGACTGCAGCAGAATTCAGGGTTGCGGCTTTTCCGGGGCGGTGAGGCCGGCCTGAATACGCTGATAAATTTCTTCACGATGCACTGCAACGTCCTTCGGGGCGTTGATGCCGATCCTGACTTGCTGGCCGCTTACGCCCAGGATGGTGATCGTAATGTCATCACCAATGTTTATGCTTTCACCGACTTTGCGGGTGAGTATCAGCATGGTCTTCTCCTTGATTGCTTTGTGGGGCACCTGATTCGGACAGTGCAGAGGTCGGTGGTATGTATAGATTAGTGCGAAGTCTCACGGTTTGGGTGCCTCTTTCTGACGCGCAGACGCGGCATTAATTCCCAAGGCGTAACTATACAGAGGCCGCAACCATCAATCTCGTTGTTTTGAGCCCATTTTACGGCACTCGCGAAGTATTCATGGATGTTAAAATCTCCGCTTTATGCATTTGGAGGGAAGCGTCGTGCGCAAAATGGTTTTGGTAATCGCGATATTGGCACTGGCGGGATGTGGTGAGGGCAGCAGTGTGGATGCGCCGAAGCCTAAGCCGGCCATGGCTGTGGTATCCGCGCCAGTGTCCGGCCCGCAATGGGATCTTGAAGTGCGAGGTGAAACCCCTCAAGCGGTCAGCGATCTGAGTGGCTGGCTGATCGAACACAGCTTCATGTCCAGCGTCGTCAAGGAGAATGGAAATACCCGAGTCCTGATGGGGCCGTTCAATTCGAAAGCCGAAGCCGAAGCCAAGCAGGATGAAGTCCGCGCGGCGCTCACTCGCGCGAAGAAGCAGAACATCGAATTGCTGGTGCTTGAGCGTCCGGTCGCTCAATAACGTTCTGTAGCGCAGACGTTGAAGAAACAAAAAAAGGCCTCGGGGTGTTTGGCTCCGAGGCCTTTTTTGTTTCATTGACCTGGATTCAACCGCAGGCCTTCATGTCTACCGGGCCGACGAACTCGTTGCCGCGTCCCATGACGCACCCCACGCTCTGGTTGCGTTGGCGCTCCCAGGCCTGTACCGGATAGGTCTTGTCCCAGGCTTCATACAGTTGCCGATCCTGTTTCGACAGGCGCAAGCCGTATTGCTTGCTCATGTAGAAGTAGGTCCGGGCGATCATGCCGCGAATGGAAGGGCGGGGCATGACTTTCTTTGCCTTGAAGTCGACCTGGGTCAGGCAGGAACCATATTGCCCCGACTGCTCGGGCAGCCAGCCGAAACTGAAGTTGCTGCGATCGCCATTGACCTCGCCAATGCTGGGCACCAGGTTGTGCAAATCAGCCTCGGCCTTCTGGTAAACCGGGTCGTAGCGGGTGCAGTTCTTGCGGCCGCCCTGTTGCCAGCACTGGCGTTGATGGCCGATTTGCCAGGCCGGAACAATATGCTCCCACTCGATGCGGGCTGCGCGTTTGGCATTTTTACGTGGCACATAACCGCAGGCGGCAAGGTTCACCCGGTTGCCGGTGTACTTGCAACCACAGTAAAACTCGGTGGATTGGGGGGCGTAGAGCTTCCACGCCACCTTTTTCGCTTCGGTGAAGGTGCGCGGGGCGTCGGCTTGCGCGCCCACGACAAAAAACAGGAACAGTAAAGCAAACCAGCGGGCACTCATCGACTCAATCTTCCTTCGGCAAGACCCAGAAAATCTGCACGCCGCCATCGTCGCGATAGGCGAGGGTGACGTTGTCGTTCTCGTCGATTTCTTCCAGCAAGCGTTCCCACTCATCCATCGGTTCGTCAGGCAGGCGGAAGATCAAAGCTGCCCTGGCCTTTTGTGCGGTGGGAGAGTTGATGATTTTCTGAACGCGCAGGCCCATGCGTACATAGGTGTCAGGAGAGACAGAGGTGGTGTCCACGGAATTATCCTTATTAAGCTGTACGTGCATACAGTATTTAACTGTAGGCCATTTCGCAACTGCTTAAAAAACAAGAAAACCCTCTGACAGCGGTTTGTTCCGTTTGGCGTAAGACGAAGGGAGTTTTTTTGTCAGATCCGGCGGCAGTCACTCGCCAAGGCTGGCGAATGGCGCACGGGGTGCCCGACCGGATCCGGTCGGGCGAGGGCGAATCAGTATTCCCAGAACATCCGTTGCAGTTCTTTGCTGTCATTGGTTTTGGTCAACGCGACCATCGCCAGGATCCGCGCCTTTTGCGGGTTCAGGTCGTGAGCCACGACCCAGTCGTATTTATCGTCAGGCTGTTCGGCGTTGCGCAATACAAAACCGCCAGCGTTGACGTGGGAGGAGCGAATGATCTGCACGCCGTCCTTGCGCAGGGCTTGCAGGGTCGGGACCACCCGCGACGATACCGAGCCATTGCCGGTGCCAGCGTGGATGATGGCTTTGGCGCCCGATTGAGCCAGGGCCTTGTAGGCGGTATCGCTGACGTTGCCGTAGGAATAGGCGATCTCGACGTCAGGCAGGCTCTTGATGGTCTTGATGTCGAACTCGGAATCCATGGTGTGACGCTTGGCTGGCAAGCGGAACCAGTAGGATTTGCCTTCTACTACCATGCCCAGCGGACCC
The DNA here is from genome assembly GCF_019956445.1 of Pseudomonas sp. BF-R-19. Taxonomy (NCBI): domain Bacteria; kingdom Pseudomonadati; phylum Pseudomonadota; class Gammaproteobacteria; order Pseudomonadales; family Pseudomonadaceae; genus Pseudomonas; species Pseudomonas sp. BF-R-19. The sequence continues at coordinate 93,270 of NZ_JAHBDN010000092.1, forward strand.
CAGGCGCTTTTAAACGCTTCGGTCTTGATGTTGATCATTTTGCTGACGTCGCGACCCGACTGGATTTCATCGTTCATGGTCACCAGCACACCTTTGCCCCGCGCGTCTTTGCTGCTGGCCACGGCCACCGCGTTGTACAGGTTCAGCATGCCATCGGCGGACATCGCGGTGCCCGGGCGCATGGAGCCCACGACGATGATCGGCTTCTCGGTTTTTTCCACCAGGTTCAGGAAGTATGCGGTTTCTTCCAGGGTGTCGGTGCCGTGGGTGATCACGATGCCATCGACGTCTTTGCTGTCGGCCAGTTCGGCTACGCGGCGACCCAGTTGCAGCAAGTTCTCGTTGGTGATGCTTTCGGAGGCGATTTGCATGACCTGTTCACCGCGAACGTTAGCCAGTTGGCTCAGTTCTGGAACGCCGGCGATCAACTGTTCAATGCCGACTTTCGCCGCTTGATAGGTCGCGCTGTTGGCGGCGCTGGCGCCCGCGCCGGCAATGGTGCCGCCCGTGGCCAGGATTACCACGTTGGCCAGTTTCTGTTGGGTTTCGGCTTCTTTGGCCTGAAGGGCAGTGGGCAGAAGCAGCAGGAGGGCCAAGGCGCCCGGAACAAAGGTCTTGAGTGCAGATATCATTATTTTTCTCTTCTAGTTGTGAGGCGGTGCAGATGCAAGTTCATCTAGATGCGCCCCAGACGAATCTGAACGCTGGGGTGTGAGGGGAAGAGCAGGATCTGTACCAGTAATACTCTGAATCGAAAAACACGCTTAAGTTAATGATTTGTAATGGTATTGCTGTTTGTGTCCGGTGTGATTTGGAGTCTGGGTGTTCGGATTGCCGAACAAATGCAGCTTTTGCGTTCGGCTCTCCGAAACGGATTGCAGTTCTGTTTAAGATTTCAACGCGTCAAATCATCAGTAACCATTCAAGAAACACCCGCGTCGGTCGATGCTCCTTCAAGGGATCTTTTTCTGCAGGAGTTCACATGTCGTTATCTATTGGCTTCCCAAATGCCGCGGGCATCACCATCGGGGGAAAGGCTGCGACGACTATTCGTGATTTAGGCGATGCGACAGCTGATGCGGCTGCTCAAACGCCGGGTGCAAAGGACAGCGACGGCATCCAGGTCAAAACGGGCCCGGTAGGTCTGGGAGAAAGTGCCGGCGCACAGGCCGAATCGCAAACCGGCGATAACACCAGTGTCACGGTGAAGGTCTTGCTCAAGCGTCTGAAGGAGCTGCAGCAGCAATTGCGCGAGCAACAGCAGCAACTGGCGCAAGCCCAGGCAGCGTCCTATCCGACTCCGCAAGCCAAGACCACCGCGGTAGCGGCCATTCAAGGACAAGTTGCCGACACCAACGGCGCCATCCTGCAAGTGAGCGCGAGCCTGATCAAAGAACTGGCCAAGGGTTCTGGCACGGGATCGGTGGTCAACACCACGGCATGAACTGAATGCCGTTTTTCGCTAAATATCCGTGAAAGCACTTTTCCGGTCGTTGACAAATACCGGCAGGGTTCGCATAGTTTTGTTCACGCAAACGTTTGCGCGACGCCAGTGATGACTTTTCATCGCGCTGGGTCGTGAAGCTTACGTCAGCGCAAGCGTTGCTCACAATAATCATAAGATCGGAGTGAACCCATGAAGCTGCCATTCGCTGGACGTCTTCTCGCTGTCGCTATGCTGGCTGCCGCATCCGCTGCATTGCCTGTCTCCTCGGCTTTTGCTGAAACCACTGAAAAGCCGAAAGTCGCACTGGTCATGAAATCCCTGGCCAATGAGTTCTTCCTGACCATGGAAGACGGCGCCAAGGCCTACCAGAAAGATCACTCCGGCGAATTCGAGCTCATCTCCAACGGTATCAAGGATGAAACCGACACCGCAGGCCAGACGCGCATCGTCGAGCAAATGATCCTGGCCAAGGTCAACGCTCTGGTGATTGCGCCGGCGGACTCCAAAGCCATGGTCCCGGTGATCAAGAAAGCCATCGATGCCGGTATCACCGTGATCAACATCGACAACCAGTTGGACCCCGCCGTCGTCAAAAGCAAAAACATCAATGTTCCGTTCGTAGGTCCGGACAACCGCAAGGGCGCGCGGCTGGTGGGGGATTACCTGGCCAAACAGCTGAAGGCCGGTGACGAGGTCGGCATCATCGAAGGTGTGTCCACCACCACCAATGCCCAGCAGCGCACAGCGGGATTCAAGGATGCGATGGAGGCGGCGCAGATCAAGGTCGTGTCCCTGCAATCCGGTGACTGGGAGATCGACAAGGGCAACAAGGTAGCCGCGTCGATTCTCAGCGAATACCCGCAAACCAAGGCCCTGTTGGCCGGCAACGACAGCATGGCGGTCGGTGCGGTATCCGCGGTGCGCGCCGCGGGCAAGGCCGGCAAGGTGCAAGTGGTCGGCTACGACAACATCAATGCCATCCAGCCAATGCTCAAGGACGGTCGCGTGCTGGCCACCGCGGACCAGTTTGCGGCCAAACAGGCGGTGTTCGGCATCGAGACTGCATTGAAGATTCTCAAGGGCGAGCAGGTCGACGGCGGCGCCAATGGCGTGATCGAAACGCCGGTAGAGCTGGTCACCAAGTAGCCTTCTGGCGACGTAACGGCGCTCGTCCAGCCGGACGCGCGCATGGAGAGTTTTTATGTCAGTTTGCGCTCCGAACGCTGTCCTCTCGGTCAGCGGTATCGGCAAGACCTACGCCCAACCGGTTCTTACCGGCATCGACCTGACGCTCATGCGCGGGGAAGTGCTGGCGTTGACCGGCGAGAACGGTGCAGGCAAAAGCACACTTTCGAAGATTATTGGCGGGCTGGTCACGCCGACCACCGGCCAGATGCAGTTTCAGGGGCAGGACTATCGTCCGGGTAGTCGGGCTCAGGCTGAAGCGCTGGGTATCCGCATGGTCATGCAGGAACTCAATCTGCTGCCGACCTTGTCGGTGGCGGAAAACCTGTTTCTCGACAACCTGCCCAGCAAAGGTGGCTGGATCAGTCGCAAGCAGTTGCGCAAGGCTGCCATCGAGGCCATGGCGCATGTCGGGCTCGACGCCATTGACCCGGACACCCTGGTCGGCGAACTGGGCATCGGCCACCAGCAAATGGTCGAGATCGCCCGCAACCTGATTGGCGATTGTCATGTGCTGATTCTCGACGAGCCGACCGCGATGCTCACTGCCCGTGAAGTCGAAATGCTGTTCGAGCAGATCACCCGCCTGCAGGCTCGTGGCGTATCGATCATCTACATCTCCCATCGCCTCGAAGAGCTGGCGCGGGTCGCGCAACGCATTGCCGTGCTGCGCGATGGCAACCTGGTTTGTGTCGAGCCGATGGCCAACTACAACAGTGAGCAACTGGTTACCTTGATGGTCGGGCGCGAACTTGGCGAACACATCGATATGGGGGCGCGCAAGATCGGCGCTCCGGTGTTGACGGTCAAGGGCCTGAACCGTGCCGACAAGGTTCGCGACGTGTCGTTCGAAGTCCGTGCCGGAGAGATTTTCGGCATTTCCGGTTTGATCGGCGCGGGGCGCACCGAGTTGTTGCGCCTGATCTTCGGTGCCGATATTGCCGACAGCGGCACGATTGCCCTGGGTTCGCCGGCGCAGGTCATCAATGTGCGTTCGCCGGTGGATGCGGTCGGGCATGGCATCGCGTTGATCACTGAAGATCGCAAGGGCGAAGGCCTTTTGTTGACACAGTCGATCGGCGCCAATATCGCCTTGGGCAACATGCCCGGCATCTCCAGTGCGGGCTTTGTCGACAACGATGGCGAAAACGCCTTGGCCCAGCGTCAGATCGATGCCATGCGCATTCGCAGTTCCGGTCCGGCACAGTTGGTGTCCGAGCTGTCCGGCGGTAATCAGCAGAAGGTCGTCATCGGCCGTTGGCTGGAACGCGATTGCTCGGTACTGCTGTTCGACGAGCCGACCCGCGGCATCGACGTCGGCGCCAAGTTCGATATCTACAACCTGCTCGGCGAATTGACCCGCCAGGGCAAGGCGCTGGTGGTGGTCTCCAGCGACTTGCGCGAGCTGATGCTGATCTGCGACCGGATCGGCGTGCTGTCGGCGGGGCGCCTGATCGATACCTTCGATCGCGACAGCTGGACCCAGGATGAGTTGCTCGCCGCTGCTTTCGCCGGCTACCAAAAACGTGATGCGCAGCTCTTTGAAGCCGCGCCTAGGGATCTTCCATGAAAACCGCTTCTTTCGCCGGCAATCGCAGTGGCAACTTCTACGGCCTGGGCACCTATCTGGGGCTGGCAGGTGCCTTGTTGGCGATGATCGTGCTGTTCTCGGTGCTGAGCAGTCATTTTCTGTCCTACGATACTTTCAGCACCCTGGCCAACCAGATTCCGGACCTGATGGTGCTGGCGGTCGGCATGACCTTTGTGTTGATCATCGGTGGCATCGACCTGTCGGTTGGCTCGGTGCTGGCCCTGGCGGCTTCGACCGTGAGCGTGGCGATGCTTGGCTGGGGCTGGGGCGTGCTGCCGGCAGCGCTGCTGGGTATGGCTGTCGCGGCGCTCGCCGGTACCGTCACCGGCTCGATCACGGTGGCGTGGCGGATTCCGTCGTTCATCGTGTCCCTGGGCGTGCTGGAAATGGCTCGCGGTGTGGCGTACCAGATGACCGGTTCGCGTACGGCCTACATTGGCGATGCGTTCGCCTGGTTGTCCAATCCGATTGCCTTCGGCATTTCGCCGTCGTTCATCATCGCGTTGCTGATCATTTTCATCGCCCAGGCCGTATTGACCCGCACGGTGTTCGGTCGCTACCTGATCGGTATCGGCACCAACGAAGAGGCCGTGCGGCTGGCGGGGATTAATCCGAAGCCTTACAAAATCCTGGTCTTCAGCCTGATGGGGTTGCTGGCCGGTATTGCCGCGTTGTTCCAGATTTCTCGCCTGGAAGCCGCCGACCCGAATGCCGGTTCCGGCCTTGAGTTGCAGGTGATCGCAGCCGTCGTGATCGGTGGCACCAGCCTGATGGGCGGGCGCGGTTCGGTGATCAGCACGTTTTTTGGCGTCCTGATCATTTCCGTGCTGGCCGCGGGGCTGGCGCAGATCGGGGCAACCGAGCCGACCAAACGCATCATTACCGGCGCGGTGATCGTGGTGGCGGTGGTGCTGGATACTTATCGCAGTCAACGCGCAAGCCGGCGGACCTGAGTCATGGCGACTATCAAAGATGTGGCAGCCCTTGCCGGCATTTCCTACACCACGGTTTCCCATGTGGTGAACAAGACCCGCCCGGTCAGTGAAGAAGTCCGGATCAAGGTCGAGGCGGCAATCCAGACCCTCGACTACGTCCCCAGCGCGGTGGCCCGTTCGCTCAAGGCCAAGACCACGGCGACAATCGGCCTGTTGGTGCCCAACAGCCTCAACCCGTATTTCGCCGAACTGGCCCGGGGTATCGAGGATTACTGCGAGCGAAACGGTTACTGCGTCATCCTGTGCAACTCCGACGACAATCCGGACAAGCAGCGCAGCTACCTGCGTGTGCTGCTGGAAAAACGCATCGACGGCCTGATTGTCGCCTCGGCCGGTGGCGACAGTGGCTTGGCACAAGGCCTGAAAGGCGTCCGCACTCCGATGGTGATCGTCGACCGCGGACTGGACGGTGTCGATGCGGACCTGGTGCGCATCGACCATGAATACGGCGCGTATCTGGCGACCCGGCACCTGCTGGAGTTGGGGCACCGGGATATCGCGACGATCAGTGGGCCGGAAAACACCAGTGTGGCGCAGATGCGTCTGGCGGGTTATCGCCGGGCCTTGAAGGAGGCGGGCGTCGAAGTCTCTCCCGAGCGCATGCTGGAAAGCGATTTCACCAGCACCGGCGGTTACAGTGCCGCCGCGATTCTGCTGGAAAGCAATCCGCCTAGCGCCATTTTTGCCGCCAACGACATGATCGGCATCGGCGTGCTACGGGCCGCCGCCGAGCGCAACATTCGCGTGCCGAGCGAGTTGTCGGTGATCGGCTTCGACGATATCCAGATGAGTCGCTATGTCTACCCGTCGTTGACCACGGTCGGGCAATCGATCCTGCAACTCGGCGAAATGGCCGCCGAAGTGCTTTTACGGCGAATCGCCACGCCGGGCCTGGCGACCGATCAGCGGATCGTGACGCCGAGTATCGTCATGCGCGAATCGACGGCGCCGCTGGCCGGCGTGTTTGCCCAATTCCGTTGAAACAAAAAGCCGTTGAAAACAGAAAGCCGCTGAATCAAAAGCGCCGCCGAAACAGAATCGATGAGTAGCAATGTATGCCAGCAAAAGTAGTGGTAATAGGCAGTTTGAACATGGACCTGGTGACCCGGGCACCACGCTTGCCCAAGGGCGGTGAAACGCTGATTGGTCAGTCGTTTACCACCGTCTCCGGCGGCAAGGGCGCCAATCAGGCCGTGGCTGCGGCGCGCCTGGGAGCCCAGGTCTCGATGATCGGCTGCGTGGGCAATGACGCTTATGGTGAGGCGCTGCGCGGGGCGCTGTTGGCCGAGCAGATCGATTGCCAGGCGGTGAGCACCGTTGACGGTTCCAGCGGCGTGGCGTTGATTGTGGTCGACGACAGCAGTCAGAACAGCATCGTGATCGTCCCCGGTGCCAACGGGGCGTTGACTGCTGAAGCCATTGACCGTTTTGATTCGGTGATACGCGCGGCGGACGTGCTCATCTGTCAGCTGGAAGTGCCCGATGCTTCTGTTGGCCATGCGCTCAAGCGCGGCCGCGAACTGGGCAAGACAGTTATCCTCAACCCGGCACCGGCCAGCCGTCCGCTGCCAGCGGACTGGTACGCGTCTATCGATTACCTGATTCCCAACGAGAGCGAAGCGTCGGCCCTGAGCGGACTGTCGGTGGACTCCCTGGACACCGCGCAAGCGGCGGCGACGCGCCTGATTGCCCTGGGCGCCGGCAAGGTGATCATCACCCTCGGTGCGCAAGGCTCGCTGTTTGCCGATGGCCAACGCTTCGAACATTTCCCGGCGCCCGTGGTAAAGGCGGTCGATACCACGGCGGCCGGCGATACGTTTGTGGGCGGTTTCGCCGCGGCGCTGGCCGTGGGTAAGGATGAGGCACAGGCGATCCGCTTCGGACAGGTGGCCGCGGCGCTGTCGGTCACCCGTGCCGGCGCGCAACCGTCGATTCCCGCCTTGAGTGATGTACAGGCGTTTAAAATTCCATGAAAAAGACACCCCTGCTCAACATTGCGCTGTCGCGGCTGATCGCTTCATTGGGGCATGGCGACCTGGTCGTCATCGGGGATGCGGGGCTGCCGGTTCCTCCGGGCGTTGAATTGATCGACCTGGCCTTGACCCATGGCATTCCGGATTTTGTCAGCACCTTGAAGGTCGTGCTCAGCGAGATGCAGGTCGAAAGCCATGTGCTGGCTCAGGAAGTCTTCGATAAAAAGCCGTCGGCCCTGGTCGCGCTGGAAGAGCTGAACGGCGAAGGCGCGTTGGGTCGGCGTGAAGTGCTTACCCATGAACAATTCAAGGTCCTGAGCCGACAAGCGAAGGCGATTGTTCGTACAGGCGAGTGCCAGCCGTACTGCAACATTGTGCTGGTCGCCGGCGTTACGTTTTGACTGGTTGTCCGCGTTTTGATGTCCCTGGCACAAGGAGTGCTCCCCGTATCGCTATGCTTAGAAACTGCACCCATTGCACCGGAGTCTGCTGCTTTTGTCCCTGATTACCGCAACCAACGCCCTGGCGGCACCAAAGATCGACCTGATCATCGACACCGATCCGGGGGCTGACGACGTTGTTGCGCTGTTGTTCGCCCTGGCGTCGCCGGACGAGCTGAATGTCTGCGCATTGACCACCGTTGCCGGCAACGTTCGCCTGGACAAGACCTCGCGCAATGCGCGATTGGCCCGGGAGTGGGCGGGGCGCGAAGAGGTCCCGGTCTATGCGGGGGCGCCCAAACCCCTGATGCGCACACCTATATACGCCGAGGACATTCATGGCAAGGAAGGATTGTCGTGCATTGCCGTGCATGAGCCCAGGCAAGGCCTGGCCAAGGGCAGCGCCATCACCTACCTGATCGATACCCTGAAATCGGCCAGGCCCCACAGCATTACCATCGCCATGCTAGGCCCACAGACCAACCTGGCCCTGGCGCTGATCCAGGAGCCGGGTATCGTTCAGGGCATCAAGGAAGTGGTGGTCATGGGCGGTGCGCACTTCAACGGCGGCAACATCACACCGGTGGCCGAGTTCAACCTGTTCGCCGACCCGCAAGCGGCCGAAGTGGTGCTCAACAGTGGCGTGAAGCTGACCTACCTGTCGCTGGATGTGACCCACAAGGTCCTTACCAGCGAAGCACGCCTGAACCGGATTGCCGCGCTGAATAACAACGCCAGCCGATTGGTGAGCGACATTCTCAATGAGTACATCAAGGGCGACATGGAGCACTACGGTCTTCCAGGCGGCCCGGTGCATGACGCCACGGTTGTCGCTTATCTGCTCAAGCCGCAATTGTTCAGCGGTCGCTCGGTCAACGTGGTGGTCGACAGCCGCGAGGGACCGACCTTTGGACAAACCATCGTCGACTGGTATGACGGCTTGAAAGCGCCAAAGAACGCCTTTTGGGTAGAAAGCGGCGACGCCCAGGGCTTCTTCGATCTGCTGACCGAGCGCCTGGCCCGCCTGAAGTAAGCATCATCTCCTGCAGGTGGTTTTACTCCCTCGCGCTAACCGCTTAGGTCTTTTGATCCGATAGGTGTTTCTCGAAAATCTGCTCGATGAACGATTGGGCGGCTTCGGTTCCAAGGTCCCTGACCAGCAGGTCGATACCGATAATGGCGAGCTCTTCCGTGCTGCCTGGGCTGTAGGAGCTGTGGCCGTCTTGCCACTTGGCCTTGATGTCAGCGTCGATGCTTACGGTGGTCATGATGGCGCTCGTGAGGTCGGGGAAGTCTGAGTGCCGAGTTAACCATTTTGCGGGGCTTTTGACACCTCGACTTAGGCATGAAAGGAGGGCTGTGCGACACTTGGTCTCTGACGAATATTCAAGGAATGCGCTGTGCAGATCGATTTGAACTCCCCGGATGGCCTGACCCTTGAGGCGGTGCGTCAGTTGCTGGCCAGCGCCAGTGACGATGAGCACACCCAGTTGCGGGTCACCAAAGGCGGCATTGCCTACATCTCCTCGGGTGTCGTGGGCGGCACCGATATCGACGGGTTGTTGTTCCGGCTCGAAACCTGGGCCAAGGGCTCAGGCTATGTCGGGCGGGTCGCAGCCAGCGATGAAGTCTGGGTCATGCAAATCTTCAATGCCTTGAAAGAGAACTGGCCCAATCCACCTTTCGACTATATCGACATCTATTGAGCGTTTTTCATATTCAGTCACGATTCAATGATTAAGGGCAGGGCGGCGCTCAGGCAGAATCGCGGCTCGTCCGGATCATGGGCAGGGTGCCAGTGCTCCCTGTGAAACCAAACGTCAGTCTGGTTGTCGCACGATCTCAGCTCAATCATTGAAAAAGGAGGCTTCATGCCTTGGAAGCTCGCGTCATTGGGTACTTTGTTGGCCGTTGCCACGCTGGCCGGTTGCAGCACTGCCTCTACGGAGCCGGCAACAACGGATGTTGCGACGACTGACACGGGTCACAGTCGCTGTGAGGCAAAGGCTGCCGAGTTCACCATCGGTAAACAGGCATCGCCGCAGCTGCTCGAGCAGGCGCGTACCCGCGCAGGCGCGCAAAGTGCACGGTTCCTGCTGCCAACCGATATGGTGACGCTGGAGTACCGTTCCGATCGCCTGAACCTGAACACCGATGCCAGCCGGGTAGTGACCCGCGTCAACTGCGGTTGATCGCCCGGCTTTTGTTTCACCCATAAAAAACCCCGTCACATGGACGGGGTTTTTTTAGTGCGCCTGGAAATTACTCTGGGCGAACTTGAGCAGCTTGCATACCCTTTTGGCCTTTCTCAGCCACGAAGGAAACAGTCTGGCCTTCTTTCAGGCTTTTGAAACCGTCGCTTTCGATAGCTTTGAAGTGTACGAACAGGTCGTCACCGCCACCTTGAGGAGTGATGAAGCCGAAGCCTTTTTCATCGTTGAACCATTTAACGGTGCCGGTTTGGCGATTAGACATGGTGTATCTCCAAGAAACATATATTTTCAGTAGTACTGTGCTGCTCAGGCCAACTGGGCACACCCGGGTATCATAGTCGAAATGTTCGCTTTGGGAGCCCCCCGGACGCACTGTTTGCCATCCAGTCGTGTTTTCTTTGTGTCCTTTAGCGGCTGAAAGCCCCGTTCTATAAGGCTTACGGCCGAAAGTTAAGGCGATAAAAAAAGCTGAAAAACCTGAATAAATTGTACGAAAGGACCTGTTTCAGCAGCTTTTTAACAGTATTTCAGGGGCTGAAAGCGCGGTGGCGAGCTTATTTTTGCTCTTTTTTGGTGGCCTTGCAGGCTGCAATTTTGCTCAGTGCCTGTTGCTTCAATGTGTCGCTGGCCGTGTTGTTCATCAGGGCCTGAATATCGGCGGCAGGGTACGATTTGATAGCATCGGCACCGCAGGCGCAGTGGGATTTCGCTGCTGGCGTACCAATCTTCTCGGCAGCGGCAGGAACGCACTGAGCCATGTATTTCTCTCGTTCGCCTTTCGGCCATTCTGCGTGGGCGACCAGTGGCAGCAGGAGAATGACGGGGGCGACTACTGCGAACAAACGATTCAGACGCATGCTGAGATACTCCTTGTGGGTCAAACATCTTGTTATCTGAGGGGGAGAGTGCGCTTCAAGTTCAGCACTCTGGCATAAAAACAGCCAATTTACCCTGCCGCAAAACCTGCGCACCGTGGCAACCGTTCATCTGTGCTAGCATGCGTGGCTCGGGCGTTTGCAGGCTCCGACGGACCCTCAGTCCCGGTGGCGGCAGATGCACGATTAACCCTGATTTGAATCCCAGTCACTCTGGTTCGGTTTCCCGGTTGGCCGCAAGGCTCCTGCCGCTGTAAGGCAGGCGTTCGTCATTGAACGGCCTGGACCGGATCTTGTACTGGCTCATCCCAACCCACGTGACCTTTGGTAGGGGTCACCACTAGGAGAGGAGGCGCCATGCCAACTATTACTCTTCCCGACGGCAGTCAACGTTCATTCGATCACCCGGTTTCCGTAGCCGAGGTCGCCGCATCCATCGGTGCTGGCCTGGCCAAGGCCACCGTTGCCGGCAAGGTCGATGGCAAGCTGGTCGACGCCAGCGACATCATCGACAGCGACGCGTCGCTGCAAATCATCACGCCAAAGGATGAAGAGGGGCTGGAGATCATTCGCCACTCTTGCGCCCACCTGGTTGGCCATGCGGTCAAGCAGTTGTACCCGACCGCCAAAATGGTCATCGGTCCGGTCATCGACGAAGGTTTCTATTACGACATCGCCTTCGAGCGTCCTTTCACCCCGGACGACCTGGCCGCCATCGAACAGCGCATGCAGCAGCTGATCGAAAAAGATTACGACGTGATCAAGAAAGTCACTCCGCGCGCCGAAGTGATCGAAGTGTTCAAGGCCCGTGGCGAAGACTACAAGTTGCGCCTGGTCGAAGACATGCCGAACGAGCAGGCCATGGGCCTGTACTATCACGAAGAATACGTCGACATGTGCCGCGGTCCGCACGTGCCGAACACCCGCTTCCTGAAATCCTTCAAGCTGACCAAGCTGTCCGGCGCCTACTGGCGCGGTGATGCCAAGAACGAGCAATTGCAGCGCGTCTACGGCACCGCATGGGCGGACAAGAAGCAACTGGCGGCTTACATCCAGCGCATTGAAGAAGCCGAAAAGCGCGACCACCGCAAGATCGGCAAGCGCCTGGGCCTGTTCCACACCCAGGAAGAGTCGCCGGGCATGGTGTTCTGGCACCCGAACGGCTGGACTTTGTACCAGGTGCTTGAGCAGTACATGCGCAAGGTTCAGCGCGACAACGGTTATCTCGAAATCAAGACGCCGCAAGTCGTTGACCGCAGCCTGTGGGAGAAATCCGGGCACTGGGCCAATTACGCCGACAACATGTTCACCACCCAGTCGGAAAACCGCGACTACGCGATCAAGCCAATGAACTGCCCTTGCCACGTGCAGGTGTTCAACCAGGGCCTGAAAAGCTACCGCGAACTGCCGATGCGCCTGGCCGAGTTCGGTGCATGCCACCGTAACGAGCCATCGGGTGCCTTGCACGGCATCATGCGCGTGCGCGCGTTCACTCAGGACGACGCCCACATCTTCTGCACCGAAGAGCAGATGCAGGCCGAATCCGCCGCGTTTATCAAGCTGACCATGGACGTCTACGCCGATTTCGGCTTTAAAGATGTCGAGATGAAGCTGTCCACTCGTCCGGAAAAACGCGTAGGTTCCGACGAACTTTGGGATCGCGCTGAAGCTGCACTGGCCGCAGCCCTTGATAGCGCGGGCCTGCCGTACGATCTGCAGCCGGGCGAGGGTGCGTTCTACGGTCCGAAGATCGAGTTCTCGCTGAAAGATTGCCTCGGTCGCGTCTGGCAATGTGGTACCCTGCAGCTCGATTTTAACCTGCCTGTCCGTCTGGGAGCCGAATACGTCTCCGAAGACAATAGCCGCAAGCACCCGGTCATGTTGCACCGGGCGATCCTGGGGTCCTTCGAACGTTTCGTCGGAATTCTGATCGAGCACTACGAGGGTGCATTCCCTGCGTGGCTGGCGCCGACCCAGGCAGTGGTGATGAATATCACTGATAAACAGGCCGATTTTGCCGCTGAAGTTGAAAAAACCCTCAACGAAAGCGGATTTCGTGCCAAGTCTGACTTGAGAAATGAAAAGATCGGCTTTAAAATCCGCGAGCATACTTTGCTCAAGGTTCCTTATCTCTTGGTTATCGGAGATCGGGAAGTCGAGATGCAGACTGTCGCTGTGCGTACTCGTGAAGGTGCTGACCTGGGCTCGATGCCCGTCGCCCAGTTCGCTGAGTTTCTCGCGCAAGCGGTTTCCCGGCGTGGTCGCCCAGATTCGGAGTAATTATTATTAAGCGTGAAATGAGACAAGATAAACGAGCTGCACCGAAAGCCCCGATCAACGAGAATATCTCGGCACGCGAGGTTCGGTTAATTGGGGCTGAAGGTGAACAGCTTGGGATTGTGTCAATTGAAGACGCGCTTCTTAAGGCTGAAGAGGCCAAGCTGGATCTGGTGGAAATTTCCGCCGATGCAGTACCCCCTGTTTGCAAACTGATGGACTACGGCAAATCGATCTTCGAAAAGAAGAAGCAGGTTGCCGCGGCCAAGAAAAACCAGAAGCAGATTCAGGTTAAAGAAATCAAGTTTCGTCCAGGGACGGAGGAAGGGGATTACCAGGTAAAACTGCGCAACCTGGTACGTTTCCTGAGTGATGGGGACAGGGCCAAGGTATCCTTGCGATTCCGCGGCCGTGAGATGGCCCACCAGGAGCTGGGGATGGAACTCCTCAAGCGAGTTGAAGGTGACTTGCTCGAGTACGGTTCGGTCGAACAGCATCCTAAGATGGAAGGACGCCAGCTGATCATGGTCATCGCCCCGAAAAAGAAGAAGTAATCAACAGGGCACGGCAGGCCTTCTGATTATGTTTATCAACTGAATGCGGAGTATCCGAACATGCCAAAAATGAAGACCAAAAGTGGTGCTGCTAAGCGGTTTCTGAAAACTGCTAACGGTATCAAGCACAAGCACGCTTTCAAGAGCCACATCCTGACCAAAATGTCGACCAAGCGTAAGCGTCAACTGCGCGGTAGCAGCTTGCTGCATCCGTCTGACGTGGCAAAAGTCGAGCGCATGCTGCGCCTTCGTTAATTTTAGTCAAGAATAGAGGAAGTAACTCATGGCTCGTGTAAAGCGTGGCGTCATTGCCCGTAAGCGTCACAAAAAAATTCTGAAACTTGCTAAAGGCTACTACGGCGCACGCTCCCGCGTATTCCGTGTTGCCAAGCAAGCGGTAATCAAGGCAGGCCAATACGCCTACCGTGACCGTCGTCAGAAAAAACGTCAGTTCCGCGCTCTGTGGATCGCTCGTATCAACGCTGGTGCTCGTATCAACGGTCTGTCCTACAGCCGTTTCATCGCCGGCCTGAAAAAAGCGTCCATCGAGATCGACCGTAAGGTTCTGGCTGATCTGGCAGTGAACGAAAAAGCGGCGTTTGCTGTGATTGTCGAGAAAGCTAAAGCCACCTTGGCTTAAGTACCCCCGACAGTCACCCGGCCTCGCATCTGTGGGGCCAGGTGTTAAACGTCATAAATAGGGGAAGAGCCTTCAAGCTCTTCCCCTATTTTGTATCTGGAGTCTGTACATGGAAAACCTGGATGCGCTCGTCTCTCAAGCTCTAGAGGCTGTGCAAAGCGCTGAAGATATCAATGCCCTGGAGCAAATCCGGGTTCACTACCTTGGCAAGAAGGGTGAATTGACTCAGGTGATGAAGACCCTGGGGAATTTGCCGGCAGAGGAGCGTCCGCAGGTCGGTGCGCTGATCAACGTTGCCAAGGAGCGTGTCACAGAGGTCCTCAATGCGCGCAAGGCATTGTTTGAAGAAGCCGATCTGGCTGCCAAACTCTCCGCCGAGTCCATTGACGTGACCCTGCCTGGCCGTGGTCAGACCTCCGGTGGTCTGCATCCGGTTACCCGCACTCTGGAACGTGTCGAACAGTTCTTCACCCGTATTGGCTACGGCATCGCCGAAGGCCCTGAGGTCGAAGACGACTACCACAACTTCGAAGCGCTCAACATCCCAGGCCACCACCCGGCCCGGTCGATGCATGACACCTTCTATTTCAATGCGAACATGCTGTTGCGCACCCATACCTCGCCGGTACAGGTCCGCACCATGGAGTCGAAACAGCCACCGATCCGCATCGTCTGCCCAGGCCGTGTGTACCGCAGCGACTCCGATATCACCCACTCGCCGATGTTCCACCAGGTCGAAGGCCTGCTGATCGATCGCGACATCAATTTCGCCGACCTCAAAGGCACCATCGAAGAGTTCCTGCGGGTGTTCTTCGAAAAGGAACTGGCGGTGCGTTTCCGTCCTTCGTACTTCCCGTTCACCGAGCCATCCGCTGAAGTCGACATGGAATGCGTGATGTGCAGCGGTAAAGGCTGCCGCGTCTGCAAGCAGACCGGCTGGCTGGAAGTGATGGGCTGCGGCATGGTTCACCCCAACGTGCTGCGCATGTCCGGTATCGATCCGGAAGAGTTCTCGGGCTTTGCCTTCGGCATGGGCGTAGAGCGTCTGGCCATGCTGCGTTACGGCGTGAACGACTTGCGTCTGTTCTTCGACAACGACTTGCGGTTCCTCGCGCAATTTCGCTAGTCGTAACGAATTCTTAGGAGAGCAGGATGAAATTCAGTGAACAATGGCTGCGTGGCTGGGTTAGCCCGCAGGTAAGTCGCGACGAGCTGGTTGCTCGTCTGTCGATGGCCGGTCTTGAGGTCGATAGCGTAACGCCGGCCGCCGGTGTTTTCAGTGGCGTGGTCGTTGGCGAGGTGCTGAGCACCGAGCAGCACCCGGATGCCGATAAACTGCGCGTGTGCCAGGTCAGCAACGGTTCGGAAACCTTCCAGGTTGTTTGCGGTGCGCCAAACGTGCGCCCGGGCCTGAAGATTCCTTTCGCCATGATCGGCGCCGAGCTGCCAGGCGACTTCAAGATCAAGAAGGCCAAGCTGCGTGGCGTTGAGTCCAACGGCATGCTGTGCTCGCAATCCGAGCTGCAGGTCGGTGAAGGCAATGACGGCCTGATGGAGCTGCCGGCCGATGCGCCGGTAGGTCAGGATTTCCGCGTTTATCTGGACCTGGAAGACGCCAGCATCGAGGTCGACCTGACCCCGAACCGTGGCGACTGCCTGTCCTTGGCCGGTCTGGCCCGTGAAGTGGGTGCCCTGTACGCCGCTGCGGTGGTCCGTCCGGTGGTGGCTTCGGTTCCTGCCGCGCACGACGAAGTGCGTTCGGTAGAAGTGCTGGCGCCCGCCGCGTGCCCGCGCTACCTCGGTCGTGTGATTCGTAACGTCGACCTGTCCAGGCCTACGCCGCTGTGGATGGTTGAGCGCCTGCGTCGTGCAGATGTGCGCAGCATCGACGCTGCCGTCGACATCACCAACTACGTGATGCTGGAGCTGGGTCAGCCGCTGCACGCCTTCGATCTCGCCGAAATCAACGGTGGTATCCGTGTGCGCATGGCTGAAGAGGGCGAGAAGCTGGTGCTGCTCGACGGTCAGGAAGTCAGCCTGCGTAGCGATACGCTGGTGATTGCCGACCACTCCCGCGCACTGGCAATCGCCGGCGTCATGGGTGGCGAGCACAGCGGTGTTTCCGCGACCACCCGCGATGTGTTCCTGGAAAGCGCCTTCTTCGACCAGATCGCCGTAGCAGGCAAGGCCCGTTCCTATGGCCTGCACACCGATGCATCGCATCGCTATGAGCGTGGCGTGGACTGGCAGCTGGCCCGCGAAGCCATGGAGCGCGCGACTGGCTTGCTGCTGGAAATCACCGGTGGTGAAGCGGGCCCGATCATCGAGACCGTCAGCGAACAGCACCTACCGAAAATTGCTCCGATCACCCTGCGTGCCCAGCGCATTACCCAGATGCTGGGTATGGAAATGGATTCGGCCGAAGTGGAGCGTCTGCTCAATGCCTTGGGCCTGACCATTACTGCCGACGGGGCAGGGCAGTGGCGTGTAGAAGTGCCAAGCCATCGCTTCGATATCAGCCTGGAAGTCGACCTGATCGAAGAGCTGGCACGCCTGTACGGCTACAACCGTTTGCCGGTTCGTTATCCGCAAGCGCGTCTGGCGCCGCAAGCCAAGGCAGAAGCCCGTAGCGACCTGCCTGAACTGCGCCGCCTGCTGGTTGCCCGTGGGTATCAGGAAGCAATTACCTACAGCTTCATCGATCCGAAACAGTTCGAACTGTTTAATCCGGGTGTTGAACCGTTGCTGCTGGCCAACCCGATTTCCAATGACATGGCCGCCATGCGTTCGTCGCTGTGGCCGGGTCTGGTCAAGGCGCTTCAGCACAACCTGAACCGCCAGCAGGATCGCGTGCGCCTGTTCGAAAGCGGCCTGCGTTTCGTTGGTCAGCTTGAAGGTTTGAAGCAAGAGCCGATGTTGGCAGGTGTTGTTTGCGGCAGTCGCTTGCCGGAAGGCTGGGCGCAGGGTCGCGATACCGTCGACTTCTTCGACGTCAAGGCTGACGTGGAAGCGGTTCTGGGTTTTGCCGGTGCCCTGGATGCGTTCACTTTCGTGCCGGGCAAACACCCAGCGCTGCACCCGGGTCAAACCGCGCGCATCGAGCGTGACGGTCGCCTGGTCGGCTTCATTGGCGCGATCCACCCTGAATTGTCGAAAACTCTCGGTCTCGACCGTCCGGTCTTCGTCTTCGAGTTGGTTCTGGCGGAAGTGGCGTCGGGCAAAATGCCAAAATTCCACGAGTTATCGCGCTTTCCTGAAGTGCGTCGTGACCTTGCGCTGATTGCTCACAAAGACGTTGCAGCCACGGCTGTACTGGACGTAATCCGTGAAAATGCAGGCGAATGGCTGACAGACCTCAGGCTATTTGACGTGTATCAGGGTAAAGGCATTGATCCTGATAGAAAAAGCCTCGCAGTCGGCTTGACCTGGCAGCATCCATCGCGCACTCTTAATGACGATGAGGTGAATACCGCAACGCAAAACATCCTCACCTCGCTCGAACAAAGGTTGAACGCCACGTTAAGGAAGTGACGTATGGGGGCTCTGACGAAAGCTGAGATGGCGGAACGTCTGTATGAAGAGCTGGGCCTGAACAAACGGGAGGCCAAGGAATTGGTCGAACTGTTTTTTGAAGAAATCAGGCACGCTCTCGAAGACAACGAACAAGTCAAATTGTCCGGTTTCGGCAATTTCGACCTTCGGGACAAACGCCAGCGGCCTGGCCGCAATCCGAAAACGGGGGAAGAAATCCCGATCACGGCTCGCCGTGTGGTCACCTTTCGTCCAGGGCAGAAGTTGAAGGCCCGAGTTGAGGCTTATGCTGGAACCAAGTCATAACGACGAGCTCCCCGTCATCCCGGGCAAACGCTACTTCACCATTGGTGAAGTCAGCGAGCTGTGTGCGGTAAAACCACACGTGCTGCGCTACTGGGAGCAGGAGTTTCCTCAACTCAACCCTGTCAAACGCCGCGGAAACCGCCGGTATTATCAGCGCCAGGACGTGCTGATGATCCGGCAGATCCGCGCGCTTCTTTACGATCAGGGGTTCACCATCGGCGGAGCGCGCCTGCGCTTGTCCGGTGATGAAGCCAAAGACGACACCACCCAATACAAGCAAATGATCCGCCAGATGATCGCCGAGCTGGAAGATGTTCTGGTGGTACTCAAGAAATAAATTCTCGCTTTTAAATACTTCCAGTTTTCAAAAGCTTGCGATATATTCTTGAGCGTTCCTCGAGATGAGGAACAGGTTTCACGCCTAGTCGGGGCGTAGCGCAGTCCGGTAGCGCACTAGCATGGGGTGCTAGGGGTCGAGTGTTCGAATCACTCCGTCCCGACCATATTTACTGAGTAAAATCAGACACTTAAGCCGATCAGATAGATCGGCTTTTTTGTGCCTGCGCAAAACCCGCGCAAAACTGGCGCAAAACTACCCGGTGATTTCGCTGATATTCAGGTCTGGAATTGCCTCAGACCAGACGATTTCCTCGTGGTCCCGCTGGTAGTTTTTGGTCATGCCTTCGCTCGCATGACCTGCGATTTTCTGCCCGTCCTTTCCGGCTTTCTTGTACAGGTGCAGCGATAGCGCTCGCACTTCGTGGAAGCCCGGCATCTCTTCTTCCTTCCATCCCGCGTAGCAGTTTGCCGCCTCCCTGGCATCCTTGAATGCTCGCGTCAAATACCGCTCTTCAATCTTCGTCCAGTGGTCCTTGGTCTGTGCCTGTTTCTGTTTCAGGCGATCAGGCTTGCGGTGCACCAGGTACGGCGAAGCAGTGTCGTCACGGCATCGGCTAATCACGGCTTGCAACTCAGGTGTCACCCGGAAGCGGATCCACGCCGCGTCACTGGCCTTTGCCGTCTTCTTCTGTACCAAGTACAGGAACCCCTCCCGAACGCCGTCGAAGCGCATGTCCAGAATGTCCGTCCGGCGCTGGGCAGTGATCAGGGCGAGGTCAATCGCATTTTTTAGCCAGGCTGGCGATTTCTCCCGGATGGCTTTCAAGCCTTCGACGGTATGGCGTTTGCGCTGTTTCTTCTCAATGCGGTTGATTGTGCTGGCCGCCGGGTTGTCCGGGCACAGGCCTTTGGCGGCAGCGTGATTCAAAATATCGATCAGCAGCGCCCGGCATTGGTTTGCCGTCCGAGGGGTGAGGGCATCCAGCATCTCCGCGACCATGCGGATCGTGATCTGGTCGACGGCCTTGCCCTCGAACTGCTTGCGAAAGCGCCGGAAGTGCACCGCGTACAGGTTCAGCGTGCCCTTGGCCAGTTCTCGCGGCGGCAGCACTTCGCGCTCGTAGGTATCGAGGAAGCCGGCAAACGATTCAGCAGAGTTGTTCAGCACAGCACCGACCAGGTCGGCACCACGCATAAACTCCAGGTTCAACTGTTTCGCAGCGTCGATGGCCTTGATGCGGTCGGTACCAAACTGGAACCACTTCCCGTCGGTAGGCCGGCGGTAGCGATAGGTCGAGCGCCGCGCATCGAAGTACAGGTTCTGCGGAAGGCTTTTGTTCGCAGTATTGCGCGGCCGTGGTGCCATCATGCAGCTCCTTTCAATACCATCGCCACCAGGTCGTTGCCGTCCGAGCGGGTGAATGCGGTCCAGTCAACGTACCAGAGTTTTCCGATCTGCTCGCCCGGTACAACGCCGTTACGGATGTGGTTGCGAATCGCCTGGGGGCATTGTGGTGTACCGTTCTCGCCCCAGCGCCGGCGCTGAAACTCACTGATCTTGATCAGTTCTTTTCTCATTGGGTGCTCCAAGCCGCCCGGGGCGGCAGTGGGTGGTTACGTAAATTTCAGATGGAGGGTGTGAAGGGCACGTTGAAGGTGAGCTACGGTTTATTGGTTCACCTCGCCAGTTGCGTACACGCTTTCTCCCCTGAGGGGACTGGCGGGGTGAACCCTTACCGACGCGGCCCCTTGTAGATGAGCCAGAGCATGTAGAGCGGGGCGAAAATCATGGCGTGACCTCGCGGCGAGCCCACCAGCAGACTGGGCCGTCATCGGTATCTGAGATCGCGAGTACAAACCAGCCATCACCGTCGGGTTTGCTCGGCTCCCAGTGCGCGCAGGAGCCTTCTCCTTGTTCGAAATACGGGTCGTCGTCGGTATCGACCTCGTATTCCATTTCGGCGGTCACAATGGTCAGGCCTTGAGCCTTGACCCACTGCCGCGATTCTTCGCCTTGGTCTTCCTCGAACATCGGCAGATCGGGGTGATGCCACCAGCCATCTGGCTCACGCACAACAGGGACGGACTGGATCAAAACTATTTCTTCAGGCATGACTTCGTCCTTGCCGCTATAGCGGCTGACTTTGAAGGGGGGGGGGAGTTACAGATGGGGTGGAGTACAGATGTACTCCTATCGGGATTCGGCTGACTGTGCACCGGCTGGATGAGTTGCGTTCCAGAGTTCAAACGCTTCCTGAGTGGTGGCCGCCGTGATCTTCTCGTCGCAGGTGTAGCAGTGCGCTACGCCACCAGCAGCGCCGACATCCCGGTGACCTTGCTTGCATGGGTTCATGTGCCAGTCGCCAGCTTCTACCGAGTCTGCGTCAGCGGCTTCAACAATCAGCGCCTTCCCGCAGGAGTGGCAGAAGTGCATGCCATTCTCTTCCGGACCGTCATCATGGAATGACCAGGTCACGCCGCAGCCGCTATTCCAGATGCCGCTGTCGTCTTCCCGACTCCACTCGCAGGTACCGGCGCAGTCATCAATCCGCTGATCGGCTGCGTTCAGGCGCTGCTGCAGGGCGTCACGTTCTTTGATGGCCAGGGCATGCTTGTCGCGCCAGTGCGGAACCGCATCCAGTTCCTCTACTGCTGTCACTGGCGGCTGCCCAGTCATGCGTCGCTCGATCATCTGCCAGACCGGCTCGTACTCGGGCCAGTCGCTTTCGATCACCACGTACTGCCGTTGCGGGATGCGTACGTGATGTTCGTTCAGGCGCTCAAGAGCTGCCATAAACTGTTCCCGCACATCGTCACGCCAAAAGTTGGCGACATCGCTGCGCTTGATGACGATGTAGCGGTCTTCGCGCTGAAACGGCTCGGCCGGTTTGTTTTCTGTGGGCATGGGGCGTCCTATGCCGGGGCATGCCCGGGCGGTGCAGGGGAGGTATAAGAGGGGGCAGATAAAAAAGTTTTTGGACTATCTGGCTCAATTTGTGCTGGTGCACTACTGTGATCGAATAAATAAACTGGAACGACCATTTTTATGGAAGTGGATATGAGTCAGCTTGTAGTTACGTTAATTGTGATAATGCTTCCGGGGATTATTGCGGCAATTATCAGTGACAAAATAACTTTTCATGCCAAGTGGGACTCTTTTAAGTTTGGCTTGTATTCCCTTGTACTAGGGGTTTTGTCATATGTCGGATTACAAGCTTTTTACCTTGTTGTTGATTTGGTGCGCGCGGAAGGCTTTCCGGCGCAGTGGAGCTGGCTAGGCATATGGCAGGCTGCTTTAAAGGCCGAGACCGGGGTAAACGCAAGCGAAGTGTTCTGGGCAACAGCATTTGCCTTTCCGGTAGCACTTGTTTCATCCTTCTGTGTAAACCATAAGGTTTTCAACAGGGTCGCAAGACGGTTGGGAGTTTCAACAAAATTCGGTGATGAGAACCTTTTTTCATATTTCATGGGTGGTAAAGATGTAGATTGGATCTACATACGAGATAAGCCTGATGATCTAACTTACGAAGGGCAGGTGATTTCCTTCGCTGAGAATCCGTCGTGTCACGAGGTGGTGCTTGCAGACGTGAAAGTGTATAGGTACAGCGATTCGGAATTTCTTTATGAGGTTCCTTTTGTCTATCTCTGCAAGCCATTCGGCAGTATTGTTATTGAGTTGATCCCTAAGAGCCAATGGAGCCAAAGACCATGAGTGACAAGTTTAGAGAAGGGAATGTCCGTGGAGGAGATAAGGTTAAGGTCGCAAATGACGGCTCATCGAAAAAAGTCGTGGTATCCCAAAGACCTTCCTCACCTCCACCGCCGCCACTGCCCGCAAAAAAATGAGCTGCTCTTACGCTCTTAGTACAATCGGTGAGGATGGGTCAGGCGGCCGCTGTTGACTCAGGCGAGTAGTCCATCCACGAAAGCTTGGTCGCCGACTTCCGCTTCGCATCGTTCTGCGGCAGCTTGATCTTCGCCCTGATAATCACGTCGCGGCATCGACCAAGCTTGCGGATGCGCTCCGCATACTCGGCGGCGTACTGGGGGGCATCAAACATGCTGCTGAGTTGGGCGACCCGCTTGCCGTCCATGATCTTGATCACGCGCTCTTCGACAGCCTGGAGCCACTGGCTCATTGAAAGCTCGATCCGCTGACCTTTCTCGATCTTGAAGTCCCGAACCTTGCGCTTCGCCTCTTCGCGGGCGAAGTGCTCATTCATTCCGAATACGGCAAATGTGCTCATGGCTTTACTCCAGGCAGTCGAGCGCTTTTTGAAGTAGCGCATTCAGTGAAAGCTCCCGGTCGTCCGGGTCCATCGCTCGCTTGATCCAGGTGCAGGCCTCGCCCGCGTCATCCCGAAGATTCGCCAACTCGTCTTCGTCATCGCTCGCCTGGCTTTCGAGGCGGCGGATGTCTTCGCGCAACTCTTCGCGCTCGGCGCTTGGATCGATGCTTTGCGCTGTGAAGCGGCGAGTCAGTTCGGCGGCGGCCGCCGGATCAAGCGCGGCATAGTGCAGGCACTCTTCGTCGCTCAAAGCATTTGCGGGAATGCTCATTGGGTTATCTCCAGTCACAGGCGCCGCCCTCCGTGACCGGATGCGGCAATATGAAAAATGGTGAAGCGACAAGGTGATAGCCATATGATTCGCCATCACTCATGCATGGAGCGCGCAAATGCGGCTGTTACTGGTTTCAACGATTGCCCTGTTCATAACCGGTTGTTCAGGACCAAGTGTTGTGCCGATGGGGCGAGACACATACATGATTGCGAAGGATGGCAGCTTCACTACCTTTGGCGGCGGAGCCGTAAAGGCCGAGCTGTACCAGGAAGCCAATGCTTTCTGTGACAGCAAAGGGAAGCAGCTGATGCCAGTGAAAGAGGCATCGCGAGATTCGGGATACGGTCGCTACGCCAATGCCGAGCTGCAATTCCGCTGCCTTGATGCAAACGATCCAGAGTTGCGCCGATCGACCATCAATCAAGATGGAGTAGTCCTCCGCGGCCGGATGCAACAAATATAGGTGAGCCATCCGGTTGAAGGGGTAACCCGCTGTATCGGACGGGTTACCTATTTTTCATTTTGGATCGAAGGTGCCGAGTGTCAGCTTGGCGAATGAGCCGCCGTTCAGTTATTCAAGGAACTCGGCGGTATCTGTTGCAATTGGCGTAGCGGTTACCTCGGGTAGGCGCCGCCCTCCGTGACCGGATGCGACAGTGGAAGTTTGTGGGTGGATGTTGTTTTATGACGGTTTTTCAGGGGGGGCAGAGCAATGTCCAAACAAGTGAGCGACTCCGCGCTACAAAAAATGAGGTTGATCCGTCTGGAGATGGACGAGAAGGACTGCCAGAGGCTCCAGATTTCGCATCGGTTCATGCACATGTCTGCACTTTCACCGACTACAAGAGACTCGCACGCTGAGCGTCACGGCCGGCTATACACGGCTGACGAAATCCGGGCGTGGATGGAGGAAGACGGAAACGACATTGGCTGTAAGTGCTCTTTCACCCTTATCCTTGTTGATGAGTGCGGCAATACTCAGACCCCCGCGCTGATCGAAAGAATTGTCGCTGCAAGAGAAAAATTTCTTGCAGGGCGAGCTCAATTTTCGTGACAGATGCGCAAGGCTTCGCGGTTGTAGGCGAGCTCAAGTTTGCGCGACACGTTTTCACTGATCGTGAATTTGTGTCGCGACATGATGGCGAAGCGGGCGGAATCTTCGGCGGGCGCAGCTGCAAGGTTGATGAGGAGCGTGGACACCGTCTCCTGCCATTCCTCGAAGTCGTGCCGCTCGCCCAACACCCGGAGCGCATCATCCAGCGCTTTCGACACAATCAGCGACCGTTTCTCGGCGCCGATCCGGTCCAGCAAAGCTCTCTCCTTGGCGCGCTTGTCCCGCTGAATATCCGCGTTGCTCTTGGCTATGGCCTGCCTCTTCAATTCCGTGGGCCGGTAGATCCAGCCATGTCTGTCGTCGTCGCTGGCGCACCTGGTTGCTGATTCGTCTCACGGCTGCCCCGGGAACTTGATGCCATCGGCGCGCGCTTCCAAAACCTGAGCAAAGTTGATGGCTTTTTTCCACGTCCAGCGAAAGCCTTTGGTCAAGCCGGTGGAACGCTCGACAATGTGATAGGCGTTGCCCTTGGTGACGACCTGGTAGCGAATTTCTTGCACAGGCTGCTCCTTGCCAATCAGGGCGTAGAACGCGGCGGTGGCAATGCTTGCACGAGCACGCAGGGCGGCAACCCCGTCGACTCGCTGCTGAAGTAATTGATGCATGGCGATTCCTTGCTGTGGGGTTGCGTTTATTCGTCAGCACTCGGGCCTCCTGCTGGCTGCCGCTGGGCGCAGGGGAGAGTGCTGGCGGATAAAGGCAGGCGTAAAAAAGCCCGATCGGAACCGGGCTTTTGTTTGCGTCACGAAGACCTCCCTACGTGATCGCAGGTGCCGCCATTGGGCGGGCTTCGATATCTGTCGGTTACATGGCTGCCAATCCTCCGTGCTGGGTTGGTTGATATGCAGGGGGCCGCGTTGCGCGGTGCAGAGTCATCCGCATCCCGCTACCCACTCAGTGAATGGGCAGAAGTGATGCTTATCCAGCCTGGAGCGCTTCGATCGCCTGGCGGTAGTCGGCAGCGTTGGTGCGGTTGTTCGCCGCGTCTTCGAATTGGCCTTCGGCCTCCTGAATCGCGGCATTGTTCTCGCAGTTGGAAGCGTGGATTTCGAGTTGGGCGATTGCTGTTGCGTGCTTCATCAGAGATTGCCTCGCTGGGGTAGGGTGGCCAGCGGCCAGCTCACCACTGCCCAGGTGACGGGCTTTGCGCTAGGCTGAGCGCTCTCACACAACACAGCCTGCAAAGGAGGGCTTACGGCGAATGCGCAAGTTCAAACTGAAGTTCAAGCATGACTCCGACGACATGAATCCAACGCACCACGAGACTGATCAGCCGATCAAAGTCGGTGACGCAATCGAGTTGGTGGATGGCTTCTGGTATGGGGTCACGGACATTCGAATTCTGAAGCGAGATATTCAGCTAACTCTTTCGAAGTCGTCTCAAAATCCTGAAGAGGCAAAGCTTGTAATGAAGCAGCTATTGTCCGACTAAGCACGATCGTTGAGTACTTCAAGCAGCTGTCCTTATCAAGTTCAGTGCTTGGGTGCATTAGCGTCATCTTCGTCCGAAGACCTGGCTCGCCTTGCTGAGCCAGCGTCATAAGAGCGGCCTCTATCCGAGAGGTCAGTGATGGTGATTCCACTCGCTGCAGTTCCTCGGAACTGCGTGCTTGCTGCTGCATAGCGATTCTCCTTCTTTGTCATCCCAAAGCACCCTCGCGAGAAGGTGCTTCAGTGATGCTTATGCGTGGTAGTCGTATGCCTCGGCGCGCTTTGTCGTCCTGATCTGGGCGATGCGGCGCTCAGGGACGCGGCGGTCACGGCGCATTGAGTCGCCATCGAGCATTGCGTGCATGGCGATCAGCGCAGCCAGTACGAAGCACATTGGCGAAATGATCTGGCGGCGCATCGCTTCGGCCACCAAGGCGGCGCGGCGGGTGACGCCGAGCTTGAACATTGCGTTGGTAAGGCGTTTCGCTACGGTGGCCGGCGAAATACCCACTTCCCGTGCGATTTCCTTCGCGGTGAGCCCGAGGGCAACCCAGAGAAGAAACTGAAGCTCTCGTGGTGCCAGGCCACGACCGAGGTGACCCTTCCATGTGCCATTTACGATTTCTGTTTCCATCGTTTTGACTCCCGGTTGTTTTCCCAATGCACCCGGACTACCAGGTGCATCAGTGAAAAATTCGGTTCTAAAGAGCGATCTCATTAATGAGCCAGTCGATCCCCTTGTCGGGGGCTGGGCCCGGGATTCCCCCCTGGCGTGGTAGCCGGCGAGTCTCCGGCTTGTCGTGACCGGTAGTTATCCGGCGATGGCACAAATATCTCCCATGGAAATATTTAAGTCAACTCCAGTGGAGATATTTATTTCCAGCAGGTCGCGAATCTGGTCGAGGAACGAGGGGTTAACTTTTCCAAACTGCTCGGCTATGATCTAAAAACAACTGGATGGATATACAGTTTAGGGGTTGCATGGCAAAGCCGAAGAAGATCGTTGAAAAGGTGCGTCAGGAGATGATAGGGCTTGAGCGCCTTGGCCTGCGGGTGTCCGCGATGATCAATCATCCCGTTGCTCAGCAGCAGCGTTGGGTCACAATCCATCGCCTTGATACAGACGGGGAAAGGGAGTGGGAAGAGGTGATGGGCCTGCTATCCGAAACGGTGGTCCTGGAGATGACCTTCAATGATGATGATTCGGTGACGCTTAGATGGGAGGCTCTCGACGAAGAGGACCCGGCAGTAGAGGAGCATGGCGAGCTGTGCGTGATAGATGACGAACCACCTTACTGACAGACACAAAAAAGCCCGCTCGGTGGCGGGCTTTCGATTTCAGCTATTCAAACCTTTCTGGCATTCCATACCATCAGCACCTTGGCCTTTATGGTCACATCATCCAGCCTGGCGCTCTGCTTTTCGTAATTTTTGTTATCGGAGATTAACCACAAGTGGTCTTCGTCCTTCCGCTGAATACGCTTGATGAAAAGCTCGCCGTGCCAAGTCAGCAGGTAGACGCCCTCGCCAATATATTCGGTTACGCCGCGATCAACTATTACAGGATCCTTGTCCTCAATTGTGCCTTCCATGCTCTGTCCCCAGCCGGTCACCATCGCCAAGGCCGAGTTCGAGGTATAGGAGACTCCTTTCTCCCGGAGTAGATCTTCTCTCACAACCAGGTTTCGGATCGCCTCATTGTAGTCAGCCGGCACCTGGCCATCGCCCATGGCCGCGCGTATGTCGTACTGAGGGATAAGGATTTCACTGTTGCGGGGACGCAATCCAGAGAAGTCAGCCTGGATAACATTGTTCCTGTCCACATCATGCAGGGTCTCTGTGACTGCTCTCATGATCTTGGATTGCGCACTCTCATCGAGCTTCTTTCCAGAGTGCTTGCGAAGCATCTCCATTACTTTGCTGGCCGCGCCTTCGGTTGAACGGACGGCTGCATTTGTCCTCGGAACATTGCTCAGTTCGCCGATCTCGCTGGCCAGCCGCTTGCTAAAGCGCTCGACAGGGATATCGAGAAGCCGAGCCATTTGGGAGGCCATTTCGAGGTTGATTGCTCGATGACCGTTCAGGTGGCTGCTGAGCGTTCCTTGGCTCATGCGCAAGCTATGCGCAACCTCTTCTTGGGTGAGCCTCTTTTCTTTCGGCGATCGTGCATTGAAAGCCTGTAGTTCAGCCTTCAGAGCTGCACATTCAGCCTTTTCCCAGTCTTCAAGCGGTCGTCGTTCTGTAGTCATTCGCAAAGAATATTCCCCGTGGCAATAATCCACCATCTCCAATGGAGTTGCTAAATATCTCCATGGGAGATATTATCGCGCCATACATGCCCGTGGAGATAAGGCGATGTGCCGCATCACTTTGAATGAGTTTTCTATCGAACATGGCCAAACCAAGGCCGCAGCGCTGCTAGGCATGAGTCAAGGTGCCCTGAACAAAGCCTTGCGCGTTGGTCGCGATATTTACGTGACCAGAAAGTTAGACGGGGCCTACGTCGCCGAAGAAGTACGCCCTTTTCCTTCGCAGTCACTGAAAAAGTCTGAGCCTTGATTCGAAAGCCTGGGGAAATTATCCGCCGGCGGCGTCCTTAGAGCAGCACTCTGGATTTAGCTGTTGATGCATCCAGTAGAAAAGCTCAGCAAAAGCAATACATCGGCGGGGGCCGATTGCAATGAAGCCATAGCTATCAGCTAGGTCGCTTAAACCAGGAAGATCATTAGAGGAAATGGAATGGACGGTAATACATCAGGACGTGTGGGGACATTGAACGCTGAGAGCGGTAGCTCAGTCGGCGGGATTGGTCGCGTCTGCTGAAAAGTAATCGCCTGAATCGCAGACACAAAAAAGCCGGTGGCTAGACCGGCTTCTTCACAACACAAACACTTGAGGGGCCATTATGAACACGATCGTCGCTCCAAGCAATACGGTCACCATGTCGAGCAGTGAGATCGCCGATCTCACTGGCAAGCAGCACAAGGACGTCATCCGTGACATCCGCGTGATGCGCAAGGCGCTGTCAGATGATGGCGCAGATCTGCGCCATCTCCACGAGGTCAAGGACAGCCGGGGTTACACCGCCGAATTTCACCTTGACCGTGTCCTGACTGAAACCCAGCTTACCGGATACAGCATCCCCCTTCGCCATCGTGTCGTGACACGTTTGAGCGAGCTTGAAAACGTGTCACGACAGGTTGTCACGATTCCGCAGTCTCTTCCCGAAGCCCTGCGTCTTGCTGCTGATTTGGCAGATAAGAACGGTGAGCTTCAGCGTTTGATTTCCGACCAGGCCCCGAAGGTCGCTGCCATCAAGCGGCTCGCTGCAGCTGGTGGCGCAATCTGCATCACTGATGCCGCCAAACAGCTCGGTATGGCTCCGTCTCGCCTGTTTGGCTGGCTTGAGCAGCACCGCTGGATCTTCCGGCGCCACGGGGGCAAACGCTGGGTTGCCTTCCAGCCGCGCATTACCTCCGGCCACATGACGCACAAAGTAACAGCCCTGAAGCCTGATCCGGAAACCGGAGTAGAGCGAGCTGCCTTCGACCCTATGGTCACCCCGAAAGGCCTTACCCGCCTTGCTGAACTTTTGCAGGAGGCTGCGTAATGGCCGGCGACTGGATTAAATTCGAACTCACCACCCTGGATAAACCTGAGGTCTGCCAGATCGCAGACCTGGCCGATATCGACCCTGACGCTGTCGTCGGAAAGCTGATGCGTGTGTGGGGTTGGTTCGACCAACAAACCGAAAACGGTAACGCTCCAAGCGTTAGCAAAAAGTTACTGGATCGTCTCGTAGGCGTTATCGGTTTCTGCGAGCACATGAAATCGGTCGCTTGGATGATCGAACTCGACGGCGTGATCAGCCTTCCACATTTCGAGCGTCATAACGGGAAGACTGCTAAAAACAGGCTTCTCACAGCAAAGCGGGTGGCAAATCACAAAGCAAGTAACGGTAAAAGTAACGCTGCGAGCGTTAGCGGTGCGTTACCTAAAGAAGA
Organism: Pseudomonas sp. BF-R-19; assembly: GCF_019956445.1. Taxonomy (NCBI): domain Bacteria; kingdom Pseudomonadati; phylum Pseudomonadota; class Gammaproteobacteria; order Pseudomonadales; family Pseudomonadaceae; genus Pseudomonas; species Pseudomonas sp. BF-R-19. The sequence continues at coordinate 122,748 of NZ_JAHBDN010000092.1, forward strand.
TGTAGAGAAGAATAAAGAACCTCTCTCTGCGCAGGAGCCCGTCGATCCTCGCATGCCAAGCGAAATGACTCTCGACTGGATGCCGGATGAAACACTGCTGAAAACCTACGCCTTGCACCGCGGGTTGTCGCTTGACCTGTTCACTGAGCAAGTTCGCGTCGCATTCACTGGTCACTACGAACCTCAGCACCAGGTCAACACCCAGGCTGAATGGGTGGGCATGCTGGTCAAGTGGGTGAACAACGACAAGGCGCGGGCAGCGGCTTCGAATGTGAAGCAGTTCCCTCAGCGCTCGGCGGCATCTCCTGACTTCGACAGCCGTGACTGGGCGGACGACTTGGACGGTGTCCTGTGAACAAGTCACAGCCGCTGAGGAGTGCGGCCCAACTCATGAAAGCAGCAGGCGCCACCACAGACCTGCGCGCCGCTGTTGGCAGTTATCAGCCCCCAGCCATGCCCGTTATCCCGAAGACGTTGCCGCCCGGAACGATTGATGTCGTCAACGCCCTTTTCAAGGAGCTGCAGGCGATCTTTCCGGCGTGGAAACAGGCCTGGCCGACGGATTCCGCTTTGAATACCGCCAAGCGCAGTTGGACCAAGGCCTTCATCGTCGAGGGGATCAGCCAGCTTGAGCAGATCCGGTTCGGTATTGAACGTTGCAGATCGCTGGGAACGGACTTCATGCCGAGTGTCGGCAAGTTCATCAAGCTGTGCCAGCCGACACCGGAGATGTTGGGTATTCCGTCGCACGACCGGGCCTTTCGTGAGGCGTTGGAGAATTCCCATCCGAGCCGATTTGGTGAGCGTACCTGGTCCCATCCCGCCATCAGACACGCCGCGCTTCAGTGTGAAATCCACAACCTGTGTGACCAGATCCCTGAGAAAGCCAGCAAGGTCTTTGACCGCGCTTACGACATCACGATTCGCCGATTGGTGCAGGGCCTCCCTCTGGAGGACATCGCCGTTGGCATTGGTCATGACGGAAACAAGTCAGCGGTTGAGTGGGCTTCCGAACTGACCGAGCGGGTTGCCCAGGCGCAGGTTTCGAGGATGGGGATATCCACAGACGGCCAGTCTGCCCGTGAGCAGCTCCTGCGCCGGTTCGGTTTGAAGCCTTCAGCCCGTGTCGTAGGGAGCGCTCACCATGCTTGATCCGTACCTCGAACAAACCAACCCAGACGACTACCGCTACGCCGTGCACTGCTGCGGTTACAAGTGGGATCTCACCTACGAGCCAGACCGAGCTGTCGCCATTTTCAGATGCGTCCAAATGGCAAAAACCTACGGTGCACGGTTGTGGCCTACGACCTTTGAAGTGATCGACCGATCTACTGGAGAAAAAGTATGACTCCCGCCAAACCCAAACTGTTCAAGCAAAGGGCCGTGCGCGCCAAGCCAGTCGACCGGGAAGGGCGGGAACAGGCCGCATTGATGCGCGAACTGGAGTTGCGGTACCCCGCGGTGTTCGAGTTGATGTATCACGTCCCCAACGGTGGGCACCGCGTCAAGGCGGTCGCCGGCAAGTTGAAAGCCCAGGGCGTGAAGGCCGGCATTCCTGATCTGGTGCTGACCATGGCGCGCGGCGGCTATTTTGGCTTGTACATCGAGTTCAAGGCCACGCCACCGAACGACGCCGCGATCTCGGCCAGCCAGCACGAACGTATCCGCAAACTCAACGAGCAGGGTTATCTCGCGGTAGTGTGTCGTGGCCACTTCGACGCGATGGAGCAGATTCGCGCTTATCTGCGCATGGCACCAACTGTGGTGGCGGCATGAGTTCAGCGGCAGTAAAGATCACCGATGCCGAGATCAAGCGGCAGGCCGCCGGCGATGTCCGGGACCTGCGCGACATCGAGAATCGCGGCCTGTACCTGCGTTTCACTCAGGCCCGCGCCCGGGCGTCTTGGTATTTGGTGGTGAAGGGCAAGTGGAATCTCATCGGCAGCTTCCCCGACCTCAACACGAAGCAGGTCATTGCCGCGTTGCCGGCGATTCGCTTGCGACTGGAGGCCGGTACCGGCTCGAACCTGTCGAAGTGGGTCTCGACCGGCGAGTTGATGACCTGGTACGCCGAGCGCATGGCGCGAGACCGGAACCTGTCCAGCAAACGCAAAAAGACCGGCGCCTCGATGATCAAATGCCACCTGATCCCGCGTCTCGGTGAACTGCCGCTGGCCGGCATCGACAAGGCCGCGCTCGATAGCGAGCTGATGTGGCCGCTGCAAGAAAGCATTTCCATCGACTACGTGCGCTCGGTGTTCCAGTTGCTGGCCCTGGCTTTCCGTCAGGCCTTCAAGTTGGGCCTAATCACGGCCAACCCAATGACGGCGATCAAGTTCAACGACTTCTCCAAAGCGAAGGTCGGGATCAAGCCGTCCCGTCTGCGTGGCGTTCAACTGGAAGGCCTGCTGGCGCATTTGACCGAGGTCATGCCCGCTGCGCCGCTGGATTCGATGCTGGCCCTGATGATGCTGTGCCACGGCACGCGGATCGGCGAAACCCGCATGGCGCGTTGGTCGCACATCAGCCTGGCCGAGCGCGAGTGGTTCATCCCGGCCGAGCACACCAAGACCGGCGTCGAGCATCACCTGCCCCTGACCGAGCAGGCCTGCGCGCTGCTGATCAAGTACCGCAACGGTCAGTATGCCCGAGGCTATGACGGCCAGTTCCTGTTCCCTGCGCGCAATGGCAAGGCACTCGGTGAGGCTCAGGGCTGCGCCGTGTTCCGTCGGCTGGGCAAAGGCGAGTGGACCAGTCACGACCTGCGCAAGGTGGCCCGCACCGGTTGGGCAGACCTCGGCGTTGACCACCTGATCGGTGAGCTGCTGATCAACCACGCGATGGGCCACAACGTGAAGGTGTACATACAGTCCGACGTCATGGCTCGCAAGCGTGATGCGCTGGAGCAATGGCACGCGCATCTAGATCAGAAAGGGTTTGCAGTCATTCACGGATTGACCGGCTTTAGATTTGAAGATTCTGGTAATGCGCTGCAAGCCACGGAACACAGGGGCTGCGAGGCCATTCAAGAAACAACCATAGGCGAGGTTTAAAAATGGATAAAAAGACCCACGGCCCCGCCTTTGCGCGTCGCCTGATCCCGCTCACCGACTGCCCATCGTGCGCCGGGAAGGGAGTCATCCAAGGCCTGTTTCACAAGTTAGATTGCATCGGCTGCCACGCTTCGGGCCAGGTGCACGCCATCACCCTGGAGCCGCTGCCGATCGAAGAGTTGGTGGTGCAGTTGGGCATGCTGCTGCGCCGGGAGCGTCACAGCTTGAAGGCAGCGCCGGCAGTAGATGGAGCCGTTGCGCAGTACCAGGACATCAATCGGCGTGGCCCGGGTGGCTCGTCTTATAAGGGGGATTGAGACATGGGTATTTATAAGGACGTAATGGGCACGCTGGTCCGAGTACTGGCAGCCGACAACATCGACAACAGCACCAAGCAGTCGTGGCAGAAGCTGATCGACGCTGACCTTCGCTCTGGCGGTACGGGTAGTACCTTGTCCGTGCGTGACAAATTCGACTATGACTGCTGCCTCTACGCGCTCCTGCACCGTCAGCTTGAGCCAGCTCAGTGGGATGTGCTGGTCGCCAAATACTCCACACACAAGGCGAACAAGGTTGCCGCTATCGGCCGCCTGGTTGCTCGTATGGTTTCCCCTGCACCGCAACTGTTCATCTATAAGGCGCTCACTGCGTGGGCCATTCCCAAGCTGAAGGGTGTCCAGACCGACAAGCGCTCCACCGACATGATCGTCCTGCCGGCCGAGTTCTACGACATGAACACCTGGGACATGGAGGGCAAGCCAGAGTCGACACGTCGGCGCTGGAAGACCGGCATCGCAAAGCGCCTTGAGTCGTTGGAAGAGGCCGCAGTCATCCATGCGACTGAGATATTCGACCGGGAAGAAATCTTCATTGATGCTGCTTGACGTGGTGGCGAAATGATCGTAATTTAAGCCCATCATGTCGATCTTGCGCGTTATGAGAGACGATACACAAAGCCCAGTCATCCGCTGGGCTTTTTGCTTTCTATTCCAAGGCCTCGCCATCGTGCGGGGCTTTTCGTTTTCGGCTCCACTGATTGGGAAGGAGAGGATGCATGCTCCGTACTGGCGAACTGAAAGACTTTACGGGCGGCGGGTATACCGGTGACGCAGATGCTCGCAATCAAGCCGTAGAGGCGATGAAGACCGATATCGCTGCACCCGGCGCTGAAGCTCGAGATTGCAGAGAGGAGTTGCAGTGCGGAGTTGCGACTGGTTACTCCATTGATCCGCTGGAATCGGCGATCTCCAGCACCGCACAGGCGGCGAGCGAATCGGTCGGTTTGACAGCAGTGATTCTTCAGGACCATCTGAAGCTGATCTGCGAGTTACAGCGACAGAAGCTCGCCGCAATTAGCTGACCGCCTGGTGATCTGGGGTCTTAGTACTTTACGAATCCAGGCTCAGTGATTGCCTCGATGACTTCGTCTGAAAGAATTCGCCCGCGGTGATACCGGTGAGGCCTATTTAGATCTTCCAATTCCTTGAAGTGTCTTCTCGTAGAATTAATGTTGATGATGTATTGGCGCTGGATGACGAGAAATTTATCGTGCGGCTCAGCTCTCGTGTTGATGATCTGGCTATCTGACGAGACGCTGATTTCGTCACCGCAAGGGCTGTTGTCTTCGTTAATCTCTTTCAGCCGGTCGTAGTGCGCTTCCGTGGCATCCGTGCTCATTATGTACTCACCTCCCTCGACGAAGCCGATTTGCTCGAACTTGCCGAAAGTGCTCGTACCTTGCATCATCACTATGTGCCCGTCTTCATGGCTGCGACCAACTATAAGCCCCCCATCCCGGGCATCCACGATCCAGCCATTGATAAAGCATCTAATGAAATCTTCCTGATCCAGCGTGAATTTTTCTTCGCTCATGTCTTCCCTCGGCAATTGCTGTCGTGTTCAGACTAAGACATTAGCTAATTTCCAGGCCTCGCCATCGTGCGGGGCCTTTCCGTATCTGGCGCCCACGCAATCATCTTTTCTCCGAGCGGAAGAGGACAGCATGGAGCGCCGGACCAATCACAACGCCGAGATACCGAGGCGCCATGAGATATCAATCTATGTCCGAGCCCGGTCCACTCACTGCCGCTGGCGGTATCGCGCTGTACAAGCTGGGGGCCTTCGGCTTCTTGGCTGTCTTGGCCGCCGTCGTCGTTATGGCGATGACGCTGCCGAAGACCGTGCGCGAGTTCGTCGTCGCAATGATCAGTACATCGGTATCCAGCATCTGCGGCGGCGCCTTCGTCATCCGGTGGCTGGGCCTTGGCTCATGGGCGAATGACGACGTTGGGGTTATCGCCCTGGGCGGAATCATCTTTGTTTGCGGCCTGCCTGCATGGGTATTGGTGCGCGCCTGGTTCAAGTGGGCCGAGAAGCGTCGCGACAAGGATCTGGCCGAGTTGGCTACAGACCTGACCGACCTGCGCAAGACGGTCACCGACGCAGTACATCCGCAACAGAATTCATAAGGGGACACCCATGCAACTGATCGACAACTGGAAACAAGCGCTGAACATGACCAGCGTTCAAGCTGGCGGTGCTATCGCAGCATTGGGTGTGGCTGAACAGCTAATGCCATCGCTACAGGTGGTCTTGCCGCCGATCGCCTATGGTGTGCTCGGCCTCCTGGTGATGATTGCTCGAGTAGTGCTGCAGCCAAAGCTGAGTAAGTAATCCGCGATGGCCAACACGTCACCTTGGCATCACCTCTACAAGACGAAGGAGTGGTTCCGGCTCCGGTGGAAGCAGCTACAGGACGAGCCGCTGTGTCGTCGCTGCGCCTCGCAAGGCCGAACGGTTGCCGCCGGCATCGCTGACCACGTTAAGCCCCATCGAGGCGACGTGACTCTCTTCTTCGATGCGACCAACTTGCAGAGCCTCTGCAAGCTCTGCCACGACAGTGCCAAGCAGCGCGAGGAAAAGTCCGGCGTCGTGGTCGGCTGCGACGTCAACGGGCTGCCAATCGACCCGAATCACCACTGGAACCGGCGAAAATGAGAATATTTCCATCAGTTTCGCTTCGATTCGGTGTGGCACGCCACTGCCCCTAGGGGGAGGGTCAAAAGTTCGGGAATCCACCACATAGGACCGCCCTCGACCCTCTTTACGCAAAAAACCAGAATTGGAGACTTTTTTTGAAGGGTAGAACTCCGGTCCCCTCGACCCAGAAAAAGGTCACCGGCACCGCGCGCCCGACCAGGGACAACAAGCGCGAACCGCAGCTGCCTGTCGCGTCTTATCAGACGCCGCCAACGAGCATGACCGCCGAAGGAAAAGCAGTCTGGAAAATCTTCTGCCCACTTGCCGCGTCGATGGGCGTGCTCACCGAAGCCGATCTTCAAACCCTCGAACGCCTGTGCGAAGTCGCCGCTGAAGTTCGCCGCCTCACCAAGGTTATATCAGTAGCAGGCCATACCTATTCGACCGACGCCGGGCTGATCAAAGCGCATCCGGCTGTGGCGATGGCGGCTGACGCCGACCGCCGGCTGCTCTCTTACCTTACCCATTTCGGCATGACACCCGCCGCCCGATCCAAGGTCCAGGCCATTGGCGAACCTCCAAGCAAAGACCCGGAAGACGAGTTCTTCAATTGAGGTCAAGAAGGTTTCCTATGCGGTCGACCCAGTAACGGCCTGGGCTCAAGAGGTTTATACCGGCAAAGTTTTGGCCGGCCCCGATATTCGAAATGCATGCGGTCGCCATCTTCGTGACCTTGAAGACGGTCCGAAGCGTGGTCTGACTTGGGATCTGGAGAAAGCCAACCGCGCTATCCGTTACTTCAAGACGGTACTCAAGCTCAATGGTGGCGAGCATGAAGGCTTGCCCTTTGTTCTCCTGCCTTGGCAGGCGTTTATTGTTGGATCGATCTTCGGCTGGATGGCCCCCGATGGTTTTCGCCGTTTCCGTACGGTCTACATTGAGTCGGGCAAGGGCTCAGGCAAGTCGCCCCTGGCGGCCGGTATTGGTCTGTACTGCCTGACCTCTGATGGTGAGGCGCGAGCCGAGGTCTACGCCGCGGCAACAAAGCGTGACCAGGCAATGATCCTGTTCCGCGATGCGGTCGCGATGGTCGATCAGTCGCCATCATTGATGAAGAAAATCAAGAAGTCTGGTCGCGATGAGAAGGTCTGGAACCTCGCTTACCTCGCAACCGGTTCGTTCTTCAGGCCGATCAGTTCCGACGACGGGCAGTCTGGCCCGCGTCCACACTGCGCGCTGATCGACGAAGTTCACGAGCACAAGAACAACAAGACCGTTGAGTTCATGCGGGCCGGTACCAAGGGGCGGCGTCAGGCGTTGATCCTGATGATCACCAACAGCGGCCACGACCGAAATTCGGTCTGCTACAGCTATCACCAGCTCGGCGTAAACGTTTGTGAGTCTGGCTCAAAGGGGGTGACCAAGCGGCACCGCCACTTCAACGATGGTTTCTTTGCGTTCATTTGCTCCTTGGATAAAGGGGATGACCCATTCAAGGATGAGAAGTGCTGGGGTAAGGCCAACCCTTCACTTGGCCACACCTTCCAGCCGAAGTATTTGCGCGAGCAGGTCACCGACGCTAAAGGCATGCCGGCCAAGGCGAGCACGGTTCGCCGCCTGAACTTCTGCCAGTGGGTGGATGCGGCAAACCCTTGGGTCGATATCGACGTCTGGCTTTCGTGTTGCGCCAAGTTTGACCCCGAGAAGTTGGCCGGCCAGTCCTGCTACGGCGGACTCGACTTGTCTGGCAAGCGAGATCTGACCGCGTTGAATCTCTACTTTCCTGAGCTGGGTAAGTCCATTTCGGAATTCTGGACGCCTAAAGACACCCTACTTGATCGTGCCGCGATTGACGGTGTGCCTTATGACATCTGGCTTGAGGATGGGCATATCCATGCGCCACCGGGGAAGGCGATCAATTACGCGTTTGTCGCCAAGCGGTTGGGGGAGTTGGCCGCGAAGTACGACATCAAGGCCTTGGCCTTTGACCCGTATCACATGACTTATTTGGAAGTTGAGCTTGAGGCTCAGGGCATTGAATTGAACCTGGTGCCGCACGGCCAAGGCTTCCGGCCGGCTCGAGAATCCAACCTTTGGATGACTCACTCCATTGACCTGGTCGAGGACCTGATCCTCACCGGGCAAATACAGGTTCTTGAGAACCCCTGCCTTACCTGGAACGTGGCATCAGCAGTGATGGAGGCTGACGCCCAAGAAAACCGGATCTTTTCTAAACGCAAAAAGACCGGCCGCATTGACGGTGCTGTCGCCATGGCCATGGCCGTTGGTGCAGCCAACGCCACGGAGAAGACGGCGGAGAGCCTTTCTGACCACATCTCTAAACACGGAATTCGAACCCTATGACCGATGAAACCAAGGCGCCGAAGCTGGAGGCGCTGAAAGAGGCTTTGCCCGATCTCGTCGGTGTGCTTGGGCTTGGGCTGCTGACTCGCGGCCTTTGGGCTTGGATGGGTGAGCCATTGGCATTGACTGTCTGTGGATCGTTACTGATTGCCTTGTCCGTTGTCTCGATAGTGCGAGGTGGCCGCTGATGCTCCGTGCACTCCTTGGAAGAAAAGGGGGCGTTCAGGTCATCGATACGCCGGAGAAACTCGCCCAGGCCCTGGGTGCTGGGTATGAAACTAATGCCGGCCAGCGTGTGACCACCACCAGCGCCATGCAGCAGTTGGTTGTATTCAACTGCGTGCGGGTGCTGGCCGAGTCGATGGGGATGCTTCCCTGCCGGCTATTGAAGCAGACAGGCCGGGTTCGATTGCCTGCTACGGCTCACCGGCTGTATCCGCTGATTACCATGGCCCCAAACAGCTACATGACGGCCCAAGAGTTCTGGGAAATGCTGGTCGCGTGCCTGTGTCTGCGTGGCAACTTCTACGCATACAAGGTGATGGCGCTGGGAAACGTGGTCGAGCTTCTTCCACTCAGCCCGGACATCGTCACGCCAAAACTCAAGGATGACTGGTCTGTTGAGTACAAGGTCAACTTCAAATCCGGCGAGCGGACGCTCACACAAGATGAGATCTGGCATGTCCGGCTGTTCACCCTGGACGGGCTCAACGGGCTGAATCCGATTGCTTATGCCCGTCAGGCGCTTGGCCTGGGCCAGGCGATGGATGCGCATGCCGCGAAGCTATTCACCAACGGCGCCGTAACCAGCGGTGTTCTGCGAACCGAGCAGCAGCTTACCGACGAAGCATTCGGTCGGCTTAAGACGGAGTTCCAAGGTGAGCACATGGGGGTGGCAAACGCCTATAAACCCATGATTCTGGAGATGGGACTCGACTGGAAGCCCATCAGCCTCAACGCCCAAGACACCCAGTTCATCGAATCGAAAAAGCTGACCGAGGCGCAGATCTGCGGTTTGTTCCGTGTGCCGCCGCACCTGGTGGCCAGCATGGAAAAGATGACGCTCAACAACATCGAGCACATGGGCATGAGCTTCGTGAACTACTCGCTGGTTCCGATCATGACCCGCATCGAGCACCGCATTCAGGTCGGCCTGCTCAGCGAGAAAGACCGCCTGACCCACTACGCCAAATTCAACGCAGGCGCCTTGATGCGTGGCGATCTGAAAGGGCGGTATGAGTCCTACGGCAAGGGTATTCAGTGGGGGATCTTGAGCCCCAACGACTGCCGCGAACTCGAGGACGAAAACCCCCGTGAAGGTGGCGACATCTACCTCACCCCTATGAACATGACCACCAACCCAGAGGCTGCCGGCGATGCAGACAAAACAGCGTCTTGACCTGCCGCTCACCATTAAATCGGTCAGCGACAGCGGCGAGTTCGAAGGCTATGGCTCCGTGTTCGGTGTCGAAGACAGCTACGGCGACGTGGTCATCCGCGGTGCATTCGCAGTCAGCCTAGCCAAGTGGAAAGAGAAGGGGCGTCTACCGGCGATGTTGTGGCAACACAACATGAGCGAGCCGATCGGAATTTACACCGAGATGCGCGAGGACGATGTCGGTTTGTACGTCAAAGGCCAATTGCTGATCGACGCAGACCCATTGGCCAAGCGTGCCCACGGACACATGAAGGCCGGCAGCCTGACCGGCATGTCCATCGGCTACATGCTCGACGATTACGAATACGACAAGGAAAAGGGCATCTGGCTGCTGAAGGCAATCGACCTGTGGGAAGTCTCCCTGGTCACCTTCCCGGCAAACGATGAAGCCCGGATCACTGACGTGAAATCTCTGCTGGCACGCGGTGAAACACCGCCACCGAGCAAAGTGGAGCGAGCCCTTCGAGAGGTTGGGTTTTCTGGCTCCCAGGCTAAGGCCTTCATGGCTAAAGGCTACGGCGCAGTATTACCGCGAGAGGCGGATGCCGACGACGCACTGCAATCCCTCAAATCCCTGATTGACCGAATGTAAGGAGCCTCTCATGGCTGTTGAAAAGAAAGATATCGAAGACGTCGTTGACGCCTTTGGCAAGAAGTTCGACGAGTTCAAAAAGATCAACGACAAGCGCATTGACGGCTTGGAAGAAGAAAAGGGCAAGCTGTCCGGCCAGGTCGATACGCTCAACGAAAAGCTGAGTGAATTGGACGAGCTGAAATCCGCTCTGGAAAAGGAACTGGCTGGCCTCAAGCGGCCTGACGGTACCGGCACGAAGGCGGCCAGCGAACACAAGACAGCGTTTATGCAGTTTGTGCGCAAGGGTATCGATACCGGCTTGGGCGATCTGCAAGCCAAGGCGCTGCAAATCGGTACTGAGGCCGATGGCGGCTACGCGGTTCCTGAAGAGCTGGATCGCAGCATTATCGAGCTGCTGAAGGACACTTCGCCGATGCGCCAGGTGTGCAACCAAATCACCGTCGGCTCCCCGGACTATAAGCGTCTGGTGAGTCTTGGTGGCGCAGGCTCTGGCTGGGTTGGCGAGACTGCTGCTCGCCCGGCGACCGGAACCCCGACTCTCGGTCAGATCTCGGCATTCATGGGGGAGATTTACTGCAACCCGCAGGCAACCCAAACCAGCCTGGACGATATGTTCTTCGATGCCGAGGGCTGGCTGAACACCGAAGCGGCGCGCGAGTTTACGGAAAAAGAAGGCAGCGCCTTCACCTCCGGCGACGGCATCAATAAGCCGAAAGGTTTCCTGGCCTACCCGATGCTGACCACTGCCGATGATGCTCGCGCTTTCGGCACTTTGCAGAAGCTGATCACCGGTGTGGCCGGCGGTATCACCGGCGACAAGCTGATTGATCTGATTCATGCGCTCAAAGCCGGCTATCGCGCCAACGGCACATTCATGATGGGCAATCTGACCGTGGCTTATGTGCGCAAGCTCAAAGACAGCGAGGGGAACTATCTGTGGCGCCCAGGCCTGGAGGCTGGCGTTCCATCGACTCTGCTGGGCTATGGCATCACCGAGAACGAGGACATGCCGGATGTCGCGGCCGATGCCAACGCCATCGCATTCGGCGACTTCAAGCGTGCATACACCATCGTGGATCGCATCGGCACCCGCGTGCTGCGCGACCCCTATACCAACAAGCCCTACGTCGGCTTCTACACCACCAAACGCGTCGGCGGCATGCTGGTCGACTCCCAAGCCGTGAAGGTTCTGACCCTCAGCGCTGCGTAATCGTGGCGGGCGTCTTCGGGCGCCCGGCCCGCAGGAGAGCAACATGCCAACAATCAATGTGACCAAGCCATTCCCCTTTGCGGTTGACGGCAACGAAGTCATTCAAATCGAAGTCGGCGAGCAGGAGGTTTCTGATCGCTGCGCGCTGGTCGCCGTTGAGCACTTGGGGTACGCAACGTTGCTCGATGACGAAGGCGGTACCGAAACTGATCCGCTCAAAATGTTGGTGCCCAAGCTGAAGGAATGGCTTACCGCCAAGGGTATCGACTTCGACGCCGGTGCCAATAAGGCAGCGCTCCAGGCATTGGTACCTACCAGTGCTTGATCTGCCCATCGTCAAGGCTCACTTACGGGTCGACCATGACGATGAAGATTCGTTGATTGAGGGCTACACGGAGGCAGCCCTCAGCGCATTCGAGACCTGGACCAATCGCACGCTGATCGACCCTAGCGAAGCTTTGCCAGATCCCGTCGGCAACGCGCTGTTGATGACCAAGGCGATCAAGCAGGGGGCACTGTTGCTGATCGGTCACTGGTACAGCAGCCGTGAAACTGTGGTGATCGGGACCATCACCGCGGAGCTGCCAATGGCAACCAATGCGCTCTGGAAACCTCATCGCTGGGTGAATGTATGAGAGCCGGCCCAATGCGTCACCGTTGCGCGCTTCAGACGCAGGTGCGCGTCCCCAACGGTTCCGGCGGTTTCAATGTGACCTGGGCAGAGATCGGCAAGCTGTGGGCAGAGATCACACTGCCCACCGGGCGTATCGCGCCGGTGGCTGAGCAGGTGACGGCCATTGTCACCGCCGAGATCCGTGTCCGTCCGCGGCGGGATGTGGTCGCCGGCTGCCGCCTTGTGGAGGTAGTCGGCGGTTTCACCACCACCTACCTGATCGAGGCCTCGCTGCTCGACAACGAGAGCACCATGCTTCGACTGCTGTGTTCAAACGTACCCAATCCATAGAGGTGAATCATGAAAGTCATTGCCCAGGGCAATCTGTCCGGTGCCACCGGCGACCGGGAGAAAGGTGAAGAATTCACGGTAGATGCCAAGCTCGGCGCCGACCTGGTCAAGCGCGGCCTGGTGGAACCAGTCGCTGAGGTCGCTCCTGCTGCCGAAAAACCGGCGAAGGCCAAGGAGTAGACCATGGCTGCGCGGCGCTCCCGCATGTTCGGCGACTTCAAGTTGCGACGGACCTTGCGCAACATCCACGCCACGATGGACAACGAGCTCGTTGGCGTGATGAAGGAGAGCGCTGACCGGATCTTGGCCACGATGAGGCAACTGATCCCCACGGATACCGGCGCCGCCTCTGCCGCCCTGAGGGTGTTTGTTTCCAAGAGTGGTCTGAATGCGGAGATCGGCATCCGCGGAAAGCGCGACACCCAGCGTTTTTTCTACCTGCGCTTCCTCGAGTACGGGACGAAAGGCTACAGCGGCACCCTCTACCGGCGAGCGGATCGAAACGCGGTAGGTGGTGAACACACCAACAACCGCGACAAATCGAAGCTGTCTGGGCGCCGCAATGCTTTGCGCGCCAGGGACACCAAGAACAAGTCGGACGGAACCACCTTCTTTGGCAAGTACCCGGATATCCCGGCCCGACCGGCTCACCCCTGGCTGCGCCCATCAAAAGATGTGAATCGGGATTTTGTGCTGGCGAACATCCGCGCGGCTGTTGCTCATGCACTGCGCAAGGCGAGTGAAGGGGGGAGCAATGGCTGATCCATCTGTTGCATTGCAGGAAGCGTTGTTCGCGCGGTTGGAGGCCGAAGTTTCGTGTCAGGTTTACGACGGCGCGCCAATGGATACGCCCATGCCGTATGTCTCGTTTGATCGGGAAATTTCTACCAATAGCTCACCCATCGCTGGCAGGAAGCGCGAGCAGCGCCTGATCTATTTGTCTGTCTGGTCCGATGCTCATGGCCAGGCCGAAGTGAAGCGCATCATTGGAGAGATTGTTGCTGCCCTGGACGAGCGCAAATTGCCTTTGACGGTTGGCCGCGCTGTCTCGGTCAGGGTCGAGCAGGCCGACGCCCAGCGCGATGCTGACGGCGTCACGTATCAGGGATCGATCACGGTCCGCGTTATCACCACCCACTGAACCCAAACAACGCCGCCCAGCGGCTTTATCCAATGTGCCTTTGGAGGAACCCCCATGGCCGAAGACAACCTCAATACAGCCGCCGGCTGCCGATTCTCGCTCGGCGGGAAGACCGGCGCCGACACCGAAGCCGACTTCAAGGCGGACACCTATGTCGAAGTGGGTGAAATCGAAGACCTGGGCGAATTCGGCGATACGTTCAGCTCTGTAACTTTCTCGTCTCTTAGCGACGGTCGTGTCCGTAAGTTCAAGGGCTTGGCCGATGCTGGCGACCTGACCTTGACTGTGGGGCTGGACAATGGCGATGCCGGCCAAGCCGCGCTCAAAGTTGCACACAAAGATCGAACTACCGGCGACTACAACATCAAAATCACCCTCAACGATGGTGACCCTGGCGCGACTCCGGTCATTACCCCGACCACGTTTTACATGCGCGGCAAGGTAATGAACAACACGGTCGCTGCCGGCACTGCGGACAACGTCGTTCGTCGCAACGTCACCGTTGGCATCAACTCCGAGATCCTCGAAATTCCCCCGGTCGCAGTCGCGCCTTAATCTGGCGGGGCTCCGGCCCTGTCTCTCCAGGAATTGAACGATGAGTAAAACTCTGTTCGGCACCACCACTATTTCGCTCGACGGCGAAGACTATGAACTGGTGCCCACGCTGGCGGCGGTACGCGCTATCGAAGCCCGGTTCGGCGGCCTGCGCGGGGCTTCGCAGGCTATCAATGCCCTGAGTATCGACGGCTGTGCAGCAATCCTTATTGCTGGCGCCGGGCTAAAAGGCAAGGACGCAGATGTGGTAGCCGAGAAAGTTTGGCAAGCGGGGGTGTTGGATGTATCTGTTCAGCTCAACGGCTATCTGACTGCGCTTTACAACCCGAAAGGTGCTGCCGCGGGAAAGCCGGCGGTGGCGGAGGGTTAAACGCTGTCGAGGACGGCAGCTATGTTGATTGGCTTTATTCGATCGCCACCGGCTGGCTTGGTTGGTCACCTGAGATCGCCTGGGGCACACCGCTGCCGGAGCTGTTCATGGCCATAGACGCCCGGATTGAATGGGTGCAAATGACCAATCCATTTGGCAGCAAAACTGGTGCGAACAAAGAGAAGCCCAAGCCGTCGACTGTAGCGGCCAAGATTCGCCAAGCCTTGGCGAGCCGCCGAACCGGATGATGGGCCAGGCCTTACCCCGCAATAGCAACTGATTGACCCCAGCCATGCGCTGGTTTTTTTATGCCCGGAGAAAACCATGGCCGATACCGACGTACAGGGGATGCTGGTCCGCATCGAGGCGACCACGGCCCAGCTCCGCCAGGAAATGGCCCGTGCGGATTCCAGCGTCGCTCAGGCGTCGGGGAAGATCGATAAAAGCTTGGGGCGTGTCGATGAGGCCTTCGACCGTGCCGGCGATAGTGCGCAAAGTGCTGCTAGCCTGATCAAGACCGCGCTCGCTGCCGCCATCGGCGCAGCATCCATTAGCAAGATCA
Organism: Pseudomonas sp. BF-R-19; assembly: GCF_019956445.1. NCBI lineage: Bacteria > Pseudomonadati > Pseudomonadota > Gammaproteobacteria > Pseudomonadales > Pseudomonadaceae > Pseudomonas > Pseudomonas sp. BF-R-19. The sequence goes on from NZ_JAHBDN010000092.1 coordinate 137,979, forward strand.
TCGAGACTGCTGACTCCTACGGCCAAATGTCTGATCGCATTGGCATGGCCACCAGCAGCGTTGGCGAATATGACCTGGTGCAGCAGCGTCTGCTGGAGACGGCAAAGCGGACGTACCGTCCACTCAGCGAGGCCCAAGAGCTATACATCCGGACGGCCGACAGCCTGGAGTCGATGGGCTATAACACCAGCCAAGCGCTGGATGTGATGGATAGCTTCAGCTTTTTGCTGGTTACAAACTCTGCCTCGGCAGACAAGGCCAGTTCGGCAATCGATGCTTACTCGAAGGCACTCCAAACTGGGAAGGTTGAGGCTGACGGATGGCAGTCTATTCTCGCGGCGATGCCGACAGTGGTCGATACGATTGCCCAGTCAACAGGCAACACTGCGGAGGAAATTCGCAGCCTTGGGGCACAGGGCAAGCTCAGCCTTGACGTACTGACCGAAGGCTTGCAAGCGTCCGCCGAGGCAAACGGCGTTCTGGCCGACAGCATGAGCGTCGCGGTTCGCGACGCCTTGCAGAACCTGTCGAACGCGTTCGGGGTTTATGTCGGCCGACTGAATGAGACTACCGATTTCACTGGGGTGCTGGGGAAAGGGATTGGCGCTCTGGGCGACAACTTCGAAACCCTAGCAGATGTTGCCATTGTCACCGCCATAGCCGCGCTCGCACGCTATGGGGCAAGTGCTGCAGCCTCTGCTGCCAAGGCCGCCTATTCCGCATATACGGACGTGGTGGCTCGAAAGGCCCAGGCGACCGCTGTTTTGCTCGCGGCTCAGGCTGAACAGCAAAAAGCCCAGACCACTGTCTTTCTGGCTCAGAAAGAGGCGGTGGCTGCGCGCGGCACTGCGGTGCAGACGCAGATGTCGCTGCAGCTTGCTGAGGCTCGCATGGTTGAGACCAGAGCCACGAATGCAGTGGCGGCCGCTCAGGCTGGTGTGAGTCGTGCAGGTGTCGGCCTACTCGGGATGCTCGGTGGGCCAGTCGGTGTGGCAGCTCTGGCGATTGGAGCTGCTACTGCGTTCATCACTTTACGAGACAACACCAGCGTTCTTGAGGAAAAGCTGGGTGATCTGAACGACCCACTCGACAAATTGGCTGAGCGCTTCAATAAGCTCAATCGCGCCACCCAGTCGGTGACGTTGCGCGAGTTGCGCGCCTCAATTACGGACACAGAGCAGGATCTTGCCGGGGCTGCGAGCTCAATCGCTTTCGAGTTCCAGGCGAGCCTGGCGAACGCTGGGCTGGCAGGGGCTTCAGCGTTCATGGCGGGCATCGTTCCGCTATCCGCTGAGTTTCAGTCGGCGATGGACATCGTCAACAGAGCTGTTGCTGACTCTGCCAAAGGACAGGTTGTAGATTGGAAGTCGGTTGCGGACCAGGTCCGGCTGATTCCCGGCGTCACTGAAGAGATGGCTCAGTCGATTGAGACAGGGCAGATCAAAGTGTCGGACCTGTCCGTAATCCTCGACAAGCAGCGGCAGACGCTTGCCGAATTGACCGCAGAGACGGATGCCAACACCACTGCGCGCGGCAAAAACAACGCTGCGATAGCTGCTGCCGACCAGGTAGGCCAGAAATACCTTGAGCAGTTGCAAAAGCAGCTCGGCGTAGCCAAGGACAAAACAGCCCTTGAAGCCGCCAACAGATTCATTGCCGACAACACCGACCTCACCGAGGGGATGATTGTTGCCATCCGCTCGGCTGCTGCTGCCAAGGATTCGCAAAAGGCCGCCGACGATGCTGCCGCGAAGGCGCTCAAAAAGAACACCAGCACGGCGGAGTCGGCCACCAAGCAGCAGCTCAAGGCTTTCGAGTCCACCGAGGAGGGCTACAAGCGCCAGATCGAACTGATCAACACCACGGGTGACAAGCAGAAGGACGCGACCGAGGTTCAGAAGCTCTCGTTTGAGCTTCAGGAGGGGAAGCTCGGTAAGTTGAGCGACGCCCAGAAGAAGCGCCTGATGGGCATGGCCGCAGAGCTGGACGCTCTGAACAAAATCAAGAAGGCCAACGAAGACGACTTGAAGCTGACCGCATTCAAGAATGCCCAGGCCACTGGTACGCAGACCACTCAGAACGGATTCGATCAAGAGCTTGCAGGGATCGGCTTGGGCGAGAAAGCCCGGGATCGCATGAGAGCCGACCTTGCCCTTCGGCAGAAATACGCCGCCGACGTGGCCAGTCTGAATGAGCAGCGCAATACCGGGCAGATCAGTCCAGAGCTATATGCCAGCGAAACAATCGTGCTGCAGGACGAGTTGGCCAAGCGCCTTTCTGCTCAGGAAAACTACTACGCCAAGATCGATGAATACCAAGCGGATTGGATCAACGGTGTGCATGAGGCCTGGGCCAACTACGCCGATGCGGCCCAGAACTATTCGCAGAACGCAGCCGACTTGACGGGCGAGGCTTTGGGGAGCGCGACCAGTGAATTAGGGACGTTCTTCTCCGATGTCGCCAGCGGTGCCAAAGATGCCGACGATGCTCTTGGCGACATGGTCGGTAACTTCGCCCAGTCGATGCTCAACGCATTGAGCGATATGGCAGCCCAGTGGCTGATCTACCAAGGCGTGCAAATGTTGGTGGGTAAAACCACCCAAGCCAGTGCGGCTGGCGTAATGGGGGCGAACGCGTCGGCGACGTCTTTGCAGGCAGGGTTGGCCGCATTTGCCTCGACGGCCGCCATTCCAATTGTGGGGCCTGCTCTCGCCCCGGCCGCGATGGCTACGGCGCTCTCAATTACCGGCCCGCTTGCCGCAGCAGTTGGTATGACCGCCATGGCTGGCGTTGGCTTCATGGAAGGCGGATTCACTGGTGTCGGCCCAAAAGATGAAATTGCCGGACCGGTTCACCGCGGAGAATACGTGTTCGACGCAGAGGCGACGGCACGCATTGGCGTGGGCACATTGGAGGCGCTAAGCAACGGCAGGCCAGCGATCATCGGTTCTGGTGGTGGAAGTTCGGCTGCATCGGGAGGCGGCGGCAACGTCACCGCCTCGGAAAGACCGATAACGGTTCAACTGGTCGAGGATGCCAGCAAAGCTGGGCAGGTTACTAGGCGCACGCAGGATAACCAGGAGTTTATTCAGGTCGCCGTCGCGAACATTTTCGGTGAAGGCGAGCTGCACGACGCCATGCGCGCGAAGTACGGACTTAGCTCGCAGGGAACTTAAGGAGGATTGAATGAGCAACCCTATTGCCATCTGCTACGCCTCCGGCGGGCCGTTACCGATCAACACCATCGAGGCGACCTGCGATATCTGGCCAGCCCCGATCCTGATCTGTGACGGCTACGAGGATCGCGTCTGCGGTACCGAGGATTCACGGACGCTCGTCTTCACCGCCATGGCCTACGAGCAGGGGTTGCCCAATCAGGACAACAGCGCCTTCCAGAACCTGATCATCGCCCTGGACAACACGTCAGGCGCGGTGCAGATCCAGATCGAGAAGGCCAAGGCGGCGAATGCTCGGGTTGTGTTGACATGTCGTCGATACCTGGAAAACGACCTGACCTATCCGGCTGAGCACTACCGCATGTCGCTACTGAGTCGTCAGTACGAAGGGGTCACAGCGACATTGACTTGCGGCTTGTTCGACCTGCTCGGCACAGCGTTCCCGCGCGAGCAACTGACCACCAGTGTCGCCCCTGGGTTGCTCTACATATGAGCCCGCTCAGCAAGTACCAGTCAGCTCCCTACAAGGATGGCGCGCGCGGTCCGCTGGCTTACGACTGCTATGGACTGGTCATTGCCGTTCGGCATGAAGTGTTTGGTCTGCCATTGCTTCCCTCGCTGGGCGGCGTAGGGCGGGGCCGTCTGCGCGAAAACACTCGGGCCTATCTGGAGCTCAAGACCGGCATGGAAGAGTGCTCGCCAGAGCCTGGAGCCATTGCGGCCGTCTTCGCGGGCGAGCTGATGGCGCACGTCGGCGTGGTCGTTCACTTGGATGGTCAGTTGAAAGTGCTCGACACCAACCCAGGCGGCCCCCGCATTCGCCCCGTGCGCGACTTCGAGTCGTGCTTTCAACGAGTGGTGTATTACCGATGATAGAATTTTTCGCGAATAAGCTGGCCAACACGGCACCGCTGGCCACTTTCGCCACCCGCGAGCGGATGACGATTGAGGGGTGGATTCAGCAGCAGACGACTGAGTACCAGCGGTCGGACGTGCAGCCAATCAGCGTAGCGATCAACGACGAACTGATCTGCCCGACGCTTTGGCATAAGGTCAAATTCAAGCCGTCCGATCACGTCCAGTTTTGGCATGAGCCGAAGGGTCTAGAGACCATTGGCTATGGCTTGATGATTCTTGCTGCAGCTGTGGTCGTCAGCAAGATTATGGCGCCGAAGATGCCCGGCATGCCGTCTAATTCTGGCATGGTTCAGGGCAACCCACTCGACGAAGCCAGCGCTAAGGGCAACAAGGTCAAGCTCGGCGATCCGATCAGAAGCCTGGCCGGCCTGCAGAAGCTGTACCCGTCCTACCTAGCTGAGCCGCGTACATTTTTCGCCGATCCACGCGAGCAGTGGGTAGAAATGCTGCTGTACATCACAGCTGGCAGCGTATGGGTTGAGCCAAGCGATATTTCGGTGGGTGAGACGCCCATTATTTCACTCGGGGCTGATGCCAACTACACAATTTTCCCGCCTGGCGCCGACGTAACAGGCCACACGGCGTCAATGCTCTGGTACAACGTCCCGGAGGTTGGCTCAAGTTCAAGCGGCTCGGCAGGCCTGGACCTGACCATCGCCAATCCGCTAACGCCTTCATCGAGTGCGTCGGCCTATCAGTTCAATGGCGTGACTATCGCCATCCCGTCTGGCGCCGGCTCATTCCCTGCTGACTGGTCAACTGGATTGATAGTCCGAGTGCTGTCGCCGTACCTGTACAACGTGGTCGATGGCGGCGCTGGCCGTGACATCGTTCGCGGCCCCCTGGAAATGCTGGCCCCATATCCCGGTCAACTGATCGAGATCAGCGGAGACAATGCCGGTCTTTACGTCGTCAACTCCTATACGCCGTATGCGGCCGCTATTCCGCCAACTGCCGGAACGGCCTCGACTATTCTCGGTTCGAGTGTCCCGGCGCGCTACGACTACGACGTCACGCCGCTGACCTTTACCGTCACACTCGGGACAACTCCGTATTCCGTCGCGCTGAGCGTGGCCACTACCGACCTGGCCGGCTTGGTGTCTGCTGTAAACACCGCGAAGGGCTCGGCTCCATTTCTGGCCAGCGCCTCATCGGGTCGACTGCTGATAACCGAGATCGGCGCCTTCTCCGGCCTGACCCTTGTGTCGTCCGGCGGCTCCGACGTGCTCGGTTCCAGCCCGACCAATACCATCGGCACGGCCGCAGATCCCGGAACGCCTGAGCAGCTGGCAGAGATGACCATCAACTACGACGGAGGGTCGCCAGTAAGCGGTCTGGCTATCGGTGCCAGTTTTTCAACGATCGGTCCTCGTGGCCTGCGGTATCGAATCACAGCCTTTAGTGCCGATCTTATGGTCGTGGATAGGCTGACGTCTTCCGGGGCAGTCGATGCAAGCTGGCCGGGGTTTGTGTTCAACGAAACAGTCAGCGGCATGGTCATTCTCGACCCTTCCAACCTCGAAGGCGGTTACCGAGGGCCGTTCGCTTGCAGCCCGAAAGGTGAGCTGGTCACGCACATTGAGTACACGGTGTTTGCTCAAAACGGAATCATTGGCCTTGGACGAAAAGGTGATACCTACACAGTCCCGACTGGGCACGATTTTGAGTATCGAGACATGGATGTAGCGGGGGCCTGGACGGTGCTGCCACAGGCACTATCCGGGAATACGCGCGACTCGCTCGGCTTCACTTTCCGGCATGCGCTGCCGTACCCGATGCGCCCAGAAGCCAGAATTAAGCGCCATTCCAAGGTTGGTGGCGAAAACTCGTCTGAGGTCAATGATGATATGTCCTGGTACGGCTTGCGAGGTCTGCGCCAGAACCGACCCTCAAGTTACCCAGGGATGACCACGATTGCCCTTCAGATCCGCGGTGGAGACAGGTTGTCCGCGCAATCGGAAAGCCAGGTCAATCTGATTGGGTGCCGGGTTCTTCCGGTCTACACAGGAGGCGCCTGGACTGCGCCGACACCCACCAGAGGCATCGCCCCTTGGTGCCTGAACGTGCTGAAGTCACTCGGCTACACCGATGCCGATATCGATCTTCCGGAGTGGGATCGCCTGCACACGGTCTTTGAGGCCGCCGGTCAGTACTACGACGAGGTCATCGACGACACCAGCACGGCCAAGGACCGGATCAACGATGCGCTGGCGTGCGGTTATGCCGAGCTGACCATCAAAAACGGATTGGTCAGTCTGGTGCGTGACGAGCCGCGCGCGGCATTCGATATCACGTACGGGCCAAAGACACAGACCTACTCACCGCAGAACATGACAAAGCCCCTAAAGATCGACGGCCCGCTGCCATCGATCAACGACTTCGACGGGGTCGACGTTGAGTATTACTCGAACCTGACGTGGGCATGGGAAACGGTGCCGTGCCGATGGCCGGGCGATGCAGGCCTGAAAGTGGAGAAGATCAAGCTTTCCGGTGTCGGCGATCGCGACCGAGCGTACCGGTTCGGCATGCGGCGTCGCGGGCACCAGCTGTTTCGTCAGGACACCTATAGCTGGGAAACCGAGTTGGCAGGCATGAACTCGGGCTACCTGAGCTTCTGTGCCGTGGCCAGCGACACCCCTGGTCTGTGCCAAAGCGCTCAGTTGCGCAGCGTCACGGCAGTTGATGGTGGTTTCCTGCTGGAATCGACCGAGCCTATCGACTGGTCAGCGCCCGAGGCCTACCGGGTCGGCATTAGCCGTCCTGATGGCTCTCTCTCTGGCCCATTTCCGGTCACCGCAATTGACGAATACCACCTACAAATCGTCGATCTCGACTTCGAACCGGACACCAGCATGACCCTGGAGCTGCCGCAGCTGCTAATTGGCCCGGCAAGCAAGTGGGCTTATCCGGTCCTGGTGAATAGCTCATCTCCATCCAACGGCAACGTGGCGTTGAAGGGGATGCCCTACGACGATCGCGTTTACACCTACGACAGCGCTACGGCACCGTAAGGACGACACATGATCCAATACCCGGAAGGTCTGCCGCTCCCGTTGAGGGAGGGGTATGGCTTTGATCCTGTCAGTCCGATGGTCAGTACGCCACTGGTGACCGGAAGGAAAATCCGGCGCCGCGCCTATCAGAATGTGCCGACCAGAACTTCTGTCACCTGGTTGCTCAGTGCATCCGAGGCGCAATTGTTTGAAGGCTGGTTTGAGCATGTTCTGATTTCCGGAACGCTGCCATTTGAGTGTCCACTCAAATCACCGCTGGGGCTCGAAAACTACCAGGCAAACTTCAACGATATATACCGCGGGCCAGTGTTGGTGGGCGTTGATCATTGGCGATTTACCGCGGAACTCTGGCTACTCAAACGGCCCCTCATAGACCCAGAGTGGGCGATGATTGCTCCAGAGTACGTTCTCTATTCCAGCATCTTCGACAGGGCCATGAATCAGGAATGGCCTCGCCATTTCGACGAGTAACGCTCAGTGCCGGCCAGCTCTGGCCTTCACAAACACACGACATCCCACCGGTATACTGCCGGCCTTCCCCGTTTCTAGGTTTGGTCGTCATGGTTAATCGCCGGCAATTATTAAAACTCAGCGCTCTCGGCACCGCCTCCTTTGCGGCGCCGTTGGCGTACTCTGCGAGCAACATAACCATGGCCTACAACACCGGCAACGCGACTGGCTCAACTTCACCAAAAGACTTGTCCGATAACGCCCGGAATCTGGATCACCTGGTCAATGGGAGTGATCCGTCCTACCTAGATCGCAAGGGCGTGCCCCGTAAGTCGTGGAAGGGAATGGAGGTTGAGTACAACGCAGATCAGGTGCGCCGCGAAACTGAGTTTGGCGAAGAGCAGGCAGTGCGCAGCGAACAATTCGATCGCTTCTTGGAGTCCAGCGGATTTACGCTGGTCGGCACCTACGGCCAGGGTCTTCTGATTGAGCGATACAGCCAATACGTCATGAAGGATGGCCAGCCCTTCCGCCTATCATCCTTGGCGTCGGTGCCATACACCACAACAGGCGACTGGGCGACCGAGACCGATGCGTTCGTGTTGCTTGGGGATGATGTGCTGAGGCAGGAATTATCTGCGCCCGATGGTGCTGAGTTGCCAGGTTATAGCAGGAAGCAGCTAAGAAAGAAGATCGAAAATGTACAAGGCATGCTCGATACCCTCCCTATCAGCCCTTGGGAGTACGCGCACCTGGTAACGGAGAAACCGGATCCAGATGACTCTGAGACATGGATCTGGGATGCGGCCCTCAATGCTATGTTCGCCTCTGTTCCCACAGGCACGCATGCAGTTATCAAGTGGGGAAAATTCCGCTTTCGGGATATATCCATCATTGGCAAGACAAAGATTCAACTCGAATCCTATGCTGAGTTTGTCCGGGTCAGTGGCGGGGTGACTCCGGATGGAGTGCTTGTTGAAAACTGCCAATACAGTAGATTTTACTTCCACAGCATCACAACCGGTGCTGCCGCCAAACCCGCCAGCTGGGAAGACCTTACCGGAGCCGCGGTTAATATAGTTGATAGCAATAACAACATTGTTGACCTGGGGGATACCACTGGTTTTAAGGTAGGCGTCCAGTTATTCAGCAAAACCTCTTACGGAGTTTATTTCTGCGCCGTACATATCGGACGAGCACGATACACACGTTATGGTGTGAGCTTCGACATGCCAGATGGACCGCAAGGCTTTATTAATGGTAATTGGGTCTCGGCCAGAGAATTTCGTGGGCAGACATTTCTCAAAACCCGCAAGGGTACTGGTCAGACCGATCCCTTCAACGGAAACATTGTTGCTCATATCAATATTGAAGAGGCTGATAGCCACGCTATTGACTTGGAGTTCATGCAGAACAACTCGTTCTCTAACATGCGTTTTGAGAACTCCCCTATCCTTGGTCGTTGGATCAAGTCCTCTGCCAACTGCGCCAGCAACACCTATTATCTGAATCGGATTCCATTGGACAAGCTGGAGATCAAGGAGAGGAACTCCCAATTTTTTGGCCCAATCATGAACTCTGAGGGCAGTGGTGCGCCCTTGGGCAACCAGATGAGAAGCAACACCACCGGAACTAATTTAGATATCCTTACCTTTCAAGACAGCGGCAGTTTTAATTTCGACTCTAACGGCACCGCCGTATCTTATTACATTTTTGGTAGTCACCTTGGCCCCACTAGTGCTGTAGACATAGGGGTAACCTGTCTGAAGGTGCGCACAGGCACAGGAGATCGTAGAGCAACCTTCCGGAAAGATGGTACGGGCTTTGCCGATAACGCCAATCTTGCACTTCCGAAGTGCATTAATCATGTGAAGGTGGCCTCGAACTTGGCGCCGGTTAAGTTGTTTCTGGGTGCGGGAGATTACTATGAAGGAAATTCGTTCGATGTTCGTGTTACAAACTTTCTTAATCCGATAGTCATACGAAATGCCAGCGACACGGCGGATATTTTGCCGGCAGGGATCATTAACTCGGCGGGTAGATGGACTGTTTATATTGATAATGGTTTTGGTGCTTCAGCATCCAAGTAAGTTGAGGGTGGAAAAGTATGGCTTTAAGAGTTGCAACACAATCTAACGGTGTTGAGATTTCTTCGGCGTATGTCAAGGTTTTTATGCCTACCATCCAGCCAGGAAAAGATCGGATTGAATTTGGAGTGCATTATTTAGCAGGCGACATGCTTGCACCGTTTAAGGTGGAATCGTATGCATGTGATTACGACTTGGAGGGCGAAAATCCCATTATGCAGGCTTACTCGCATCTGAAGATGCTACCTGAGTTCACCGCCGCCCATGACGCCTGAGTCAGCCTAGGCGGCCCGCCCCATTTCAGGAGAATTTATGCCAATCACATCGCAGCAACTGCTGCAGATCCTTCCGAACGCCGGCGCCAAAGCCGGCGTTTTTGCATCTGGAGAAAACGTATGACCGTCACGGAAAAAGAACGCGACATCCTCGCTCGCACGCTGTGGGGTGAGGCGCGCGGCGAAAGTTTGGCCGGGCAGATCGCCGTGGCATGGACCATTCGTAACCGGGTGAACGACGGCAAGTCCAAGTCGTGGTGGGGAGAGAGCTATGCCGGTGTGTGCCAAAAGCCCTACCAGTTCAGCTGCTGGAACAAGAATGACGCGAACTTCCCTTACCTGGGTGGCGCGAAGGTGATCCCGTTTCGCGAGTTGGCTCAAGCGCGGATTGCCGCTGACCAGGTGATCGATGGCAAGGTGCCCGATCCCACCGGTGGCGCCACGCACTACTACGCTACCACCATGCCGAAGCCTCCAGCCTGGGCTGTGGGAGCGAAGCAGACGCTGAAATTTGGCCGCCATGTGTTCTTCAAGGATGTGCCGTAAGGGATTTGCAGTCAGCAGGTCGCCGGAGGTGGCTGGGCCAATTTATCGGGGAATGACGGAGTGTAGCGGGGAATCCTTTGGACTGGGCCCTTGAATTCAAGGGCCTGTCCCCGTCTATCCCCGTGTTGACGTCATAATTAAATGTCGCGTCTTCCGCTGCTCATTGATGACTATTTCTTCGACGCCGCCAATCCCGAACCGAACGCCGGCTTGACAGCCTTGGTGTAGGAAGTGGTTTCACCTGATTGCCAGGCGTCCAGGTTGGCCAATTTTTTATAAAAATGCCAAGCTGCAAAGCTTAGTCCGAGTGCCAGCGCGATACCGCCATAAATACCAATCGGATTAATTACGTTATAGATGAACTCACCGGGGCCTTTGTACGAAAGAGTAGCTTTTTTGTACGCGTATAGCGCGACGGGAATGACTAATACTACCCAGGCTAAAAACCAGAACAGGAAACCCGCACAGGCCGGGCGAATCGTCAGGTTATACAATTTGTGAGATAGCTTTTCTTTCATGACTTGCCGCTCGCCGGCGGCATTTTCCATGCCGGTAATCATCAGCACTTTTTTGAATCCCGGCGCGAAAAACCATACGCGGTTTTTTGTACCCTTGCCGATCCCGGTCAGATACTGATAAACCTCAGGTTCCATAGTCAGACGCTCGCTTTGACGTCCATCAATGGACGCCATGAAAACATCTCTACCTGGCGCAATCCGGCGGAGGTCGGAAATCACGCAGTCCGAATAAAAAAACTTAGGCACAAAGAACATCCTTGTAGGTACGAGGAAAAGAAAAATGATATCAAAATGACCTCGACATGCCTAGACCGGGCCTTACAGGCCAGTCGAGCCTATAGATGCCAGTTCACCTGTCCGCATTCGCGAAGCTTCCTCGATCAATCAACATTGGCCGATAGCTGTCATTCCGGCGTCATCAGGACCGCAAGCGTCATCTTGATGAATTCTTCATTCTTGTCGATGGCTCCCAGGGCGCCACGCACGTTGTCGGCAACATCCGCCGATCCGCGCTGTTCTACCCAGTTTGAAAGCTCCAGGATGGCGGCCTCCAGCGCGAGCTGATTTTCGTTGAGTTTGAACAACAGGGAAGGGAGCAGATCAGAATTGGGCATCGTGAATCCTCCGTGGAGTCTTCAGCGTAGCAGGAGCGAATCGCTGGTGAATTGTATGGGGGTGAGGGGCGGCAGGACGCCTCGGATGGGGGCGGTACTGTAGGAATGTACAACGCTAAGTTATTGATTTTTATAGGGTGATGTTGCGGTTTTGCGGTCCATTAAAAACGCCATATATTCCTTGTAGATCAATTGCTTACGTCGGCTTCTTGATCACCTTGACATAGTAGGGGTCTAAGCGACCGGCGCCCAAGGATTAGGTGCAGGCAGACATTGCAATTACTTGCTTTTTGGAGGCCAATTGCTGCGGGCGCCGCCAGATTTTTCCCTGTGGCGCTGGGTCCATTTATGAGGTCAGGGGTTTTAGCTCCGCCTGCTTCCAACACACTATACTTACTGCAATACCCTTAATCCCTAACCGCCCTCAGGGATTATCCTTTCAAAGGAGCATGATCGTGAAACAGCTCCTGGCCTTAGTCCTCGCGACCTCCATCAGCCTGCCTCTGATGGCTGCTGAGACCGCCCCTGCGGCCAGCGCCGCAGTGCCTAGCGCTACCTCAAGCCTGACGCTGTCGACTCCACTCGTCGGTGGCGTAACGGTTGGCACTGGCCTGGCAATTAGCGCCGGTGTTATCGCTGCTGGTGTCGCCATCTCCAGCGGCGGCGGTAGTGGTGGCAACGACGCCACCCCGGGCCCCGGCGGCACTTCAGGTACCAGCGGAACTACTGGCACGACCGGCACCACCCGGTAACAGCCCCCTTGTTGATGTCGCAGGGCGTTAACTGACTCGGTCAGTTGCAATTGGGGGTTCCAAAGGTCTGTATCAGTGGCGCGGAGAGCACATCATATGTGGCGAGGGGGATCGCGATCAGCTCGGCTCCTACAAAAATAACCTACTGCCGGCGCCCAAGGATTAGGCGCCGGCAGACATTGCAATTAATGGGCCTTCGGAGGCGCATTCCCGCGGCCTGGACCAGAAGGTTTTCCGGTGGTGCTGGGTAGATTTGGGATGATGGGGGCTTTAGCTCCGCCGCCAACTTTTCCAGCTCCGCCCGATGCGATTTTGGTTCCGCCGGATTTAGGCATGATCTTCTCCTGAGTGCGTGACACAGTAGAAATATAACCATAAGACGCTCAGTCAAAATGAGCTAGGGTGTTCGTCGGTAGGACGCCGAGGGTGATAGGAAAGGTTGCGCAAAACCTCCCCTAGAGGCCCCGGTTTATCGTTTGCATAAGCACAAAAAAGCTGGTGTTTTGCCACCCATTAAACGGGTTATATCCGTATTAAATCAATAAGTTAGCGACGTACAGGCCCCAGCATGGGGTGCTAGGGGTCGAGTGTTCGAATCACTCCGTCCCGACCATATAATTCAAGGGGTTGCGAGATTTTATCTCGCGACCCCTTTTTATTTATTGAGTTTTTTACCCCTACAAAATGACTGGCTCTGGGTGGAATCTTCAATGGATATCAAGGACGCAATTTGCGCGTTTTCGGTTCTTTTTTATGATCGGCTGCTGCGGTATCGGGGCGATCCGCGCGGATACGTAACAGACCACCTCTGGCCGAGAGCCGCCGGTATTAAAGGCAGCTATCACCTGATTGTTGCCTGTCGCGAAGGGCGGAAAACGACCAACGCGGTTGTTTCGTTGTTTGTTATGGCATGTCATGGCTCAACGAGTTGCAAACATCCCTGTTGACAGGCTGTGAGAATCTCTTGTGCCAATTGGTCATCGGCCACAGCTCGAGCCAGTGCCAAGCCACCGATCATCCCTACGGCAATTTGCAGAGCATGCTGGCGTGTATTCGTCTCTGTCGTCGTTTTCAGCCCGGACTCTAGACGTGTGATGAAAGCTGCGAGCACTTGGGTGTAGCTCTCCTGGATGGCTCCGTCCTGCTGAGCAGCATCATTGACCATGAAGGCTAACGGACAATGCATGCGGCTTGCATCCCGATGGTCCATGCGGAGATAGTCTTTCACTACCTGCTGCAAACCATCTTTACCAGCCTCTTCGAGTATCGCGCCCCCCGCGTTCGCGGCATTTCTAATAGCTTCGGTGTATAGCTCCGTTTTGGATGCGAAGTGACTATAGAAGGCCCCCCGGGTCAATCCTGCACTCTCCATAATTGAGTCGATACTGACTTTTTCGAAACCCTCCAGTGCGAAGAGTCGCGCGGCGCTATCTAGAATCATCTGTCGAGTGGTTGCGCGCTGTGTAACAGGCCAGGGCATTCGTCTTCTCCTCAGTAAAGCGTGAGATGGAGTATGACAAAACGGGACTTTATGTTCTTGAACATAAAGTCATACCGACCAGAATTGGCGACTCTTCCCTCAAGGAGCTACACATGAGATTGCACATACTGGGACCTGGATTTAGCACCTTCGTACGTAGTGTCAGACTTTACTGCGAAGAGAAAGCGCTGGATTACACACACGGGATGCACGTGGATGGTAATACGATCAGGTTCCACAGCCCTGAACACATGGCGCTGCATCCTTTTGGCAAGGTCCCGGTATTGCTGCATGGAGAGCGGAGCGTAATTGAAACAACCACCATTTGCCGCTACCTGGATGAAGCCTTTGCGCATACTTCTCCAAGGCCCGCTGACTTGGCCCAGAAGGTGAAGGTCGATCAGTGGTCCGCTACCTTGGCGATGTATGCCGATGATCGACTGATACGTCGTTATCTTTTACTGCTGGTTTCACCTGCGCAGCCGTCAGGCTCAATCGATAGAGACGCCGTGGCTATCGCCGAGCCCATGGCTATCCAGACACTTGGGCTGCTGGCGAAGCAATTGGACGGGCAGCAATTTTTCTGCGGGGCGGACTACAGCATGGCGGACGCGATCCTGACGCCTATGCTCGATTATTTGGAACGCGTGCCCGAAAGTGCGCAATGGCTGAAAAAAACATCAAATCTTCGTGATTATCTTTTTCGCATGCGATTGCGCCAGTCAGGGCTCAATGTGTTGACCGAGCCGAACTTTAGTTAATGCAGAAATTGATGGACTTATCGTTCGCCCAAGGGCTGCTTTTGGCCGACTTCTGCCTTCTACGACCGGCTGAAACCGACTGAAGCGGCCCTTCTCGGCCACTTAAAAGCAGTCGGTGAGCCAAATTGTGCGCACCGATTGCGACCACCAAACAGCCATTCCGGGCCTAAGCCTTCATCGCCGCAATGTGGTTACAGTACCTTTGCACTGCATTTATGGCTTGGGTATCGGCTTATGCTTGCAAGGCTGCAAGCAAGTCATGGTGGGTGAGGAGGTGCTCACTTATGCCCCTGGGCAATCGATGGTCACGAGCGTAGACCTTCCCGTGGTAGCGAATGTTACCCAAGCCAGCTTTACGCACCCGTTTTTAGGCATGATGCTGACCTTCGACAGCGCTATGGTTATGCAGGTAGCCGAGCGTCTGCAGCTATCTCAACGTATGAAGGATGATGGGTTTAGGCCTGTCACTGTGCAGACACTGGAAGTGAATGTGCTGGACGCTCTTGAGCGGCTGGTTGGGCTACTCGATGAACCGGCTTTGATCGCTGCCATTGCGCCCTTGATCAAAGAAGAGATAGTCGTTCGCCTGCTAAGTGGAGCCCATGGGCCGCAACTGCTCCACGTCGTCAGCGCTGGCTCCCCAAGTCAACACATAACCAAAGCGGTCGCCTGGCTTAAGCTCAATTTCAGTCAGGCGCTTCGCATGGATGACTTGGCAGCTACCGTTTACATGAGCCCGTCTACATTCCGGCAGCACTTCCGTGCGGTAACCGGGATGAGCCCTTTGCAATATCAGAAGCAGCTCAGGCTGCAAGCCGCACGGCAGATGATGCTAAGTCAAAATGTAGATGCGAGTAGCGCCGGCGGTCTGGTCGGAGATGAAAGCTCTTCGCAGTTCAGTCGTGAGTACAGCCGTCTGTTTGGTGAGCCGCTTCAGAGGGATATAAAGCGTATGCGCGTGCAATAGCCGTATGGCTCCGACATCGCCGAGTCCTGGTTGAGCAAGTGATAGTGGTTTGAGTACAAAAGGCCCTTCGAAGGCTGTGTGAAAACACTCTAGCGAAGGCGCCAACAAACGCCCCGACATGTTCGGGGCGTTTGTTTTTGTGCTGGAAAAAAGCCTTTCAGCCCATCAATACCATCAACTGGCGGTCTCCGAGCACGCTAATCGCTCGCTTAACCGAGTTAGCATATGAGGAAACCGTCGACCACATATCACAGATATCAAGACTAGCTCTTAGCTGCGCCTTGATTAGTTCGATTCCGCGAGTGCACATAGAACTGTAGGTAATGCGTCGAAAGTCAGAGGAAAAGCGGATGGGTAGGCTTGGAGTGCAGGGAATGCAGCACACTTTGGGCCATAAGCGGTCGGTGACAGGCCAGTGGCAAATCGAATGCAAGCGGGCGCGCTATCACCGAACTAACTAGATCTTATAGCGATGCCCTGACCACCAATGGACAATCAACTGGCTGGGCTCCCGATACGTCGAGGGTCTCGATCAGGTGCCGGGCAGCCTTGCGACCGATCTCGTAGTACGGCAGTTGCACCGTGGTCAGCGGCGGGATGAACAGCTCAGCCATACCGATCATGTTGTCGTAGCCGAGCACGGCGACATCGTCGGGAATTTTCAGGCCACGGCCCAACAACAGCTGATAGGCACAAAAGGCAATGCGGTCGTTGCCACAGATCAGAATGTCGAATTGGGGACGACCCTCAATGATGTGCCGGTCGAGGATGGCTGCGGTTTCACCATAGGCGTCATGATCGGAAAGGTCGTATTGCAGGTGTGCGTCAGGCAACAGCCCGAATGCCTGACAGGCACGTTGCATGCCTTTTTGTCGCAGGTTCCAGGCCAGACTCTGTTTTGGCAGATTGATACACAGAGGGCGCCGATAGCCCTGGCTCAACGCGTGATGTACGGCTCGATACTGCCCCGCTTCGTCGTCTGGCACATAACTCACCAGGCGACTGTCATCGGCCAGGCAATTGGCGAGTACCAGGGGTTTGCTCTTCAATCGTTCGGGAATGCATACCTGGCGAAACCCCATGGCGCTGAAGATCAACCCGTCGGGGCGGTGCGACAACATCAGGTCGATGTTCTGGTCGGTGGGCGGGTTGCTCAACAGGTTAAGGATGAACACATTCCAGCCGGCTTGCTGCGCGGTCTGTTCGATGGACAGCAGCAACTCGACGGCGAACGGTGTGGTCGCGGTGTCCAGCGCGAATACACCGATGGTTCGCGACTGGAGGTTGTCGCCGCGCATCTTGCGCGCCGACAGGCTCGGTACGAATTGCAGTTCATCGATGGCGCGACGCACCCGCAGAAGGGTTTCGGGGCTCAGTTTTTCCGGAGTGTTGAGCGCTCGAGAAACCGTCATCAGGGACACGCCGGCCAGCTGTGCAACGTCTTTCACTGAAGTCATGCGAGGCGAGCCCGGTCAGGTTGACGCAGAATCATGACACAGGGCCCGGGCTTCTCGCGACTCGAATGACGCTGCTCATAGCCATCCAGCGCCGAGAGGCCATGCCTTGGGAATCGAGACACGCCCGCCACTCCCGCTGGCAAACAGCTTCACGCCCAGACTGTCGGGCCGCGGATAGAGGCGACTGCTGAGGCTGAAGCGCCCGTTCTCGTCGAACACCTCGATGGACGAGCGATCGAGAAACACACGCAGTTCCAGTCGCTCTTGTGTCGGGTCTATCGCCACGCTGCGCTGACCGGTGACTTGTGCACCCGAGCGGCTGCGGTCAAGCACCAGACGCTGCAGCGATGCATCGTAGTAGAGCAGGGTTTCTTCCTGACCATCATCGCTGCAACGCAAGGCGATTCCCAGGTGGCCGTCGGTGCAGCCGAGCAAATCCAGATGCACATGGATTTCGAGCCTGTCGCCATTCACTTCCCGCACCCATCGGGCTCCCGATCCATCCCACCAGGACGTGCCCGGCAATGGCGCCTTGCGCAGAGCGGTGAGCTCCCGTGCCGGATACACGCAAAGGCGATCTGCATGCAGTTCAAGTTCGCGCGGCAACCCGAGCATGCCGCACCAGTGATGGGCCTGGCTCGGCATCGGGCTTTCCCACATGTCGAGCCACGCCCACACAAGGCGCCGACCGTCGGCGGCCAGTAGCGTTTGCGCGGCATAGAAATCGTGGCCGTTATCCAGCTCGATAAAGGGCCCGCCCGTGAAGTGCCATTCGCTGTCGAGTCGGCCCACTCGATAACCGGTCTGGTACTTGTTGAGCCGTTCGTAACCCTCGGGTTGCATGCCTTGGGGGGAGTACAGCAGCACATCGCGCCCGTTCAGTCGGAACAGATCCGGGCACTCCCACATATAGCCATCGCCCTCACTGCCGCTGGACACATAATCGAGGAACTCCCAGGCGTGCAGATCCGTGGAACGGTACAGCGGGAGCAACGGCACATCGCCCAGACGTGCGCCGGCAATCAGGTACCAGCAGTCATCCTCTTGCCATACCTTGGGGTCACGAAAGTGCATGATCGTGTCTTGCGGCGCGGTGTCGATGACGGCGCCATGCTTGACGAACCGGATGCCGTCGGTGCTGGTGGCCAGACACTGGACTTGGCGGATCGAGCGTTCGTCACCCACGTCCCCCAGCCAGGTGTGCCCGGTGTAGATCAGTGCCAGGGTATCGCCACACACCACTGCGCTACCGGAAAAACATCCGTCACGGTCGAAGTCATCGCCGGGTGCCAGCGCAATGGGCAGGTGCTGCCAATGAACCAGATCGGCACTCTTGGCGTGGCCCCAATACATCGGGCCCCATTTCGCGTCGAAGGGGTAATGCTGATAGAAAACGTGATATTCGCCACGAAAGTACACTACCCCGTTAGGGTCGTTCATCCAGCCTGCCGGCGGGGAAATATGATAACCGGGTCGGTAATCCTGGATGACGCGAGACAGGCCGTCACCCAGTGCGCGCTGCGCAAGGTCAAGGGAAGAAGACATTGGATCGCTCATGGTATTCAAAGATAAGGTCATAGGGCGCGTGCTCGGACTGAGCGTAGAGAGACGTCATCCGGCAGGGTTTCAAAGGCTTGTGGGTGGCGCCTCAAGGTCGCGCCGTCGGCGTCAAACAGGTGCAGGTTGTCGATGTCCAGCTGCAGTTCGACCCGATCGCCTGCCTGCCATCCGGCGTTGACTTCACAACGACAGATCAGTGGCTCGTCCTGACCTGTATCCAGGTGCACATAGGTTTCACTGCCCAGGTATTCGACCCCGGTCACGACGACGCCGGCAGTTCCCTGCGCCACCTTGAGCGACATGTGTTCCGGGCGAATTCCCAGACTCAGCGGGGCGTCCGCCGCCAGGTTCGAGCTGTCGAAGGGCAGGGAGGTCATACCCAGGACGGGGGTATCGACCAGGCTGGTTTCACCCGGGGCATGCAGGCGTGCCGCCAGAAAGTTCATTCTGGGCGAACCGAGAAAACCGGCGACAAAGCGGCTCGCCGGGCGCTCATAGAGTTCACGCGGTGAGCCGACCTGCTCTACGCGACCGCCATTAAGCACAACAATTTTGTCGGCCAGGGTCATCGCTTCCACTTGATCGTGAGTGACGTAGATCATGGTCGAGCCCAGTCGATCATGCAGCCGGGCGATTTCGTTGCGCATCTGCACCCGCAAGGATGCATCCAGATTGGAGAGCGGCTCATCGAACAACAAAATGTCCGGCTCACGCGCCATGGCTCTGCCCATTGCCACACGCTGACGCTGCCCTCCAGACAGTTCCTTTGGCTTGCGTTGCAGCAGTTTGTCCAATTGAAGGATTTGCGCTGTTTTCAGCACGCGCTCACGCAGGCTGCTCTTTTCAGTCTTGGCCAGTTTGAGACCAAAGCTGATGTTGTCGTAGACGCTCATGTGCGGGTACAGCGCATAAGACTGAAACACCATGCCGACGCCACGCTCGCGCGGCTCCAGGTCGTTGACCCGTCGCCCGTCGATCAGCAGGTCGCCGCCGCAGATCGAATCCAGTCCGGCGATCAGTCGCAGCAGGGTCGACTTGCCGCAGCCCGAAGGGCCAACGAACACCACGAATTCACCTGCAGCGATCTCCAGGCTGACGTCGCGAAGAATCCGCGCGCCGCCCAATTGTTTGTTCACGTTGTCCAGTTTCAATTTGATCACGATGCTGTTCCTTGTAGTTGTCGGGCATCAACCCTTTAACGCGCCGGCAGTGAGACCGGAAACGATTCGGCGCTGGAAGATCAGCACCAGAATCACCAGTGGGACGGTGACCACCACCGATGCGGCCATCAACAGCCCCCAAGGCAGCTCATGAGGACTCCCGCCGGAAATCAAGGCGATGGCGACCGGCACCGTGCGTTGCGTGTCGGTGAGGGTGAAGGTCAGGGCAAACAGGAACTCGTTCCACGCGGCGATGAAGGCCAATAAGCCAGTGGTGACCAGCGCGGGCCAGAGCAGCGGCAACAGCACTCGGGTCAGCGTGACCCAGGGGGACGCGCCATCCATGATTGCCGCTTCTTCCAGTTCATGGGGCAGTTGCCCCATGAACGTGGTCAGCACCCAGACGGTGAAGGGCAGGGTGAAAATCGTGTAGCTCAGGATCAACGCCCAGGACGTGTTGTACAGGCCCAGGGCGCGGATCACTTCGAACAGGCCAGACAGCACGGCGACCTGGGGAAACATCGACACGCCAAGAACCATCATCAACACCGTGCCACGTCCTCGGAACTTCACCCGGCCCAAGGCATAGGCGGCGGTCAGGCTAAGGAACAGCGCCAGCGTCACCACACACAGCGCCACCACCAGCGAATTACCGATAGCCCGCAGGAATGAGGCTTGGTGGAGTACCGCCGCGTAATTGGAGAAGTCGGGGCTTTCGATCCAGTAGCTCACCTCGAACAAGGCGCTGGATGGCTTCAGTGACGTCACGATGGCGTAGTAGAAAGGGAAAACCGCATACAGCAGCAATACCCCGATCAGGCACCAGAACCCGAGGCGCAGCAGTGCTTTTTTCAGTAGGCGCAGGTTCATGACCGGACCTCCAGTTGACGGCGTCCGAGGTAGAGATAAAGCATGGCGATGACCGCAACCACCAGAAACAGCAGCGTCGAGGCCGCGCTGCCGTAACCGACGTCCTGGAACTCCACCAGGTGCTGGCGGGCATACACCGACATGCTCATGGTGCTCGACGAGTTCGAGGTCAGCACATAGATCACGTCGAATACCCGCAGCGAGTCGAGGATGCGGAAGATCGCCGCCACCAGCAGTGCAGGCATCAGCAGGGGAAGGGTGACACGCCAGAACACTTTCAGCGGATGAATGCCATCGACCCTCGCGGCTTCGTAGCAATCGCTCGGCAACATCTGCAAGGCCGCCAGCATCAGCAGCGTGACAAACGGCACGGTCTTCCAGACGTCGACGAGGATCACCGCCCACATCGACAGGTCCGCATCGGCCGTCCAGGCCAGGGGCGCGTCAATCAGGCCGAGGCTCAGCATCATGTGATTGATGATGCCGAACTGGTCGTTAAGCATCCATGACCAGATCTTTGCCGAGACAATGGTCGGAATCGCCCAGGGAATCAGAATCATTGCACGCACAAGGGAACGGCCTGTGAACTTGATGTTCAGCAGCAACGCCACCAGCAGCCCCAGGACGACTTCCAGTCCCACCGACACCACGGTGAAATGCAACGTGTTGCGCACAGCGTTCCACCATTGTGGATCGACCAGGATGCCCGACCAGGTGGAACCGTTGTGGAACAGATAATTGCTCAAGCCTACGAAGGATCCGCCACTGGTGTCCGCCAGGTTGGCATCGGTCAGGCTGAACCAGAATGTCCGCAGTAGCGGCCAGGCCGCCACCAGGGCCAGACACAGCAACATCGGTGTCAAAAACAGCCAGGCGGCGCGTACTCGACGACGCTGCACAGGCGTTTCCCTGGTGAGCAGGAGCTCGTCACAGGGGGCAGTAGTAGAGACAGACATGGTGATTTCCTTCCTTGTGGCTTACCAGTTCCGGCGTTTGATGCGCGTGAGTTCGCTTTCCAGTTCGGCCAGCGCCTGATCGACAGGCAACTCGCCCGCCAGCACGCCATGCACTCGATCGAAGAACGCATTGGAGACACGTGGATAGCGATCGGCAGTGATGGAGGCGGGACGCATCACCCCATCGTTGAGAATGCTGTGCAGCTGAGCGTAATAAGGCATTGCCGCGAGCAGTTCGGGGTCTTGATACAGCGACTCGATAACCGGGTTGTAGGCGCCTATCAGGGCACGATGTTTTTGCTCTTGGGCACGGGTCAAGTAGCTCACCAGTTCTGCGGCAAGTTTTGGATGGGCGCTGTAACGCGATACCGCCAGGCCCCAGCCACCGAGGGTGGAGGCATGGCTGCCGGTCTCGCCGCCGCGGGGCAGGGGAGCGACCCCGACTTTGTCTTTTACGGCACTGTCCTGGCTTTGTACCAAAGCCCAGACATAAGGCCAGTTACGCATGAACAGCGCATTTCCCGATTGGAATACACCCCGGCCTTCTTCCTCGGTGTAATTGAGTACGCCCCGCGGGGAGATGTCTCCTACCCAACTTTTCGCCAGGGTCAAAGCCGTTCTTGAAGCCTGGCTGTTGACCACGATGTCACCTCGTGGATTGACCAGTCCGCCTTCCGGTTGGCTGCTGATCCACTCCAGTGCATTACACGTCAGGCCCTCGTAGGCGCGCCCCTGAAAGATGTAACCCCACGCATTGGGATTCCCGGCAGCTCGCTCGGCCTGTTGAATATTCCTGGCGGTAGCGGTCATTTCCTCCCACGTCTGGGGAACCTGCTGGTTGTACTTCTCGAGCAAGTCCTTGCGGTAATACAGCAGGCCTGAGTCGGTGAACCACGGCATCGTCACCAGCCGTCCGCTCACCGTGGCGTTATCGACCTGTGCCTGGAAGTAGCCTTGGGTCGCGTTGGCGGGAAGCGCCTCGCGCAGATCCAGCAGATGTTTGGCCAGCATCCCTGGCCACACCATATCGATCTGAATGATGTCGATGTCGGAGGACTGCGCACTGAGGATCTGTTGGTAGAACGACAACCTCTCGGTCGCCGAGTTAGGCGTGGAAACCACCTCGACGTGGTTGCCGGTCTGTTTCGACCATGCCTCGACAGCCTCCTTGCAGAGTTGTAATTCCGCACCCACGGCACCGCAGGAGATCGTCAAATCGGCTGCACTCGAGATGGACGGAAGCCCGGTGCAGAGGGTGAGTAGTGCTGCTGGAAGGAGAGATTTGAGCAGTTTCATAAAGCCCTCTTTATTTTTGTTTTTAGAAAAGTTAACGTTAACATCGCCAAATGTATCAGCGTATTTGCGATGAGGCATCTTTTTTTTCGTCGATTGCGACAATTCGCAACTCATGAAAAATCGCCGGTCGCGGGAACAAAACAATAAAAACAAAACAGGAAATCCACATGCAGAAAGCATCAAGCTGGCTACTCGCAGGCGTGCTCGGCACCTCGGCGGTAACCTCTCAGGCCGCGACTCTGGAAGAACGCATGGTCGCGTTTGAAGCCCGTGCCAGCGCCGCGGAGAAGCGTGCGGCCGCAGCCGAACAGCAAACCCAGGCACTCGCCAGGGAATTGCAGCAGATCAAACTCGCCACTGCTCCCTTGCAGCCCGCCGCGTCTACTGCGGCAGTAATTTCGGCGCCCGCTTTGGATACCCGACTGGCAAAACTCGAGGCCCGTCAGCAAAGCCTGGAGAAAGAGGGCAGTACCGGACACCTCACTGATGGGTTCAGCTTCAACGGCTACGCCCGCTCCGGATTGCTGATCAACGATCGGCTGGGGGGTGGTCGTGGCGGCCCTTATGAAACCCCTGCCGGTTCAGTCGGTGGTGCAGTCGGGCGACTCGGTAACGAGGACGACACCTACATGCGTATAGACCTGTCGAAAGAAATCTATGCGCAAAACGGCACCCGTTCCAAATTCACGGTCTCCATCGCCGACGGTGTGGAAAGTTCCAATGACTGGACGGCCGACGAAAGCAAACTGAACGTGCGCCAGGTATTCACAGCGCTTGACCATCTGGCTGCGTTCAAGGGCAATTCAGTGTTCGAGAACGCCACCCTGTGGGCAGGCAAGCGATTCGATAGAGATAATTTCGATATCCACTGGCTGGACTCGGACGTTGTCTATCTGGCCGGCACCGGGGGTGGAATCTACGATATGCAGATGAACAAGAATTGGCGTTCGAACTACTCTTTGATCGGGCGTAACTACGGGGATTTCAGTCAAGGCGATCTTAGTGCCGATGTGGAAAGCTACATCCTGACCTCCAACCAGTTCTTCGAGGATGGTCAGTGGCAGTGGATGTTCAATGCCATCGGCGCAAAGAAAAACGATTTCGCTACCCGAACCAATGCAGCGGGTTTGACACCTGCGGATTCCGGCTTGCACAGCATGCTGGCCAATCACCAGAAAAACTTTTTCGGCAGGGAAGGCTTCTTCAAAACGGCGCTGCTCTATGGGCAAGGTCTGGGAGCCGAGGTCAAGAACATCGGCTCGGATGGCGAACTCATCGACGATGCCCGCGCTCTGCGTCTGGCACTTTACGGTGAGACACCCCTTGCGCCTGACTGGCGCATCGGGCCCAGCTTGCTGGCCGAACAGAGCAAGGATAGATACGTCAAGGGTGACGACTACCGCTGGCTGACCCTGAACGTGCGTTTAGCCAATGAAATCAACAGCAATTTCGAGATGGCCTACGAAATAAGCTGGCAAACCATGAACCTCGACCCGAAGGGCTATCTACAACGTAATGCGGTCGACGGTAACTTTTGGAAATTCACTGTCGCCCCGACATTCAAACCCGAGGTTGGAGATCTTCTTACCCGTCCCGAATTGCGAGTGTTCGCAAGCTTCATGAACTGGTCTTCGGATCTGGACGGATTCAGTACCACAGACTCCTTTGGCATGACGGACTTCAAAGCCGGAGGTGTATGGCAATACGGTATACAAATGGAAACCTGGTTTTAATACTTGAACGCGTCCGGCCAACATCTGCTTTGCGGTTGGCTATGAGAACTTCTCTAACTTCAACAAACCCTGCCGTTCATCGAAGCGCATTGAGTAAGTGATTGCCGGTCGAAGCTGATCAGCCAGCAGTTCCCTTTGACAAAATATTGAGGAAATGACGATGGTATTGCCTCGCGCAATAGTGTTTGGCGAAGCCCTGACCGATCTTGTCCAAGGCACTCCTGGACAGTGGAAGGGCTACCCGGGTGGTGCTCCCTGGAACGTTGCACGAGCGCTAAGTCGCTTGGGTGTCAGCAGTGCTTTTGCCGGGTCGGTGAGCATGGATTCACTGGGTGACGAGATAGTTTCGCAGTCGGAAGCAGCAGCAATGGATATGAGGTTTATCCAACGGGTAGACCGAGATCCTTTGGTTGCCATCGTTCCATCGAGCCGTCCTCCAAGATACTTTTTTGCTGGAGATGCCGATCTGTTTTTTGATCCGGATCTGATGCCCGAAGGATGGATCAACCAAGCAGAGCTGTGTCATTTCAGCTGCATCAGTTTGGCTCGACAGCCACTCGCAGACAAGCTGGTTAAAATTGCTCAGCAGGCCAAAAAAGCCGGTAAACGGATTAGCTATGATCCGAACTGGCGCAATTTAATGGATAGCCATTATCGGGAGCAGACCTTCCCTACGATGACCACCCTTGCTGACATGATTAAGCTTTCCGATGAAGACCTTCGGCAAATTTATCCAGGGCTGACAGAACACCAGGCAATGGATGAACTTCGCGCTCTTAATCCTCAGGCGCAGATCCTTTTTACCCGAGGAGAACACGGGATGATTCTCCACACCCCGGACAGCCAACTCGATCAGCCGGCGATTGCCGTGAAGGTGGAAGACACGGTTGGAGCAGGAGACGCTTGTATGGCTGGTTGGCTGGCTGCGCAGTTGCTGGGGATCGTGGACTTGAGAGAGCGCCTGCAATTTTCAGCGGCTTGCGCATCCATATCTTGCCGCCATGCCGGAGCCCATGCTCCAGCGCTAGCTGATGTGGAAGGTTTGCTGCAGCTGCTAAAACATACTTGACCATGGTTGCCGACGCCGAGGAGTTGTCTAAGTAAAAAGACGCGGCGCCAACCCTGGCCACAAGCGTTGCTGAGCTCGCAAGCTCTCCAAAAAAAACCAGGCAAGTTCAGGTAGCGATCAAGTCGGGGTTCTGGGGCTCAATGATTACGCACGAGCGAAAGTTGCTCGGTATGTGCGTTGAGATCATTGCGCAGGTTGGCGAGCATACACTCTATTGCACGATTGCTGTTGAGCTCGGAACAGGAGATGCCGGTAGAGAAAAGGTCTATCCGGCCAGTCTCTGGACTGTAGATACGAACAGTAAGACAGTTGTCAGATGAAACTGAGCATGCGCAATACATCGGGAGAAAGCTTCTCTCGACCAGGTATCGAAGCTCTAGACTGGAAAGCATGGTGGCTACCCTCAACAGGAGCCAACCAAGAGACTCATGCTATAGCGCGTAAAATCAGGAGCGTGTAACGATTGCACGCTAGATCACCTTACCCTTGACCTTGGCGGAGAAGGTTACTTTTCAGTCTATGCTTTATCCAGCATCGACCGTTAGATCGTTTGGCAGCAGCCTGCAATCGGCTAGACAGAATCATCAGGGGTGCAATATGCGCTTGATCACACCCTCGCCGGGCTTTTCATATATGCCCTGTCACACCCTCGTCACATCCACCCAGCATGATGCAGTCAGCCAAAGGGATTTGGCCCATCTACAGAGAGCCCGGCCTAGTGCCGGGCTTTTTCATTCCACACCCTCACACAAAGGAGGCGTCAGCAAGTTGAACAAGGTGCGCTCGCCATCGCCACTGCGCAAAACCGGTTATCCAGCGTGAATCGAATCATGGTCCGGAGGCTAAGCCAGTCCCGCGGAACTAGCTTGTGCGTTCCTGAGTTGAATACCTGACGCGATGCTCGCTCAACATCAACGTCGCTATGGCAACCAGCACAGGTACAAAGGCAAGCGCACAGATAACGGTCCAACCGTATCGATTCAATATACCTCCCGATGCAAACGAGCCGAGTACCATGGCGCCAAAGACAATGAAATCATTGAGCGCCTGGACACTGTTTCTTTCGCTTGTTTTATGGCTCTGAAGGACGAGCGCAGAGGCGCCGACAAAACCGAAATTCCAACCAATCCCTAGAAGCACTAAACATAGATAAAAGTGGTAGGACTGCACACCGGCAAGCCCGACAGCAACAGAAGTGCCGGTTAACATCAACCCCATCAACACAACGCGGTTTGCCCCAAAACGGTGGATCAGATTTCCAGTGAAAAAACTGGGTGCGTACATTGCAATTACGTGCCACTGCAATGCCAGATTCGATGATTCCAGTGAAAGATCCTCATGCTTCATCGCTAGTGGGGCCGAAGTCATCAGGAAATTCATCAAGGTGTAAGTTATGACGCCACAGAGCATGGCGTTGATGAGTCGAGGCTGCCGAACAATCACCGCAAGCGGGCGACCTGGAGTACGAACAGCCGCCTCATGGCGTGGCAAATTGATACCTAGTAGCACCGCCGCCGAAACCACTGCCATTAATGCGGCCGCAACGTAAGTGGCGATAAACAGGTGTGACTCCCATAGGTCCATCGTATAGGTGACCGTCTGTGGGCCTAGTACACCCGCCACTAGCCCGGCAGCCATGACGATTGAAAGCGCCCAGGGCTGCCTGTTTTCTGGAACGCATTCTGCGGCGGCGAAACGAAACGTCAGCACCACAGCGGCATAAGCGCCACCAAATAGCATCGCAGTACAGAAAATGAAGAAGGAAGACAAATAAATGCCAATCGCAGCCAGCACTCCCATCAGGATGCCGCACAAGGCTCCCAGCATAAACACGAGACTGCGCCCATAGCGCTGCGCAATGGCACCGGCAGGTAGCGTGCAGCTCGCCATGCCCACGACAAAAATGGAGATAGGCAGCGTCGCCAATGCTTTATCCGGTGCAAGCATGTCTCCCACGATAGCGCCGGTTGCATAGACGATGACTGAGTTACCACCCGCCAATGCCTGGGCGGTTGCCAGTCGAAAAATGTTGCTGTTCCCAGATGTGGCTGACACGACTTCTCTCCCTTGAATGAATCGTCCCTTAATGCAGCTGCAGCGTGCCGATTATCAATGAACACTAACGACCGCGCTGCCCCTTACGATATCCAAGCGCCGGTACCGGCGCACGTCATCGATGCTACATTTAGCAGGCATCTCTGCCGACCAGTTGGCGCCTCTTACACACCGTCGTACTGATACACGGTCGCACTCCAATACTGGCTGCCGTTACGTTTTTGGCGAGCCCATCCGTCTGCCACCAGTTGATTGGCGATCATTCGATTCATAAAGCCATGACCGAGCAGCAGAACCGGTCCATCGCTGGCAAGGGACTGTAATCGTTTGGCTGCCGTGCTGGCGCGCATCCTCGCGGTGCCGGCGGATTCGACGTTGCGTGAGTAACCGCACAACCATAAGACTCGAAGGATAAATGCCCAGGTAAACGGCGATAGCCGTGGCAGTTTCCAATGACCACAAGGTAGTTGTGCTTCGCAGAAAAGTGCGTCTACCAGTGCAGGCTTCAGGCCGAGCGCCTGGACGGAGGTCAGCGCACGAGGCGCGCTGCTTGAAACAATCACCGTGGCGGTTGCGGCGAGTTGCATACTGGCATGCGGGACCGGGTGGTGGGTAATTTCGGATCGGTCGTATTGCTCGATCCAGTCATTCATCTCGAGCGCTGAGATTTTGTCGGTTGCGGCCAGTTTTGGCTGGCCGTGACGCATCAGGATGATTTCCCTGTTCACCATTTTACGTCCTTGTTCTGGTGTGTGGTAAATGACCAGCAAGTGCGGTTTCGGGAGCTCAAGGTACGCCTCGCGTACCCGCATAAAACCGCACAATGAGGCTCGAGATTATCGGCTTTGGGACTGGATGGTAATCCCGTCTGCGAAAGTCAGTTGTCGACCATGACCGATGAGCTTTTTTTCTTCGAGGCGCGCGCACTGTGCTTTTCAAACCAGCCGTGATCGCGGTACCACGCCACGGTGTCAGTGATTGTCAGCTCTAGCGCCCGGAAACTCAGGCCAAGCTCCTGTTCACTCTTGCGGTGGTTGAAACAGGTGCGGTCCTCTTCTCGTATCAACAGGCGCAAGGTGGCCATGCTCAGCAGAATGGGCTTGCCGGTCAGGCGCGCATAGATCTCCTGCACAGTTGCCAAGGTGTATAGAACGGGCAGCGGTAGTTGTCGAACGGGCGTCTTGACGCCCGCGATACGTCCTAGAACAGGGACCAGCTGACGCATCGTCATATGCCGACCCGCCGCGAGATAGCGCTCACCTCGTCGGCCCTGTTGGGCGGCAGCAATCAGCGCCCCTGCCACATCACGGGCATCGACAACGGAGAAGGTGCCAGGGATCAGCCCGGGCAACTTGCCGTTCACGACATCGTTGACCAATTGTCCCGAGGAGGTCGGGCCAATGTCGGCAGGGCCCCACATCCAACCGGGCAGGACCATGCAGGCATGCATCTCGGGATGTGCTTCCAGGAACGACAAGACGACACGGTCGGCGAGGATCTTGCTGCGGTAGTAGTCATCCGCGTCGGCGTCGGCCCGCAGGCATGTCTCATCGATGGACATACCAGGTGCGCCGTCGAGCACGGCAATGGAAGACGTATGGACGAACCGTCGTATACCGGCGCGGTAGGCCTGGTTAAGCAGGCGCCGCGTACCAGACACATTGATCTTTTCGAGTTCTTTCCAGTGCCTGCCACCCTTGTAGTTGTCGCGAAAGAACGCCGCGGTGTGAAACACCGTATCGCAACCTTGCAGCGATGCTGCGAATGCGTCGACATCGGCCATGTCACCCACGACCAGCTCCACACCCGGCAGATTGTTGAACTGCTGTTCACCTTTGGCTCTTGAGCGGACCAGGCCTTTGACCGTGTAGCCACGAGCGACCAATTCACGCACCAGGTTGTTGCCCAGCAAGCCGGTTGCTCCAGTAACAAATGCGCTGCGCATGGCTCAACCCTCACCCTGTTCGGCTAACGGCATCAACACCGCACTGTCGAAGAAGGCCTCTTCACGGATGGCCAGTCCGTTTCTGAAGGTGAAGTGTGCGGCGTAGTGCACGGTAATGTGGCGTCCATGAGGTGCAATCACCCGGCCTGGCAGCACCAAGGGGGCGGCGAAGGTGCCAGTCAGTTTGGCAGTTAGCGCCAAAAGATCGCCAGCGACCATGAATGGGGTGAAGGTCACTTGGGCATCAGGGAACGCATAGAACAGCGCAGTCTCTCGTTTGCGCATGGATTCGCGACCGGTTTGAATCCCCATACCATCGAGGTAGATGAAGTCTTCGCAAACCAACGCAAGCATCGCCTCCACATCACGGCGATTGAAGGCTCTTGAGGCGCGTTCCGCATAGTCGTTGGGGCCAGTAGTCATACAATCCATTCCATTCGTTTCGAGGGCCTGTAGATATACCTTTGAGGCCTCCCCCGAAAAACAGCGACTACTGCATAATGGATTTGCACATATGCAGACCAGGGAGGACAGGACGCATGGCGTTGCAAGCAAATTGGGACGATCTTCGTCTGCTGTTGGCAGTCTCGCGGCGTGGCAGCTTCCTCCAAGCTGGCCAGTTGCTGGGTATCGCGGCGTCTACCGTGTCCCGCCGCCTGACCCAACTTGAGGTCGCACTGGGCGAGCCACTCGTCGAGCGGGGCGTTGAAGGATGCTGGTTGACCTCACGGGGCCAATCCCTCGTGGAAGTTGCCCTGGCTGCGGAAGCTGGCTTGAGGCGTCAAACCACTGCTGGCATATCCGAGCTACACACAGAGCTGTCTGGCAGTGTCCTGGTCAGTGCAGGAGAGGGGTTCTCGTCTTGTGTGCTGGAGGCCGCGAGTCGCTTCACTTCTCTGCACCCGCGTTGCTCGGTGGAGCTGATGGTAACAGCCGACTTTCACAAGATCGTCCGCGGCGTGGCAGACATTGCTGTACGTACAGCTCATCTGGGTGAGCCCTCGCTGATTTATCGACCAATAGGCCGGCTCGCCTACGGTGTCTTCGCTGATGCAGATTATCTGAAGCGGTTTCCAGGGGTGACCCAGGCCACGGCGGTCAATGTTGCCTTGCTTCCCCCGCTGGACATGTTGCCGCAAATGCGTGCGGCAAAGGCCGGTGGTCTGGACCGCGCGCAGATCAGCGTGAACTCGTTCGCCGTGCAGCTCGAATCGGTGAGGCGAGGTATGGGGGTGGCTGTACTGCCCCGTATATTGGCGAAGGATCTGATCGGGTTGTTCCCGGATCTCCACCTTCCAGATATGGAGGTCTATCTGGTGACCCGGCCACAGGCATTAAAGCAGGCTCACATCAAATGTTTTTTTGCCATCCTGGAGCAAGTGCTGCTCGAAGCCCTATCCCTAGAAAATGTTGAAGGTTACCTCTTAGGGGGCGACCCGTGAGTATCGGAAGAATAACGATCTCTACCGCGTACGGGTCACCGTGCTCGGGCATCTATGGCAATTCGAAGGAAGACGCATTTTATCCAATTTGTTTCGTGGATGAGCAGCATCTGGGCTTGAGGGAGCACAAACTGAAAAGCGTAACTCGACTCTCCTTCACTCCTCAAAGGGGCTGCGTCTTGACGGCGGGAAAATCCATCGGGTGTGCGTAAGCTCATAAACCGTCAATAGCCATTGAGGGCAAAAACCGTTGAATCCTGAGGAAAAGATCCAGGAAGAGCGCACGCCGATCTTGAGAAGCGGCTTTTTGCCCGTTTTGGCAGTGAGCCAATCGGGCGGCTAACGTCGTTCCATGTTCGAGGACTAGTCGCTACAGTCTTCGCCGCGTGCGACTTGGTGCGCATTGGGTGTAATGCAGTGTAAGGCAGTGCGCAAAACCCGCCACATCCAAGGCGAAATGAGGGGTTCGCAAGGCGTTGGATAGAACACCGCCGAGATAACTCACTAAACGTTTAATCCAATGAAAAGAGTGTGCGGGCACATCTATGAATAAACGTGAGAAGTGTGAAGGAGTCTACAAAATAAACTTACCATTATTTAATAATTAAATTGTCGATTGTCAGACAATTATTCCGGTCCGCCTATTTTTTAGATAACAGCGACTACAGCACACCTATTGTTTTCGGGCATTTGCTTGGGTAACACAATTTGACGTCAAAAAAGTAGTAGACGTTTGATTTCGAATTGTGTCAGTTTTCTTTCGCCTTCAATGGGCGAGTGATAGGGCGATCTCGCCAGAGATTGTCGCGATCTGACAAAAACTGTTCCATAGCTAAACAAGGAAGTGTGTTTATGTCGAAAGTAAAAGTCCACGCTATTGATTCCGCCGAACAGGCATTCCAGCCATTGCAAGCATTGGCTGTAGCCAGTTCTGCATTCAACCAGATCAATAGCTTCAGCCATCAATATGATCGGGGTGGCAACCTCACGGTCAATGGCAAACCCTCGTTCTCCGTTGACCAGGCCGCCACCCAATTGCTGCGCGACGGTGCTGCCTACCAGGACAAGGACGGCAGCGGCAAAATCGAACTCACCTATACGTTCCTGACCTCGGCCTCGTCGAGCACCCTGTACAAGCACGGGATTACCGGGTTCAGTCAGTTCAGCGCGCAACAAAAAGCCCAGGCTGTGCTCGCCATGCAATCCTGGGCCGACGTGGCCAATGTCACCTTCACTGACAAGACTGCCGGCGGCGACGGTCACATGACCTTCGGTAACTACAGCGGCGGCCAGGATGGCGCAGCGGCGTTTGCTTACCTGCCTGGCACGGGCGCCGGTTATGACGGAACTTCCTGGTACCTGATCAACAGCAGCTACACGCCCAACAAGACCCCGGACCTGAATAACTATGGCCGGCAAACCCTGACCCACGAAATCGGTCACTCCCTGGGCCTGGCCCACCCTGGCGACTACAACGCCGGCGAAGGCGCGCAGACCTACAACGACGCGTCCTACGGGCAAGACACCCGCGGCTACAGCGTCATGAGCTACTGGAGTGAAAGTAATACCAGCCAGAACTTCAGCAAGGGTGGCGTCGAAGCCTATTCGTCCGGCCCGCTGATGGACGATATCGCAGCCATTCAGAAGCTCTATGGCGCCAACACCACGCTCCGTACCGGCGACACCACCTACGGCTTCAATTCCAACGCCGGACGCGACTTCCTCGGCGCGTCTTCATCGTCGGATAAAGTGGTGTTCTCGGTGTGGGATGCGAGCGGCAAGGACACTCTGGATTTCTCCGGTTTCACCCAGAACCAGAAGATCAACCTCAATGAGGCCTCGTTCTCCGACGTTGGTGGCATGGTGGGTAACGTCTCCATTGCCAAGGGCGTCACTGTCGAGAACGCTATCGGCGGTTCGGGCAGCGACCTGCTGATCGGCAACAACGTGTCCAACGAGCTGAAGGGCGGTGCCGGCAACGACATCCTTTACGGCGCTGGTGGTGCGGACAAATTGTGGGGCGGCGTCGGCTCGGACACTTTCGTGTTCGCGGCCAGCAGCGACTCGAAACCCGGTGCGGTAGACCAGATACTCGATTTTGTCAGCGGCCTGGACAAGATCGACGTGACCGGCATCACCAACGGCGCAGGCCTGCACGTTGTCAGTGCATTCACCGGTGCGGCAGGCGATGCGGTGTTGAGCAATTCGGGCGGTAACAGCCTGTTGTCGGTGGACTTCTCCGGGCATGGCGTGGCTGACTTCCTGGTCAGCACCGTGGGCCAGGCGGCGTACTCGGACATCGTGGCGTGATGTGACGTGAGAAAGGAGGACGGCGCTTCATGCGCCGCCCTCTGTCCTCGCGGCGAACAAAGCTACGGTGGGGAGTAAAACGTCCTATGACGCAACGCGTCTTTACCTGCAAAAAAAGCGTATGGCTATCGGCGACGCTGATGATGTTTTTTGGAGATGTCAACATGGCAAACAGCCTGAAATTAGCGGACCCGTCGGAACTCGCCGGAAAATGGCAAGTCCGGGAAGGCTCGTCCGCGTTGTTGCAGGACCGACAGCCAAATGGTTGCCTGATTGAATTGAAACTGGACCAGACGCTGGGCGGGCAACTCGATTGTATGGTGCGCTGGCTGGGTCAGGCTCCCTCCGGCTGGTTTCCCGAGCCGGACGGGATTGCGTTGACCAACCATGAAGGTTCGAAAACAGCATTTTTCAGTCGACAGAAGAGTGAGTTTTATAAGCTGACATTGCCTGTTGGATTCAATGTGTCGCTGCAGCGAGCGCCAGAGTAAAAGCATCAGGTCAAGTTGGCGGCCCAATGCCTCTATCTAAAAAGCGGGTCTGTTCGTTTAACGAATGGCGTAATGGGTTGTGCCTGTGAGTAATCAACTCAAGGAAGTTTAATGAAGATGGCGAAGACCACTCCTGCTGCACCTCTAGTTCGAGCGCTGGGTGATTACAAGGGTATTTTGATTAGCGTCGCCAGTTTCACCGCACTGATCAATATTCTGATGCTAGTGCCCTCTATTTACATGCTCCAGGTCTATGATCGGGTCTTGTCTTCGCAAAATGAAACGACATTGGCCATGTTGTCGCTGATGGTTGTCGGGTTCTTTGCCTTTATCGGTTTGCTGGAAGTTATTCGCAGCTTTATCGTCATCCGTATTGGCAGTCAGTTGGAGCGGCGCTTCAACCTGCGGGTCTATCAGGCGGCTTTCGAACGTAATCTGTTCAAGGGCGAGGGTAACGCCGGGCAGGCATTGGGCGACCTGACGCACATTCGTCAGTTTGTCACCGGCCCGGCGTTGTTTGCCTTCTTCGATGCGCCTTGGTTTCCGGTCTACCTGTTCGTGATCTATCTGTTCAACGTCTGGCTCGGGATCTTTGCCACGGCGGGTGCGGTGCTGCTGATCGGGCTGGCCTGGCTCAATGAGGCGATGACCAAAAATCCCTTGGGCGAAGCGGCGGGTTTTTCCCAGAAGTCCAGCCAACTGGCCACCAGTCACCTGCATAACGCCGAAACCATCCAGGCCATGGGCATGCTGGGGGCTTTGCGCAACCGCTGGTTCCAGGTGCATTCAGGTTTCCTCGGCCTGCAGAACCAGGCCAGTGACACTGGTGCCGTTATCAGCTCCTTGAGCAAAACCCTGCGCCTGTGTCTGCAATCCCTGGTACTGGGCCTTGGCGCCTTGCTGGTGATCAAGGGCGACATGACTGCCGGGATGATGATCGCAGGTTCCATCCTGATGGGCCGCGTCCTGAGCCCCATCGATCAGTTGATCGCCGTGTGGAAACAGTGGAGCGGCGCCAAGCTCGCTTACCGCCGTCTCGATGCCTTGTTGCAAGCGTTTCCACCGAGTGACGAAGCCATGGCGCTGCCTGCCCCGAAGGGCCAGATCAGCTTCGAACAAGTCAGCGCCGGTCCTCCGGGGCAACGTGCGGCAACCTTGCATATGGTCAATTTCAGCCTTGCTGCGGGGGAGGTGCTGGGCGTGCTCGGCGCTTCGGGTTGCGGCAAGTCGACATTGGCCCGGGTGCTGGTCGGTGTCTGGCCGACCCTCGGCGGTACGGTGCGGCTCGACGGTGCGGATATCCATCGCTGGAACCGCGACGACCTCGGTCCCTACATCGGGTACCTGCCACAGGACATCGAATTGTTCAGCGGCAGCATCGCGCAAAACATCGCGCGGTTCCGCGAAGCCGATGCACATAAAGTCGTTGAAGCTGCGCAGCAGGCCGGCGTGCATGAACTGATCCTGCGTTTGCCCCAGGGCTACGACACCGTACTCGGCGAGGACGGCAGTGGTTTGTCCGGTGGGCAGAAACAACGCGTGGCGCTGGCCCGTGCGCTGTATGGCCAACCGAGCCTGGTGGTGCTGGATGAACCGAACTCCAACCTCGACACCGTGGGCGAAGCGGCCCTGGCCGGTGCGATCGCACAAATGAAGGCCCAGGGCACCAGCGTGATTCTGGTCACCCATCGCTCCTGCGCGCTGGCCCAGGCCGACAAGCTGCTGGTGCTCAATGACGGCCGCTTGCAGGCATTCGGCCCGAGCCAGGAGGTACTCAAGGCACTTTCCGCCGCCCAGGAACAGCAACGTGAAAAAGCTCCACAGACACCGGGCGGGCTCAGCATGAGCCGGCAGTATCAGCCCACGACAAGGAACTCGGGTGTATGAGCCGCGCACACATGAGTAGTCAAAATGAAGCCACGATGGAACACGATTACCTCGCGGAACGTCCTGAGCGCGACGCACGTTACTTTGCCCGGCTGGGCTGGATTCTGGCGATCGTCGGCGCTGGCAGTTTCTTCGCCTGGGCCAGTCTGGCGCCGCTCGATCAGGGCATTGCGGTGCAAGGCACGGTGGTGGTGTCGGGCAAGCGCAAGGCAGTGCAATCGATGAGCAGCGGCGTCGTTAGTCAGATTCTGGTGCGCGAAGGTCAGGTGGTGAAACAGGGCCAGCCGCTGTTCCAGCTCGACCGGACCCAGGTCGCCGCCGACGTGCAATCCCTGCAAGCGCAATACCGCATGGCCTGGGCCAGCCTGGCGCGTTGGCGGAGCGAACGGGACAACCTGAAACAAGTGAGTTTCCCCACCGAGCTGAGCAACGATCCCGACCCGCGCCTGGCGTTGGTGCTGGAAGGCCAGCGCCAGTTGTTCAGCAGCCGCCGCGATGCTTTCTCCCGCGAACAAGCGGCCCTGCGTGCCAGCATCGAAGGCGCCGGCGCGCAATTGGCCGGCATGCGCCGCGCCCGTACCGACCTGAGCGCCCAGGCCAACTCGCTGCAACAACAGCTGAGCAATCTCCAGCCCTTGGCGGACAATGGCTACATCCCGCGCAACCGGCTGATGGAGTACCAGCGGCAGCTGTCGCAAGTTCAACAACAATTGGCAGAAAACACCGGCGAAAGCGGACGCGTGGAGCAGGGCATCCTCGAATCGCACCTGAAGTTGCAACAACACATCGAGGAGTATCAGAAGGAAGTCCGTACCCAACTGGCCGATGCACAGCTCAAAAGCGTGACCCTGGAGGAACAACTGACCTCCGCCGGATTCGACCTGCAACACAGCGAGATCCTCGCCACGGCCGATGGTGTCGCGGTCAATCTTGGGGTTCACACGGTCGGCGCGGTGGTGCGCCAGGGCGAAACTCTGCTGGAGATCGTGCCCCAGGGCACGCGCCTGGAAGTGGAAGGGCACTTGCCGATCAACCTGGTCGACAAGGTTGGCACGCACTTGCCGGTGGACATCCTGTTCACCGCGTTCAACCAGAGCCGCACCCCGCGAGTACCGGGCGAAGTCAGCCTGATCTCCGCCGACCAGATGCTCGACGAGAAAACCGGCGCACCGTATTACGTGCTGCGCAGCAGCGTCAGCGATCAGGCCATGGAAAAGCTCAACGGTCTGGTGATCAAACCCGGCATGCCGGCGGAAATGTTTGTGCGCACCGGTGAACGTTCACTCCTCAACTATTTGTTCAAACCGCTGCTCGACCGGGCAGGCTCCGCGTTGACCGAGGAATAAGGATGTTCGGTTGTATGAATAAGTTTTCCATGCTTGGGGCGACACTCCTGCTGCTGGCGGGCAACCCGGCAGTAGCGGCCACGGGGCCGTTCGAGATTTACGAACAGGCTTTGCGCAACGACCCGGTATTCCTCGGCGCGATCAAGGAACGCGACGCCGGCCTGGAAAACCGCGCCATCGGCCGCGCCGGGCTGTTGCCGAGGCTGGGTTACAACTACAACAAGGGCCGCAACTCTTCCAAGGCCACCTACTTGAACGAGCACCGGCAAAACCAGACCGATGACCGCCACTACAGCAGTTACGGTTCAAGCCTGACCTTGCAACAACCGTTGCTCGACTACGAGGCCTACGCCGCTTATCGCAAGGGCGTGGCGCAGGCGTTGTTCGCCGATGAAAACTTTCGCGGCAAAAGCCAGGAGTTGCTGGTTCGGGTGCTGGAGAACTACACCAAGGCCCTGTTCGCCCAGGACCAGATCGATATTGCCCTGGCCAAGAAAAAAGCCTTCGAGCAACAGTTCCAGCAGAATGAACAGATGTTTCGCCAAGGCGAAGGCACGCGTACCGACATACTTGAAGCCGAGTCGCGTTATGAACTGGCGACTGCCGAGGAAATCGAGGCGCGTAACGAACAGGATGCGTCCTTGCGCGAACTGGGTGCGCTCGTCGGCGTGCCGACTATCGACATCGCCGATCTGGCGCCGCTGGATCAGAACTTTCAGACCTTCACCCTGCAACCGGCCAATTACGACACCTGGCACGAGATGGCGGTGGCCAACAACCCGAACCTGGCCTCCCAGCGTCAGGCGCTGGAGGTGGCGCGCCACGAAGTCGAACGCAACCGCGCCGGGCACCTGCCCAAGGTCAGCGCCTACGCCACGGTGCGCCAGAACGAATCCGAAAGCGGCAACACCTACAACCAGCGTTACGACACCAACACCATCGGCATCGAAGTCAATGTGCCGTTGTATGCCGGCGGCGGGGTCTCGGCCTCGACCCGTCAGGCCAGCCGTGCGATGGAACAGGCCGAGTACGAACTGGACGGCAAGACCCGGGAAACCCTGATCGAGCTACGTCGGCAGTTCAGCGCCTGCCTGTCGGGGGTGAGCAAGCTGCGGGCCTATCAAAAAGCCCTGACTTCCGCTGAAGCGCTGGTGGTGTCGACCAAGCAAAGCATCCTGGGCGGTGAGCGGGTCAACCTCGATGCGCTGAACGCCGAACAACAATTGTTCACCACCCGCCGGGACCTGGCCCAGACCCGCTACGACTATCTGATGGCCTGGACCAAGTTGCATTACTACGCGGGCACCTTGAGCGAGCAGGATCTGGCTCGGGTGGACGAGGCGTTTGGCCAGGGGCCGAGGACTCGGTAACAGCGCAGAACCTACACAAAAACAAAAAAGTGAGTGTTCAACATGGACGTACGCATCAAACCGGCCCCGGTCGGCATGGTATTGCTTTTGATTAGCGCAGGCTCGGAACCGGCCGCCGCGGCCTGGCTGGACTCCGGCACCCTCGGCGATCCCGTCAGTTGGCGCAGCGCCGAGTTTCAGCGCGACTGGGGCCTGGGTCGGATGCAAGTCGATCAAGCCTATGCGGCCGGTATCACCGGTAAAAACGTGAAGATCGGCGCCCTTGATTCCGGCTTCGATTCCACCCATCCCGAATTCGCCACCGACCGATATCGCGCGGTCATGGCCAGCGGCACGTATGTTGATGGCTCAGCGTTCAACGTCGACGGTTCGCTCAACGCCAACAACGACTCCCACGGCACCCACGTGGTCGGCACCATGGGCGCCTCCCGCGACGGTTCCGGCATGCACGGGGTGGCGTACAACGCACAAATCCATGTCGGCAACACCAACAAGAACGACAGTTTCCTGTTCGGCCCCAACCCCGATCCGCGCTACTTCAGCGCGGTGTACAACGCCCTGGCGGATGCCGGCGTGCGGGCGATCAACAACAGTTGGGGCAGTCAGCCGCCTGACGTCAGCTACCGGACACTGGCCGATCTGCACAACGCCTACGCCCAACACTGGAATAAAGGCACCTGGCTCGATGCCGCTGCCGATGTGTCCCGCCGTGGCGTGATCAACGTGTTCAGCGCTGGTAACAGTGGCTACCCGAACGCCAGCGTGCGTTCGGCGCTGCCGTACTTTCAGCCGGATCTCGAGGGCCATTGGCTGGCGGTGTCGGGGCTGGACCAAAGCAATCAGCAGAAGTACAACCAGTGCGGCATCGCCAAATACTGGTGCATCACCACACCGGGGGCGAAGATCGACAGCACCATTCCCGGCGGCGGTTACGCGATCAAGTCCGGCACCTCGATGGCGGCACCGCATGCCACTGGCGCGCTGGCACTGGTGATGGAACGCTACCCGTATATGAGCAATCAGCAGGCACTCGAAGTGTTGCTGACCACCGCCACCCAGCTCGACGGTTCGGTCACTGATGCGCCGGGCGGGCAGATCGGCTGGGGTGTGGCCAACCTGGCGCGGGCGATGCGCGGGCCGGGGCAATTGCTCGCGACGTTTGACGCCAACCTGGGGGCGGGGCAGAGCGATGTCTGGAGCAATGACATCTCTGACAAGGCGCTGATTCAGCGGCAGAGCGAAGACCTCGCCGAACACAACGCCTGGCAGCAAACCCTGCAAGACAAGGGTTGGCAGCATGGCGTTGCGGCGGGTGCCAGTCAGCAGGAGCAGTCCGACTACGCGGTCGGCATGGCCCGTGATGCAGCGGCAGCCAACCGGCTTTATCAGGGCAGCCTGATCAAATCCGGCGCCGGTCGCCTGATTCTCACCGGTGACAACACCTATCGTGGCGCGACCGCGGTCAATGGCGGTCTGCTGGCGGTCTACGGTTCGCTGACGTCGGCCGTTACCGTCAATGACCGCGGCACCCTCGGAGGTTCCGGCCGGATCGGCGCGCTGACCGCGAAAAGCGGCGGTACCGTGGCGCCGGGCAACTCCATCGGCATCTTGAATGTGGTCGGTGACGTGACCTTCGAACCCGGTTCGACCTATGCGATCGAGCTATCGCCAACCAGCAGCGATCAGATCATTGCGGGCGGTAAAGCAGTGATTGAAGGCGCCACCGTCAGCTTGGCGCTGGAAAACAGCCCGACGCTGCTGACCACCAGCGAGGCGAAATCCCTGCTCGGCATCCAGTACAACATCCTGCAGGCGGCTGCTGGCATCGAAGGGCGCTTCGGTGAGGTGGTGCCCAATTATGTGTTCCTCGGCGGTACCCTCGACTATTCGGCGAACGGTATTCAACTGGCGGTGGAACGCAGTGCCGCGTCGTTCGCCAGTGTCGGCCTGACGCCGAACCAGCGTGCCGTCGGCGCGGCTGCCGAGCATTTGGGCGCGGGCAATCCGCTGTACGAAACCTTGCTGCTGTCGCCAACCGCAGCCGTCGCGCAACAAGCCTTCCAGCAATTGTCCGGCGAGATTCACCCGGCGATCGGCACGCTGCTGATCAACGACAGCCGTTACCTGCGCGATGCGGTGGGCGAGCGTCTGCGTGAGCGCGATCTGTTCGATGCCGGCGCACCGACCGATGATCGCAGCAACGCCTGGCTCAAGGTGCTCGGCGCCTGGGGCAAGAGTGACGGTGGGCATGACAATGCCGATTCCACTCGCTCCATCGGCGGTTTGCTGGCCGGTGTCGACGGCTTGGTCGCTGAAGATACCCGGCTCGGTTTTGTTACTGGCTATAGCGACAGCTCATTGAGTATGGGCGATGGGACACATTCGTCGGCCTCGGTCGACAGCTATCACCTGGGTGCATATCTGGGGCATGAAATCGATGCCCTGCGCCTGAGCGTCGGTGGCGCTTATAGCTGGCATCGCATCGACGTCAAACGCGACCTGCAATTGGGCGCGGTCAGCGGCCAGCAGAAATCCAAACGCGATGCGACCACCGCGCAGCTGTTCACCGAAGCAGCGTATCGCCTCGATCTGCAACCCTTGGCGCTGGAGCCGTTCGCCAATCTGGCCTACGTGCACTTGCACAGCGACAGCTTCACCGAGAAGGGCGATGCCGCCGCGCTGAAGGGCGGCGAGGACAATCGCGATGCGCTGCTGTCGACGCTCGGCGTGCGGGCCAGCAAGGTCTTTGCGATGTCCGAGGACAAACAACTGGAACTGGCGGCCACGCTTGGCTGGCAGCACAACCTGAGCAATACAAGTTCCGAAAGCCACCTGGCTTTCGCCAATGGCAACAGCGGTTTCACCGTGCAGAGCGTGTCGCTGGATCGCAATGCTGCGTTGGTCGGCGCCCGGGCCGGTCTGGCGCTGGGACGCGATACCCGCTTGAGCCTGGACTACAACGGACTGCTTGGCTCAAAGGATAAGGACCACGGTGTGGGCCTGACCCTGGCCTGGCAGTTCTGACTTGAAGGAAGAGAGAGCACAACAAGGTCGGCGACTTTTCCGTGACCCTGGTAGGCGTCGGGCTGGATAACCTTTCGGCTTCCGGGTTCGTGTTTGCGTAACGGGTTCAAACAACTGCACTGGATGCTCCGGGGCACCTCGTGATCGAGGCGTCCTGGTAGTGAGCTATCTCTGACAATTCCAACAAAGAGAGAGAGGCAATACCCATGGGTGTATACGACTACAAAAACCTCGGCACAGCAGACGCCAAAGCGTTGTTTACCGACGCAATGGCAATCACGCTGTATTCCTATCACAACCTCGATAACGGCTTTGCCACCGGTTACCAGCACAACGGATTCGGCGCAGGTTTGCCGGCAACCCTGGTCACGGCGCTGATTGGCGGCACCGATTCCCAAGGTGTGATTCCCGGCATTCCCTGGAACCCCGATTCCGAAAAGGCCGCACTGGATGCGGTGCAGAAGGCCGGCTGGACCCCCATCACCGCCACGCAACTGGGCTATGACGGCAAGACGGATGCGCGCGGAACCTTCTTTGGTGAAAAGGCCGGGTACACCAGCGCTCAGGTGGAGATCCTCGGCAAGTACGATGCACAGGGTCATCTCACGGAAATCGGCATCGCCTTTCGCGGCACCAGCGGCCCTCGGGAAAGCCAGATCAGCGACTCCATCGGCGATGTGATCAATGACCTGCTGGCGGCATTGGGTCCCCAGGATTATGCGAAAAACTACGCAGGCGAGGCCTTCGCAAAACTGTTCGGCGACGTTGCCGCGTTTGCCAGCGCCAACGGCCTGTCAGGCAAGGACGTACTGGTCAGCGGGCACAGCCTCGGCGGGCTGGCAGTCAACAGCCTGGCGGATTTGAGCAACGATAAATGGGGCGGTTTCTTCAAGGACTCGAATTACGTCGCTTATGCCTCACCGACCCAAAGCACCACCGATAAAGTGCTGAATATCGGCTATGAAAACGATCCGGTGTTCCGTGCGCTCGACGGCTCATCGTTCAACCTGGCATCGGTCGGCGTGCACGATGCCCATCAAGACTCGGCGACCAACAACATCGTCAGCTTCAACGACCACTACGCGTCGACGGCGTGGAACCTGCTGCCATTTTCCATCCTCAACATCCCGACCTGGATTTCGCACCTGCCCACCGCTTACGGCGACGGCATGACCCGGGTGCTGGAGTCGAAGTTCTACGACCTCACCAGCAAAGACTCGACGATCATCGTTGCCAATCTTTCGGACCCGGCACGCGCCAACACCTGGGTCCAGGACCTGAACCGCAATGCTGAAACCCACAAGGGCAGTACCTTCATCATTGGCAGTGACGGCAGCGACCTGATTCAGGGCGGCAAGGGCAATGACTATCTGGACGGCGGTGACGGCAACGACACCTTTCGAGACAGCGGCGGCTACAACATCCTGCTGGGCGGCAAGGGCAATAACGTGTTCGATTTGCAGCAGTCGGTGAAGAATTTCGATTTTGCCAATGACGGCGCCGGTAACCTGTACATCCGCGACGCCAATGGCGGCATCAGCATCACCCGCGACATCGGTAGCATCGTGACCGAAGAGCCGGGTTTCCTGTGGGGACTGTTCAAGGATGACGTGACCCACAGCGTGACCGCCAATGGCCTCGCGATCGGCAATCAACTGACTCAGTACGCCTCAACGGTGAAGGGCGGTGCAGGGGCCGATACGCTAAAGGCACAGGCTGTTGGTGATTGGTTGTTTGGCCTGGACGGCAACGATCATCTGATCGGTGGCAAGGGCAACGACGTGTTTGTCGGCGGGGCAGGCAACGACCTGCTGGAGTCAGGGGGCGGGATCGATACGTTCCTGTTCAGCGGCGCGTTCGGCCAGGACCGGGTGGTTGGGTATCAGGCGAACGACAAACTGGTGTTTCTCGGGGTTCAGGGCGTGACGCCGAACGACGACTTCCGGACCCATGCCACGGTGGTGGGGCAGGATACCGTGCTGACGTTTGGCAATGATTCGGTGACGCTGGTTGGCGTGGGGCTGGACAGTCTGTCCAGCGGCGGGATCGTTATCGCCTGAGTGTGATGCGGCTTCTGCAGGGCCTCATCGCGAGCAAGCCCACTCCCACAGGATATGCGCCAACCTTGTGTGGAGCGGGCTTGTCCGCGATGAACGATAACGCAGTCTTCAGTCTTCAGTCTTCCTGACGAATCGTGCTCACTTCGTCAGCCTTGACCTTTACCCTCGCCCCCGGAAATATCCTCGAACTCGAAGGAACCGTCCTTGGTCTT
Organism: Pseudomonas sp. BF-R-19; assembly: GCF_019956445.1. Taxonomy (NCBI): domain Bacteria; kingdom Pseudomonadati; phylum Pseudomonadota; class Gammaproteobacteria; order Pseudomonadales; family Pseudomonadaceae; genus Pseudomonas; species Pseudomonas sp. BF-R-19. The sequence continues at coordinate 181,780 of NZ_JAHBDN010000092.1, forward strand.
GGTTTTCGGCATGTCCCTGGTCAGATACTGGGTGCCGTCCTGCAGGGTCACCACCGTAGGCGTCGAGCAACCGGCCAGTACCAGCAGGGGCCGCTACCGCCAATGGCTATCCCGGAGTCTTGAAGTTCATGATGAGCTCTCAATCGTCGAAAAAACATGCGCCTGTCGCGAACGACTGCACCTCTATATTTCCGGGGCGATTCAAGCGTACGCAAAGATGGAAGCGCTGGAACAAGCAGCGTATGAAGTTGAAGTGTACGAAAATCACATAGATATCCTCCTTTCAATGCACAAGGAGTGTGCCGAGTCTGTGAAATGGAAGCGGCTTCTCTCCAATCCCGAACCCGGACAGCCACTCAAAAGCGGTACTCTTGAGAAAGAGGCTACGTATGCGGCCGCTACATATCTCCCAAGTTTCCGGGCTCGGCTCTTCAAACCAGACGCTCGTCAACGCGTAGCCCCGGTAGGCAAGATTGGCGCTGCACAGGCGGAAGACGAAAGGCAATTTCAGGCTCAGTTTGATGAATGGAAAACTGCCCATATCGAATACATCGGTCAGTTTGACACCCAGTCGAACGCCCACTGACAACAGAGACAGAGCACAACAACATGACTATCAAAGTTGGCATCAATGGTTTTGGCCGGATCGGTCGCCTCGCTCTGCGAGCGGCCTGGAGCTGGCCAGAGTTCGAATTCGTGCAGATCAACGATCCAGCGGGTGACGCGGCAACACATGCGCACTTGATCAACTTCGACTCGGTGCATGGCCGCTGGAACAACGAAGCCAGCGCCGAAGGCGATAGCGTCGTCATCGACAGCAAGCGGATCAAAGTCACGGCCAACAAGGCGATTGCCGATACCGATTGGTCGGGCTGCGATCTGGTGATTGAAGCCAGCGGCAAGATGAAAACCGTCGCGGTGCTTCAGGCTTACTTGGACCAAGGCGTGAAACGTGTGGTGGTCTGTGCGCCGGTCAAGGAGAAAGGCGCTTTGAACGTGGTGATGGGCGTTAACCAGCACCTTTTCGACCCTGCGCAGCACCGCATCGTCACTGCCGCCTCCTGCACCACCAATTGCCTCGCGCCAGTGGTGAAAGTCATCCACGAAAAGCTGGGTATTCGCCACGGTTCAATCACCACCATCCACGACCTGACCAACACCCAAAGCATCCTCGATCAGCCGCACAAGGATCTGCGCCGTGCACGTGCTTCAGGCATGAGCCTGATTCCAACCAGTACCGGCTCGGCCACGGCTATCGCCGAAATCTTCCCGGAGCTGCGTGGACGCCTGAATGGTCACGCCGTGCGCGTGCCATTGGCCAACGCCTCGCTGACTGACTGTGTCTTTGAAGTCGAGCGTGCCACTACTGTTGAAGAGGTCAATCAGTTCCTCAAGGACGCTTCCGAGAACGAGCTGAAAGACATCCTTGGTTTCGAGGAGCGTCCGCTGGTGTCCATTGACTACCGCACCGACCCGCGCTCATCGATCATCGATGCGCTGTCGACCATGGTCATCAACGGCACCCAGGTCAAACTCTATGCCTGGTACGACAACGAGTGGGGCTATGCCAACCGCACCGTCGAACTGGCCAGAATGGTTGGTCTGGCAGTCTAAGGAGCGGTCATGAAAGCGTTGTCAGCCCTCGCGCCGCAAGTGCGGCAGTACCTGTTCGTGACGGGCAACTACTGGGCCTTCACCCTCACCGATGGCGCCTTGCGCATGTTGGTGGTGCTGCACTTTCACGCGTTGGGCTACAGCCCACTGCAAATCGCGACGTTGTTTCTGTTCTACGAACTCTTTGGTGTGATCACCAACCTGGTGGGTGGCTACCTCGGCGCTCGGCTGGGTCTGAACCGAACCATGAACATCGGGCTGGGTATGCAGGTCGCGGCGCTGTTGATGCTGACGGTGCCCTCGGCCTTGTTGACCATCCCGTGGGTGATGGGCGCTCAGGCGTTGTCCGGGATCGCCAAAGATCTGAACAAGATGAGTGCCAAAAGCTCGATCAAGCTCCTGGTCCCCGATGGGCAGCAGGGCAAACTCTACATGTGGGTGGCGATCCTCACCGGCTCGAAGAACGCACTCAAGGGCGTCGGCTTCTTTCTTGGCGGAGTCTTACTGGCCTTGATTGGTTTCAAAGGCGCCTTGCTAGCCATGGCGGCTGTCCTGGCGCTGATCTGGATCAGCAGCTTGATCCTGTTGAAGAAGGACCTGGGCAAAGCGAAAGCCAAGCCGAAGTTTCGCGACATCCTGTCCAAAAGCCGGGCAATCAATATCCTCTCAGCGGCGCGAATGTTCCTGTTCGGCGCCCGCGATGTCTGGTTTGTGGTGGCCTTGCCGGTGTACCTGAGTAGTGTCTTCGGTTGGGACTTCTGGAAGGTGGGTGGCTTCCTGGCAGCCTGGGTGATTGGCTACGGCATCGTGCAGTCCTTCGCGCCCAACATCACAGGAAAGAAACGTGGGCATGTACCAGACGGTCGTGCGGCATTTCTCTGGGCGCTGGCACTGGCCGGTCTGCCTGCGGCAATTGCTCTCGGGCTGAACACCGGGCTGTCACAACAGGTGGTGCTGTTGGGTGGATTGATGGTTTTTGGCGTGCTGTTCGCGGTGAATTCGTCGTTGCACAGCTACTTGATCGTGTCCTACGCCAAGGAGGATGGTGTGTCGCTGGATGTGGGTTTTTATTACATGTCCAACGCCATGGGACGGTTGATGGGCACGGTGCTGTCCGGCTGGATTTATCAGGTGTATGGGCTGGGGGCGTGTTTGTGGATATCGAGTGCCTTCGTGCTGCTTGCAGCTTTGATTTCGGTTGCATTGCCACGTCACGCACTTAGTGAATGACTGTTTTTGGCCGGTTGGAACCTGCCGCTATGAGTTGCAAACGGCCAATACCGCCTTCACGCTCAATGCTGCATAAATCATATGTTAGCGATAATGCTGGCTTAATTCAGATACGGTGATATCGCCCGAATCAGGGCCGTCGGCAGGCCGTTGAGACCATGCATTCAATTGTAAGAGCCATTTGCAGCGACTACACTCCAGCCCATGAAACGCTATCTGCGGTTTTGTATCATCTTCATGATCAGCTTGACGCTTCCCCTCAGCGGGATGGCGGGCGTTCAGGCACCGACAGAGCCTTGCCCAATGCAGACGATGGGCATGGCGATGATGGACGACATGGGGATGGATTGCTGCAACGATATGAAAAGCCCTTCCGAGCACGGCAAACCTTGTAAGCCGGGCCAGGAATGCAAGACGGGCGGCATGCTGCAAGTCTCGATCCTCAAGCCCCCTGTAACCGTGTTCAACCCCGTAGTGCTTTCCTTCTTCAGCGATTCCCTACCCGTACAGACCTCGTCCGGGGTATGGCGACCGCCTCGCGTTTGATTCCTGTCCAACATTGAGCCTCATTCCGCATTAGCGGGATGGACTGGCTGCGCGCATGTCTTTTGACGCGTGCAGTGGATGATCACAGGAATCGTAAACATGAACTCCAAGTGCTATTGCACAGGTTGGTCCCTCGTGGCCGGTCTGGCGGCAAGCGTACTGGCATTGCCGGGCTTCGCTGCCGCATTGACACTCGATGAAGCGTTGCGGCTGGCTGAAAACAATGCACCGTCGCTGACCGCACAAGACGCCAAAATTCAGGCTGCCAGCAGTGCGGCTATTCCAGCGGGTGAATTACCTGACCCCAAGTTGCTGGCAGGTGTGCAGAACTACCCCATCGGCGGCCCGGATCGCTGGAGCATTGACCAGGACTTCATGACCATGCAAATGGTCGGGGTCAGGCAAGAGATGCCCAACAGTGACAAGCGCAAAGCGCGTATTGAGGTCGCCGATGCGGCCGTTGATCGAGCTGCGGCAGAGCGTCGGGTCGAACGCCTGAAGGTACGCCAGTCCACGGCGGTGGCCTGGATCAGCAGCTACTCGGTTGAGCGCAAAGATGCGCTGTTCCAGGACTTCTACAAAGAAAACCGCCTGCTGACCGATACCGTCCGCGCCCAGATTGCCGGTGGCCGTGCTCAACCCGCCGATGCGGTGACGCCCAAGCAAGAAGCGGCCCGACTGGCGGAGCAACAGGACGATCTGGTTCGCCAGCGCGTGCAGGCCCGAGCGGCCCTCAAACGCTGGATTGGCTCTGCCGCCAATGACAAGCCTGTGGGCAGCTTGCCGGAGTGGTCTGTCGATCCCTCAAGCTACGCCCATAAACTGCAACACCACCCCGAGTTGGCAGCGTTTGCGCCGATGACCCGCGAAGCGCAAGCCAAGGTTCGTGAAGCCGTGTCGCAGAAGCAGTCGGACTGGAGCTGGGAACTGGATTACCAGCGCCGTGGTCGTGAGTTTGGCGATATGGTCAGCGTGCAATTTTCCTGGGACTTGCCGCTGTTTCCTGACGCCCGGCAAAACCCCAAAATCGCAGCCAAACAGGCCGAACTCAGTCAGCTTGAGGCTGAGCGCGTTGCCCTGTCACGCGAGCACACTCAGCAACTGGAAAACGAACTGGCTGACTATGAGCGCCTGAGTCGTGCGGTAAGCCGGAACCAGGAAAGCCTGTTGCCACTGGCCAGGGAAAAGGTCGAACTCAGCATGGCCAGTTACCGTGCCGGCAAAGGCGATTTAAACGCCGTTGTTGCCGCCCGACGTGAACTCATCGAAGCCCGACTCAAACAGATCGACGTGGAAGAACAGCGAGCACTGACCAGTGCGCGTCTGTTTTTTGCCTATGGGGAGTCCAGCCAATGAACCTTGAAAAATGGAACGGGGCATGGCTGGCAGGCATCTCGCTGGCATTGGGTGTAGCCGGTGGTTACTGGTTCGCTCCCCAGCGCATGAACGGAGTACCAGGTACCGCTTCGGAGCAGAGCCTTAATTCACCGGATGAACGCAAGGCTCTGTATTGGTACGACCCCATGTACCCGCAGCAAAAGTTCGATAAACCGGGTAAGTCCCCCTTCATGGACATGCAACTGGTCCCCCAATACGCCAGTGGCGTCGGGGATCGCGCGACCGTCAGTATCGATCCGAGTCTGACCCAGAATCTCGGTCTGCGTTTTGCGACTGTCACTCGTGGCGTCTTTGAGTCCAGCCTCGAAGTAACCGGTGTCCTGGCGTTCAACGAACGTGATGTCGCTGTGATCCAGGCACGCACCCCGGGCTTTGTGGAGCGGGTCTATGCCCATGCACCCGGTGATGTGCTCAAAGCCAACGCGGCATTGGCGGAAATCCTGGTGCCGGAGTGGGCGGCCGCCCAGACAGAGTTTCTTGCCCTCAAGCGCAATGGGGATGCCGACCTGCTGGCGGCGGCCCGTCAGCGACTGCGGCTCACAGGGATGCCGGCTACGCTGATCACCCAGCTAGAGCGCAGTGGCAAAGTCCAGCCGAACCTGACCCTCACCAGTCCCATCAGCGGCGTGCTGCAAGAGCTGAACGTACGTGCGGGTATGACCGTGGCGGCTGGCGAGACTCTGGCACGCGTCAATGGCTTGAGCAGTGTCTGGCTCGCCGTGGCCGTTCCGGAATCGGATGCCGGAGCCATCACTGTGGGGCAGGCAGTCGAAGCGCGCCTGCCAGCCTTTCCAGGGGCAACGCTCAGTGGCAAGGTCAACGCGATTTTGCCTGAAACCAATCCGGACAGTCGCACGCTTCGCGTGCGGGTGGAACTGCCCAATTCGGACGGGAGGAGCCTGAGACCAGGTTTGACGGCGCAGGTCCGCCTGAATCGTACAGCTGAGCAAAGTGTATTGTGGGTGCCAAGCGAAGCGGTGATTCGCACTGGCCGACGTGCCCTGGTGATGCTCGCCGAAGATGCGGGCCACTACCGCCCAGTGGAGGTGCAACCCGGGCAGGAAAGCGATGGCAAGACGGCGATTTTGAAAGGTCTGGGCGAAGGTCAGAAGGTGGTTACGTCTGGTCAGTTCCTGCTCGACTCGGAGGCCAGTCTCAAGGGCATCGTTGCAAGCTCGGAGGAAGAGTCACCACCCAGTGCGGCCGCCGCCAGTTTTCATGAAGCGGATGGGCAGATCGTTGAGATCAACGACAAAGACGTCACGCTCGCCCACGGTCCCTTCAAGACGCTGGGCATGCCTGGCATGACGATGACGTTCCCACTTGCCAGTCCGGCGCTGATGCAGGGCCTCAAGGCGGGTGACAAGGTTCGGGTCGCGGTGAGCCAGACCGACGATGGCTTGCGTGTCGAGCGCCTGGATAAATCGGGGGGCCAGCCATGATTGCCGCCCTGATTCGTTGGTCGGTGGCCAACCGATTCCTGGTGCTACTGGCGACATTGTTCGTCACGGCTTGGGGTATCTGGTCGGTGCAGAGCACGCCCATTGATGCACTGCCAGACCTTTCCGATGTGCAGGTGATTATCCGCACCCCTTATGCAGGACAAGCGCCGCAGATTGTCGAGAATCAGGTGACCTATCCGTTGGCCACCACCATGCTCTCGGTGCCGGGCGCCAAGACCGTGCGTGGTTATTCCTTCTTCGGTGACAGCTTTGTCTACGTGCTGTTTGAAGACGGCACTGACTTGTATTGGGCTCGCTCGCGGGTGCTGGAGTACCTGAGCCAAATACAAAGTCGGTTGCCGGCCAGCGCCAAGCCAGCGTTGGGGCCGGATGCGACGGGAGTGGGCTGGATCTATCAATACGCACTGGTGGATCGCAGTGGTGGACACGATCTGGCGCAACTACGCGCGCTTCAGGACTGGTTTCTCAAGTTTGAACTCAAGACGCTGCCCAACGTTGCGGAAGTGGCGACGGTCGGCGGGATGGTCAAGCAGTACCAGGTGCAGCTTGATCCGCTGAAACTCGCCAGTCTCGGTATCACTCAGGCTGAGGTGACCGAGGCTATCGGCAAGGCCAATCAGGAAACCGGTGGGGCGGTGCTGGAGATGGCAGAGACCGAGTTCATCGTGCGGGCTTCCGGTTACTTGAAGACACTCAATGACTTTCGGGCGATCCCGCTCAAGTTGGGTGCGGGTGGTGTGCCGGTGACCCTTGGCGATGTCGCCACGATTCAATCAGGACCGGAAATGCGCCGTGGCATCACCGAGCTCGACGGCGAAGGCGAGACGGTCGGTGGCGTGGTGATTTTGCGCAGTGGCAAGAATGCCCGCGAGACCATTGCAGCGGTCAAGACCAAACTCGACGAACTGAAAAGCAGCTTGCCGGCCGGGGTGGAAATCGTCACCACCTACGATCGCAGCAAGCTGATCGATCGTGCGGTGGAAAATCTCAGCCACAAGCTCATCGAGGAGTTCATCGTCGTTGCCTTGGTCTGCGGGGTCTTTCTCTGGCATTTGCGCTCATCGCTGGTGGCGATCATCTCTCTGCCGGTGGGGGTGCTGATTGCATTCATCGTCATGCGCTACCAAGGCATCAACGCCAACATCATGTCCTTGGGTGGAATCGCCATCGCCATCGGCGCCATGGTCGATGCCGCCGTGGTGATGATCGAGAACGCCCACAAAAAGATTGAAGCGTGGCACGTGGCCAATCCTGGAGAGGAGCTGAAGGGTGAACATCATTGGCATGTGATGACTGAAGCCGCGGCTGAAGTGGGACCAGCGCTGTTTTTCTGTCTGTTGATCATCACCCTGTCGTTCATACCGGTGTTCACCCTGGAAGCACAAGAGGGGCGACTGTTCGGCCCATTGGCTTTCACCAAGACCTACGCCATGGCCGCAGCGGCGGGATTGTCAGTGACGTTGGTGCCAGTGCTGATGGGTTACTGGATTCGGGGGCGAATTCCCAGTGAACAACAGAACCCGTTGAACCGGTGGTTGATTCGAATTTACCAACCAGCCCTGGACGCAGTCTTGCGTCGACCAAAGATCACGTTGCTGGTGGCGCTGTTGGTTTTTGTCAGTGCGTTATGGCCAATGTCGCGTTTGGGTGGCGAGTTTCTCCCCCCGTTGGACGAGGGCGACCTGCTCTATATGCCTTCAGCTCTGCCAGGATTGTCTGCGCAGAAAGCGGCGCAACTGCTGCAACAGACTGACCGCCTGATCAAGACCGTGCCAGAGGTCGAACATGTCTTCGGTAAAGCCGGTCGTGCCGAAACCGCCACCGATCCGGCACCGCTGGAGATGTTCGAAACCGCGATCCAGTTCAAGCCACACGAGCAATGGCGTCCAGGCATGACTCAGGAAAAGTTGGTGGAGGAACTGGATCGCGTGGTGCGCGTACCCGGTTTGACAAACATCTGGATACCGCCGATTCGCAACCGTATCGACATGCTGGCGACGGGTATAAAGAGCCCAATTGGCGTGAAGGTTGCCGGCACCAATCTGGCGGAAATCGATGCGGTCACCCAGGCGGTCGAGCGAGTAGCCAAGGACGTGCCTGGTGTCAGTTCGGCGCTGGCCGAGCGATTGACCGGCGGCCGCTATATCGACGTGGATATCGACCGCAAGTCCGCCGCTCGTTACGGGCTGAACATCGCTGATGTGCAGTCCATCGTGGCCGGTGCTATCGGCGGTGAAAACGTCGGCGAGACCATTGAAGGGCTCGCACGTTTCCCAATCAACGTACGTTACCCACGGGAGTGGCGCGACTCGCTCGGCGCCCTGGAGCAATTGCCGATCTACACCCCACTGGGTAGCCAGATCACCCTTGGCACTGTGGCGAAGGTCAAGGTCAGCGACGGCCCACCGATGCTCAAAAGCGAGAACGCACGGCCCTCTGGTTGGGTATACATCGACGTGCGTGGCCGGGACATTGCCTCGGTGGTCGCCGATCTACGCCGGGTCGTCAGCGATCAGGTCAAGTTGCAGCCCGGTATGAGCCTGAGCTACTCAGGGCAGTTCGAATTTCTCGAAAGAGCCAATGCGCGACTCAAGCTGGTGGTGCCGGCCACGCTGTTGATCATCTTCGTGTTGCTCTACCTGACTTTTGCCCGCTTCGATGAGGCCTTGCTGATCATGGCCACTCTGCCATTCGCACTGACTGGGGGGGCATGGTTTCTCTATCTGTTGGGCTTCAACCTGTCGGTCGCCACCGGGGTCGGCTTTATCGCCTTGGCCGGGGTTTCTGCCGAGTTCGGTGTGATCATGCTGCTCTACCTGAAGAATGCTTGGGCCGAACGTGAAGACCTCGGTGACTGCACTGAGCGTGGGCTGATGGCGGCCATTCGTGAAGGCGCTGTGCAGCGCGTTCGACCCAAGGCCATGACCGTGGCCGTGATCATTGCCGGTCTGCTACCCATCCTATTGGGCAACGGCACCGGCAGCGAAGTCATGAGCCGCATTGCCGCGCCCATGGTTGGCGGCATGATCACCGCTCCCTTGCTGTCCCTGTTTGTCATTCCGGCAGCCTATCGATTGATGCGCCGTCGGCACCTCCAATTTGTACCCACCACACCTCAAGGAAAAGTCGTATGAAACTGACCCTGATTGCAGCTGTTAGCACCGTAGTTATGCTGTCTTTTTCCGCCCAGGCAGAAGACATGCCGGGCATGAAAATGGACGGTATGGAGGGCATGCAGATGAAGCAAGAAACAAAGCAGGCTCCAGTGGCCACCTCCGACGGAACGATCAAGGCTATCGATACTACGAAGCATACGGTGACCATCTCTCACGGCGCTGTTCCAGCTGTGCAATGGCCACCGATGACCATGGCCTTTTCCGTAACGGAAGATCAGCTGGCAGGACTGACAGCTGGAGACCGCGTGACGTTCTCCTTTCGGCTAGACGGCAACAAAGCCACGATTGTGTCCATTAAAAAGTAAACACCGGTGGTGGAAGTGGCCGGCACACTTTGTCGTGCCGGACATAACCCATTAAATCCACTTGTTCAGGAAAACCGGTTGAATCCACAGCTGATTTCTGCCGGTCATGAAGCCGAAATCAAGCTGAAGAACGTGCTCGGCGAGGCGAGAGCGCTCAATGAGGACGCCGAGCGAGCTAAAGAGCAGGCCTGCCAACAGTCAATCAACAAGGCAGTTCAAGATGGGCAACGCATCATCGATCAAGCAACGGCTGATGCTGCTGCCGCTCGCGCTTCTGCTGACGGTGTGCAGCTCGCCGCCGACAACCTTGCCCGTCGACTCGCAACCAGTGAAGCCAGCGCCAATTCCTGCACTGCCGCCGCAAGCAAGGCAGCTGCCCGCGCCGCCGCTGTGCTTGCCGACGTGTTCAAACGCGCTGACCCGCGAACGGGCGACCTGGCTGCAATGGCTGACCAAGCCCGAGCCCGGGGACTGACCTGTGAGCAGGCCTACATTTCACTCCGCGAACAATAAAATACAACTGGCGATTACGGGTTGATCGCCTTGGCAGCTTGCTTGATTATTTTTCTAGAATCCCCGGTACGTTTTTCTCTGCCCACTTCACAAACAATTTTGCTAGTTCTGTACTCGCGTACTCGGAGTAATGACTATATTCATCTCTAAATAGAGGCATCCCATTTTTTGTAAGAGAACAGCCAAGGAAGTTGCAAAATAATTCATTCTGATCAAAAACCCGTACGGTTGGGTGTTTGCTTGAAATTTTATCGACTAATGGCTTGAAGTCATTGAGTGCTGTTTCCCTTGCTTGTGGACTAACGTCGCAAGAGGCTGGTCCACTTTTAAGTGGACGAGAAAAACAGCTTTTTAGGTCATGGGTTGTTGTGATGTGAGGAACAAAAAGTATGACTTGAATTCCGTTGGCTTCAAGATAGCTTATCCGCTCTTCAATTGTTTTAATTGCATTTTCTTCCGGTTTTGGATCGAGACCGTCTAGAATTGCGTATTTTATTGTTTTGTCTTTTTCAATGATGCTGTTGATCAGGAGTTTCTGATGGTAAGCCCGATAACCAGAACACGGACTTATCGTTGTTGCTGTATTTTCATCAGATGGAATGCCCTGGTTCGGGGTGCAGGCACCAATAGAAAGAATGGTCTGATTATTTATTTTGTTTTCCGTCGCAAGCCCAGGATACAAATGGTTTGCGTAGCTGTTGCCCAATAAGAGCAAGGTTGGTTTTTCATCTCTATTTGTAATGCAAAACCACCAGCCATATGATTCTGCTTCTTTAAACTGGTATCGATTGATACACATGTCGTTTTTGGTGAATTTCCATATCGGCCCTACAAATTGGCTATTGAACTCTTCCGCGCTTTTGACTGCCTCGCGGTCAGGCAGCCCACCCAGATTGAAAGTTGCAAAACCCACACCGCCGATGCTTGCCATCAGGATGACAAGAATAGGAGTTTTGAATTTACTTTGGTTGTTTCGTAAAGGGCGCTCAAGAAAGCGATATGTCAGCCAAGCTAAAATGAAAGCGGAGAGCACGGCCGCAATTCTGATTTCTTGGGATGGTACATCGCTCTGAATGATGCGGGCGAATGTCAAAAGAGGCCAGTGCCACAGGTACAGCGGGAAGCTGATCAGACCGACCCACACCATCGGCTTGTTGGAAAGTATCGAGCGATTGAGCCAAGACCGCGAGCCAGCGGCGATGATCAGCGCGGTACCGACTGTTGGGAAAATTGCGCGCCACCCGGGAAATTGATCATCCTTGGTGATGGTTGCCAGGCCGTAGGCAATGAACCCCAGCCCGATAAACGACAGGACGTTTCTGATTATTTGGCCGCTCTCTACCGGTACCGGCTTGTGAATGATCGCGGCTAAAAATCGGTCTGTCGCTGCAAAGGCTTTATCAAAGGCCGAGATTTTATAGAGTGACAGGTAGGCCAGCACGGAGCCGATCAACAGTTCCCAGCAACGAGTCTGGGGCATGTAGAAGGTGAACGTAGGGTCTTCCTTGATGTACTCCATGTTCAGGGCGAACGAAGCGCCGAGCAACAACACCGCGATGGTCAGCAGGTTTAACTGTTTTTTCCAAGCGGCCCACATGATCACCGGCCAGAAGATGTAGTACTGCTCTTCAATGCCCAATGACCATAGATGCAGGAACGGCTTTATCTCGGCGGACGTGTCGAAGTACCCGCTTTCGTTCCACAGAACCAGGTTGGATATAAAGGCAGAGCCGCCAGCAATGTGTTTGCCGAGCTGCTGGAACTCGTCGGGGAACAGTGTCACCCAGCCGAACGCATAGCTGGCGATCATCACCGTAAGCAAGGCCGGGAATATGCGGTTGACGCGCCGAACGTAGAAATCCGGAATGCTGAACTTCCCGCGTGCCAGGCCTTCGAGCAGGATCGTGGTGATCAGATACCCGGAAATCACGAAGAAAATATCTACGCCGATGAAGCCGCCAGTCACCCATTCCGGGAAGGCGTGAAAGCCGACCACGGACAGGACGGCGATTGCGCGCAGGCCATCAATGTCCGGCCGGTATTTCGTACTGTGGGTGTTTAGGGTTAATAGCGTGCTGGTCGGTTCGGCGAGAGACGTCATTGTCGATTGTGTTCCATGCTTAATATTGGGCCTGTTTCTGGCACGTGCGTATCATACGCGGTACAAAGCGGTTACATAAGCTCTACAATTTATAGGGGGACGGTCGGCAGAACGCCGGGGATGGGCCAATAAGGCGTGCGTGACTTTTGCGTGACTTTCCCACGCACTTGTAAGCTCTTGTAGGCATTCGATTGCAGCGAGCGCCAGTAAAAACGGCCATTACAAAGGGGCTTGCATGGGGCCTGCGTGCATGGGGTGCTAGGGGTCGAGTGTTCGAATCACTCCGTCCCGCCATATTTCGTAAGGGGGATCAAGCACTTAGCGGCTTGATCCCCTTTCTCGTTTCAGGCTTGCGCAAAAATACCCGGTGATTTCGCTGATATTCAGGTCCGAAATCGCCTCTGACCAGATGATTTCCTCGTGGTCTCGTTGGTAGTTTTTGGTCATGCCTTCGCTCGCATGCCCCGCGATTTTCTGCCCATCTTTTCCGGCTTTCTCGTACAAAGGCAGCGACAGCGCTCGCACTTCGCGAAAGCCTGGCATCTCTTCTTCCTTCCAACCTGCGTAGCAGTTGGCCGCCTCCCACCGGCAGGCTGTATGTGGATTAGTGAGTTACGCTGGAAAGCAGGCAACGTGAGAACACAAACGGTCTCTCATCATGGATGGATCAAGATGAAACTGATTTTGATTGTGCTTGTTGTTGGTCTGTTGGCTTGGAAGCTTTCCCCTGAATTACAGTCCTGGGCTGAGGCTCGGCTATCGAGTCCCCAAGTCACCGCTACGGTCGTGACTGCGCCGAAGCCTGTCTCGGCTCCAGTCAAATGCGATGGGCGCAAATATTGCTCGCAGATGACCTCGTGCGCAGAGGCTAAAAACTTTCTGCAAAATTGCCCAGGAATGGAAATGGACGGCGACTACGACGGGATACCTTGTGAGAAGCAGTGGTGCCGGTGACTATTCGCCGTTCGCCGGCAAGCTAGTAGGTGGACTGTGGAATTCTGATGGAGGGCGTAAGGCACGTTTGAAGGTGACCTAGGTTTTATTGGTTCGCCTCGCCAGTTGCGTTACACACACTCTCCCCAGAGGTGACTGTTGGTATGAAGAGGTTCGGGGGAACGCGGCGCCCATCGGACGACAGTTGCCACCATGGCGATGCTGAGGGCTCAGTCTTCGGGATCTTCCTCTTCTTCAGGCTCACACCTGGCAATCAGTTCGGCAATGGTTTCAGCTATGAAGTCCGCATTTGCGGTGATCACGGCCAGATGATCCTCAATACTTACGGACACTTCCGTGGCTCCGCGTTGTTTGATCCAGATGCCTATTTCTTCGATGGCGCAACCCAAGGCCATGATGTTCTGATTGAGTCGGCTGAGTAGGGCGGGGGTAGGATCGTCTGGTAGGGGCATGGCCGCTTCTCCTGTGTCTAAGAAAAGCGTAGCAGGTAGCAAAAAGCCCGGCGCTGGGCCGGGCACCCGCCACCTCTGCATGGTCCCTGGTGGCGGCGGTTGCGATGGTCTATGCCTGAATTCCGATCTCACCCTGTGCAGCCTGTAACGCTCGCTCCTCGGTCAGCGGCGTTAAAATTGGCTGCGCGTTGCTGGCGTGCAAGTAAAGAAAGTAGCGCCCGGAATTGTCTAGCAATACCCGGTACAGTTCTGATGGCCGAAAGTTGTTACCGATATAAATACTTTCCTTGAGAATCTCGAAAGACTTGATCCCATGCTCTCGCATTGTAGTTTCAAAGGCTTCGTAAAGACTTTCTCTGCGGCGTCGATTGTTTCGAGCATTCAGCTTGAAAAAAACCACCATCAGCACGGCATAGCTGATAAGGAGTATCACAAGGGCGCTAGTGCGCATGTGTGGAGCTCCATGTCCTCTCAATCGTTCTTCATCTCAGTGTAGGCGCGTTCCTGGTGTTTATCGCCGAATGGCAAGTGTCGCGACATTGGAGTCAGCATGACGAACGCAACCCGCTTGCGCCACGCGCTCGGCATCACCGATGTACATGCACTTTTATAAAGCGCCATGCGTAACAACGCACCAGTCGGAAGCGCCGCAAAGCGTTTTCGCCTGCGGTCGCTCCAGCGTCTCGAATGGTTGCCCTTGACCATTCACCTTCCCTGGAAGTCGGCTCACACTTACCGAAACGCGCCTGGACGGCAGTCGCCGTGACAATCCCCCCTGGCTCAAGAGTCAGTGTTTCCAGATAGTTGAAGTCTCTCTGTGGCTGACTGGCACAAAGGCTGCAAGGCTGTCATCAGGTCCACCTGGAGAGCATTCGTGTGGACAGCCCCCTCGGTCAACGACGATCGATTGGCCGGACAGGTCGTGGGCAGCATCGGTGGATCAGGCATAGACGTCTGGTTTCAACACCGCAAAAGAACAGGCAAAGACGCCTGGAACCGAAAGGTTTCAGGCGTTTTTTTTGCTTTTAAAACCGTGATTGGCTGGGGCTGGGTGCTTTCTATGAATTCCAATGTTGCCACGTTGAACAAGATGCAAACGCTGATCGTGATCGGTAATGGCATGGTCGGACATCATTGTGTCGAACAGCTGATCGAGCGGGGAGCGCTTGACCATTACCGGCTGCACGTCTTCAGTGAGGAGCCGATGCGCGCCTATGACCGTGTGCACCTTTCCGAGTACTTCTCCGGTCGTGATGCCGAGTCGCTGGCGCTGTCCGATGCGTCGCTTTACCAGACGCCCGGCGTTACGCTGCATCTGGGTGTGCCGGTATTGGAAATCGACCGTGTCCGTCGCCAGGTGGTCACTTCGCAAGGTTGCGTCACGTATGACAAATTGGTTCTGGCCACCGGTTCTTATCCGTTTGTTCCGCCAATCGAAGGCGCCGAAGGTCAGTCGCGCCTGGTCTATCGCACCCTGGAAGACCTCGATGCCATTCGGGCTGCGGCGACCAATGCCCGGCGCGGCGTGGTGGTTGGTGGTGGCTTGCTGGGTCTGGAGGCCGCGAACGCGTTGAAGAGCCTGGGCCTTGAAGCCCACGTGGTGGAATTCGCGCCGCGCTTGATGCCGGTACAACTCGATGACCTCGGTGGCCAGGCGCTCAAGGCGCAGATCGAACGATTGGGCGTCGGTGTACACCTGTCCCGCGCCACTCAATCGATCAGCGCGGGCGAGCAGTACCGCTATCGCATGAACTTCGCCAATGACGAATTCCTCGAAACCGACCTGATCGTGTTTTCCGCCGGTATCCGCGCTCAAGACGCGCTGGCTCGTCAATGCGCGCTGGAGATCGGTCCGCGCGGTGGCGTGGTGATCGACGACACGTGCCTGAGTTGCGACCCGAACATCTACGCCATCGGTGAATGCGCTTCATGGAACGGCAGCCTGTTCGGCCTGGTCGCGCCGGGCTACCAGATGGCACGCAGCGTCGCGGCCCGTCTGTGCAACGAAGTCGCCGAGCCGTTCACCGGTGCCGACATGTCGACCAAGCTCAAGCTGCTGGGGGTGGATGTCGGCTCCATCGGCGACGCCCACGGCAACACCCCGGGCGCGCGCAGCTATCAATTCATCGACGAAACCAGCGCCAGCTATCGGCGCCTGGTGGTGGATGCAAGTGGCAAGCACGTCCTCGGTGCAGTGCTGGTGGGTGACAACAGCTATTACGACACCTTGCTGCAATACATGCAGAACGGCATCGCCTTGCCGGCAGAACCCGCCAGCCTGATTCTGCCGTCCTCCGAAGGCGCGCCGACCCTGGGCCCGGGTGCGCTGCCCGAGTCGGCCACGGTGTGCTCATGTCATAACGTCACCAAGGGCTCCATTTGTTCGGCCATCGACGGCGGCTGCACCGACCTGGGCCAACTCAAGTCGCAGACCAAGGCCTGCACCGGCTGCGGCGGTTGCGCGGGCCTGCTCAAGCAAGTCTTCGAGCATGAGTTGATTGCCCGTGGCGTCAGTGTCGATAAAAGCCTGTGCGAACACTTCGCCTACACCCGTCAGGAGCTTTATGCGCTGGTGCGGGTAGAAGGGGTGATCACCTTCGAAGAACTGTTGGCCAAGCACGGCCGTGGTCATACCGGTTGCGACGTTTGCAAACCGGCGGTGGGCTCGATTCTCGCCTCGTGCTGGAACCAGCCGATCATGGACACGTCGCTGGTGCCGTTGCAGGACACCAATGACACCTTCATGGCCAACATGCAGAAAAACGGCACCTATTCGGTGGTGCCACGCATCGCCGGGGGGGAGATCACAGCCGACAAGCTGATCGCGATTGGCGTGGTGGCGAAGAAATACGACCTCTACAGCAAAATCACCGGCGGGCAGCGCATCGACCTGTTCGGTGCTCAATTGCATCAATTGCCGGACATCTGGTCCGAGTTGATCGAGGCCGGTTTCGAAACCGGGCACGCCTACGGCAAATCGACCCGCACGGTGAAGTCCTGTGTCGGCAGCACTTGGTGCCGTTATGGCGTGCAGGACAGCGTGAAAATGGCCCTGACCCTCGAGGATCGCTACAAAGGCCTGCGCTCGCCGCACAAGCTCAAGTTCGCGGTCTCCGGTTGCACCCGTGAGTGCGCCGAGGCGCAGAGCAAGGACGTTGGCGTAATCGCCACCGAGAAAGGCTGGAACCTCTATGTGTGCGGTAACGGCGGCATGCGCCCGCGCCACGCCGAGTTGTTCGCCACCGACCTCGATGACGCCACCCTGATCCGTTACATCGATCGGTTCCTGATGTTCTACATCCGCACCGCCGACAAATTGCAGCGCACCTCGGTCTGGCGTGAAAGCCTGGAGGGCGGCCTGGATTACCTCAAGGACGTGGTCATCAACGACAGCCTGGGGCTTGGCCTTGAGCTCGAATCGCAGATGCAATTGGTGGTCAACCGCTACGAATGCGAATGGGCCAATGCCCTGAAAGACCCGGAAAAACTCAAGCGCTTCCGCACCTTCGTCAACGATCAACGCCCGGACCCGGACATTCACTTTGTCCAGGAACGCGGTCAGCGCCGGCCGATCATGGCCGCTGAACTCCACCTTATCCCTGTCATCGAGGAGATTGCCTGATGAGCCAGTCCGATACCCAGCGCGCCTATTCCAGTTCCTCCCTGGTCAATCCCGATGCCTGGCAAGCGGTGTGCAGCCAGGAGGATCTGGTGAGTAACTCCGGCGTCGTCGTCTGGCTCGACGGTGCACAAGTGGCGCTGTTCTACCTGCCGGCTGCCGAAGGCAAGACCCTCTATGCCATCGATAATCATGACCCGCAATCCGGGGCGAATGTCATCGGTCGCGGTCTGATCGGCAGCATCAAGGGCGATCTGGTGATTGCCTCGCCACTCTACAAACAGCATTTCCGCCTTGAGGACGGCAGTTGCCTGGAGTATCCGCAGCAGCGCCTGCGGGTCTGGCCGGTGCGGCTGAACGAAGGCCAGGTGGAGGTCGCGGTGGCCTGACCACATGGATTTCGCCGGGGTCTGAGCGCTCATTCAATCAATGATGTATGCCCGGCTCCGGCGGAGTCGATGATCAATGACAAACAGTATCGGGGGTTCGTATGAAAACAGCCGCACAACTGCTGAAGCTCAAGGCCGTGCAGAACCGGCGGGTGCATAGCATCGCGCCAGACCAGATGGTGCTTGAAGCGTTGAAGATGATGGCGGAAAAAAATGTCGGTGCTCTACCCGTCATAGAGGAGGGGCAGGTGGTCGGCGTTATCAGCGAACGCGACTATGCGCGCAAGGTCGTTCTACAGGGGCGCTCTTCGGTCGGTACGCCGGTCCGGGCCATCATGAGTGCGCCCGTCGTGACAGCAGACAGTCAGCAGAGCATCGAGCGTTGCATGGCGGTCATGACCGACAGTCATCTGCGCCATCTACCGGTGGTGGAGGGCGACCAACTGATTGGCCTGTTGTCGATTGGTGATCTGGTCAAAGAAGCCATCGTCGAGCAGGCCGAGCTGATCCGGCAACTGGAACACTACATTCGCGGGCATTGAAACGACCGGGGGCAGGGTGGATCGAAGGCTTATGAGTACAGGACCAGGGTAAACAACCCGTTATAAACATCCCTATCGTAACCGCACGGCTTACTGAAGTTTCCTTTATCAACTTTTATGTCATAACCCACATCAAGGTAAGACTTGACCTTGTTCTGCAGCAGGCAGGTTGATAGTCCTTCATCGCCTGGCCACATCCGAAAAGTAAAACTTGTCCAGGGTATGCCGCGACTCGGTGTACTCGAACTGCCGGCCGTCCTGCAAAAAGGTCTGGTTGCTGACCACAATCACATGGCTCTGCCCCTCAAGATCAAGGTGCTGCTGGTCGTCCTTGCCTCGCGGTACGGCTTCGATGGTGCGCTGGGCATAGCTGATTTGCAGTTGCAGCGTCTGTTCGATGAAGGCATAGATCGAATGCTCGGCAATCTCGCAATTCAGCCCCGGAATAAGATCGGCGACGAAGTGGTTGATGTCGAGGATGACCCGTTTGCCATCGATTCGACGCACGCGTTTGATCCGCGTGATCAGGCTGCCTTCTTCGGCTTTCAGGTGTTCACGCAAGGCACCTTGCAGGGGGAACTGCTCGAACGCCACCACCTCGGTGCTGACATCATTGCCCAGCCTTGGGTGGGTTTCCTGGAAACTGACGATACCGCCGAGCTGGAATTCGATCGGATTGGGCGACAGCACGAAGGTGCCTTTACCGTGAATTTTTTGCGCGAAGCCGCGTTCCTGAAGCAGTTCTATGGCTTGGCGCACAGTACCGCGACTGGCCCGGTAACTCTCCATCAATTCGGTTTCGGAAGGCAGTCGGGCGCCGCGTTCCAGTCGTTCGGTGGTGATGCTGGTAAGCAGATCGCTGTAGATCTGGCTGTATTTGCTCATGGGAATGGCTGCGTTGTGCTCAAGGGAGGAACCTTAGGGAACGCGTGAGGGTTTGTCTATTGCACAAATGGCGGGGCGGTCGTGGCTGTCGCAAATATCGCCGCTGGGTGGGTCATCGATAAATAAACCCAAACTCGTCTGTACGAGTTGTTGCTTTAACTCGTACAGACGAGTATTTTTCGCTTCGGTGTGCTGCCAAACAACAAAAACACAGTGGATGAAAAGCATGAGCCATGACTACGCGACTATCGCCAGCGAGCTGCTTCATAGCCTCGGTGGCGCTGACAACCTTGAACAGGCCGCACATTGCGTCACGCGTCTGCGCCTGGCCCTCAAAGACCCACAGCGGGTCGACAGTACGACGCTGAATCAGATCGACCTGGTCAAAGGCTCGTTCTTCACCGGCGGCCTGTTTCAGGTGGTCATCGGTCCCGGCGAAGTCGAGAAGGTTTACGCCGCGCTGCGCGAGCAGACAGGGCTTGCTGCGTCGACCATCGCCGACGTGAAACAAAAGGGCGTCGATAAAACCAATGCCATGCAGCGTCTGGTGCGGGTGTTCTCCGATGTGTTCATGCCGATTCTGCCGGCGCTGATCATTGCCGGCCTGCTGATGGGGGTGAACAACCTGATCGGCGCCAAAGGCATGTTCATTGCCGGCAAGACCCTGCTTGAGGCCTACCCGACGCTGGACGGTGTCTGGAGCTTGATCAATCTGATGGCCAACACCTCGTTCGTGTTCCTCCCGGCGCTGGTCGGCTGGTCGGCAGCCAAGCGTTTTGGCGGCAGTGAAATCCTTGGCATCGTGCTGGGTCTGATGCTGGTTCACCCGGACCTGCTCAACGCCTGGAACTACGGCAAGGCGGTGGCCGGGCTGGACGGCCAGAGCCTGCCGTATTTCGATATTTTTGGCTGGTTCAAGATCGAGAAGGTCGGCTACCAAGGACAGATTCTGCCGATCCTGCTGGCCGCCTACGTCATGAGCGTCATTGAAAAATGGCTGCGGGCGCGGGTACCCAATGCCATTCAACTGCTGGTGGTGCCGATTACCACGATCGTCGTGACCGGGGTGTTGGCGCTGGCCGTGATTGGTCCGGTGACCCGTCACCTGGGGATTCTGATCACCGAAGGCGTGGTGACCTTGTTTGACCTGGCGCCGATGGTCGGCGGGGCGATTTTCGGTCTGCTGTATGCGCCGCTGGTGATTACCGGCATGCACCACATGTTTCTTGCGGTCGATTTGCAGCTTATCTCCACCCAGGGCGGCACCTTCATCTGGCCGATGATCGTCATGTCCAACCTCGCACAAGGCAGCGCGGCACTCGGGGTGTTCTACATGACCCGCAGTGCGCGGGATAAAAGCATGGCCTCGACCTCAGCGATTTCCGCCTATTTCGGCATCACCGAACCGGCCATGTTCGGCGTCAACCTGCGCTACAAGTTTCCGTTCTACGCAGCGTTGATCGGCTCGGCGGCGGGCTGCATGTTCCTGTCGCTGAACAAGATTCAGGCCTCGGCGATCGGTGTCGGTGGCTTGCCCGGTTTCATCTCGATCATCCCGCAGTTCATTCCGATGTTCGTGGTCGGGATGGTCATCGCCATGGTCGTGCCGTTCGTTTTGACCTGTGGCTTGAGCATGAAAATTGTCCGGCCTGGATATCGAGTCGCCTGATAGATCCATTCGCGGGCAAGCCCGCTCCCACATTTTTCAATGCGTACCCCTGTGGGAGCGGGCTTGCTCCGGGCGGCGATCCGACGAAGACGCCAGACCAGACACAGCAAAACTCATTAAAGGAATACGCCATGCAAGACTGGCAGCGTTCGGTGATCTACCAGATCTACCCGAAGAGTTTTCACAGCCACGCCGGCAACCCCACGGGCGATCTGCTCGGGGTGGTGGCCAAGCTCGATTACCTGCAATGGCTGGGTGTCGATTGTCTGTGGATCACCCCGTTCCTGCGTTCGCCCCAGCGCGACAATGGCTACGACATCAGCGACTACTACGCCATCGACCCGAGCTACGGGACCATGGCTGACTGCGAGTTGCTGATCGCCGAGGCCGGCAAACGCGGTATCAAGTTGATGCTCGATATCGTGGTCAATCACACTTCCATCGAACACCAGTGGTTCCAGCAGGCCCGCAGCAGTCTCGATAACCCGTACCGCGATTTCTATATCTGGCGCGATCAGCCGAACAACTGGGAATCCAAGTTCGGTGGTTCGGCCTGGGAGTTCGAGGCGCAAACCGGCCAGTACTACCTGCACCTGTTCGACCACACTCAGGCCGACCTGAACTGGGATAATCCGCAGGTGCGCGCTGAAGTCTTCAAGATGATGCGCTTCTGGCGTGACAAGGGCGTCGGCGGTTTCCGTCTGGACGTGATCAACCTGATCTCGAAACCGGCAGACTTTCCCGAGGACAACAGCGACGGTCGGCGTTTCTACACCGACGGCCCGAACGTGCACGACTACTTGCAGGAAATGCACCGCGAAGTCTTCGAAGGCCATGACCTGATCAACGTCGGCGAGATGTCTTCCACCAGCCTGGAACATTGCATTCGTTACTCGCGAGCGGACTCGAAAGAACTGTCGATGACCTTCAACTTTCATCACCTGAAGGTTGATTACCCGAACCTGCAGAAGTGGGTTCGCGCTGACTTCGACTTCCTTGAACTCAAGCGCATCCTTTCCGACTGGCAGACCGGCATGCAGGCCGGTGGCGGCTGGAATGCACTGTTCTGGTGTAACCACGATCAGCCGCGAGTGGTTTCGCGGTTTGGTGATGACGGCGAACACCGCGTGGTGTCGGCGAAGATGCTCGGCACCGCGCTACATTTTCTTCAGGGCACGCCGTTCATCTATCAGGGTGAAGAGTTGGGCATGACCAACCCGGGCTTTGAGAGCATCGAGCAGTACCGCGATGTCGAGACGCTGAACATCTTCCGGCTCAAGCGTGATGCCGGGGAGTCCGAGGCATCGAGCATGAGCGCGATCATGCAGAAATCCCGCGACAACAGTCGCACCCCGATGCACTGGAACATGCAACCCAATGCCGGTTTCAGCAGTGCCGAACCCTGGATCGGCGTGCCGGCCAACGCCATGCAGATCAACGTCGAAAACCAACTCGACGACACGACTTCGGTGCTGCACCACTATCGCCAGTTGATTGCCCTGCGTCACAGCGAACCGCTGATTCAGGACGGCGTGTATCGCCAGCTCCTGCCCACGCACCCGCAGGTCTGGGTGTACCTGCGTGAAGGCGAAGGCGAGCGTCTGCTGGTGGTGAATAACTTCTATGGCACGGCGTGTGAAGTCGAGTTGCCGGAGCGGGTAATCACCGACTGCATGTTGCAACGCCTGGTGATCAGCAACTTCCCGGATTGTGAGACTCGTAGTCGACAGCTGTTCCTGCGGCCATACGAATCGTTCGTCTTGCACCTGACCGACCACTAAAAAACACGCTCTTCAAACAACGCGCAGAGCACTGCGTGGGGTTTCTTGCGCGCAGATTTTACCGGATGAGCACAATAAAAATAATGAGATGCCTCTTGAAAACAACAATAAATCGCAAACTTGCAGCATCGTGCGCATGCCTGATGTTGCCGTTCTCGGCCCAGGCTTTGGAGTTCGCCGGTTACTTGCGTAGCGGCGTCGGGACTTCGGTCAACAGCGGTTCCCAGCAGTGTTTTCAACTGCAGGGTGCCCAGTCGAAATACCGCTTGGGCAACGAATGCGAGCAGTACGCCGAGCTGGAGTTGCGTCAGGACGTGTACACCCTGGACGACGGCTCGGTGCTGAGCGTCGACGGCATGGCTTCGTTGTACAACCAGTACGACAAAGACCTGACGTTCAACGGTGATAACGGCTCGGTGCGCATGCCGCAGATGTACGCACAATGGTCGAACTTGCCGAGTCTCAATGGTGGTTCGTTGTGGGCCGGGCGGCGTTACTACAAACGAAACGACATCCATATTTCCGACTTCTACTACTGGAACCAGAGCGCCACGGGTGGTGGTATCGAGGATGTGAAGATCGGCGACCTGAAATACAGCTACGCCTTTTCGCGCAAGGACAACCTGTACCAGAAGGATTATGTCACCCGGCAGGATTTCAACGTCGCAGGTTTTCAGACCAACCCCGGCGGTGAACTGGAGTTTGGCCTCAGTTACATCGAAAAGCCTGACCGCAGCGATGCACACGCAGGTTGGGCCATCACCGCCCAGCATGTGCAGAAAAACTTCCTCGGCGGTAAGAACAAACTGGCGCTGCAATACGGCGAAGGGCCTGGCACCGGGTTGGGTTACACCGGCGATGTGGGCCTGGACGACAGCAACAGGAGCTACCGGCTGGTGGAGTTCTTCGACTGGCAAGTGACACCGCGTTTTGGTGGTCAGGTCGAAGCGGTCTATCAGAAGGATATCCGCCCGGACGGTAACGGCCAGAACTGGATTTCCCTGGGCGTTCGCCCGGCTTACGCGATCACCGACCAATTCAAGTTGGTGACTGAGCTGGGACACGATCAGGTCGAGGCCCCAGGCGGTACGCGCAAGTTGAGTAAATTCTCCTTTGTCCCGACCTGGTCGCCAAAAGGCCCGGGGTTCTGGGAACGTCCCGAAGTGCGTTTGTACTACACCTATGCCAGCTGGAACGAAGCGGCCAAGCGTGCGGCCAATGAACTGGCACAAGGTTCAGCGTTGTCCGATACCGGCGCGTTCGGCACGGCGCTGCATGGTGCGAACGTCGGATTGCAAGTCGAGTACTGGTGGAAATAAGCGATGCTGTAGGAGCTCGCGCTCCATCGGCACTTCAAAGAACAAAACCGCAGGTGAAGTCATGACCATAACCCAACCATTGCAATTGCTGGCGCCGCTGTCCGGGGTGCTGGTGCCACTTGATCACGTGCCGGATCCGGTGTTCGCCAGCCGGGTGATCGGCGACGGCCTGTGCATCGATCCGACCTCGCAGACCCTTTGCGCGCCGTTGGCCGGCGTGATCAGCAACCTTCAACACAGTGGCCATGCGATCAGCATCACCGATGACAATGGCGTACAGGTGTTGCTGCACATTGGTCTGGACACCGTGAACCTGGCGGGTAAGGGGTTTAGCGCCTTGGTCGAGCAGGGCCAGCGTGTCGAGGCCGGACAGCCGTTGATCGAGTTCGATGCCGACTATGTAGCCCTGCATGCCCGCAGCCTGTTGACCTTGATGCTGTTGGTCAGTGGCGAGCCCTTCAGCCTGCTGACACCTGACAATGGCCTGGTGGCGTGTGCCCAGCCCGTGTTGCGCCTGAGCCTCGGCGATCCGCGTTCCAGCGTTGCGCAGGAGGAGGGCGAAGCGCTGTTCTCCAAACCGGTCCACCTGCCCAACGCCAATGGTCTGCACGCGCGGCCGGCGGCGATCTTTGCGCAGGCGGCGAAAGGTTTTGCGGCAAGCATTTGCCTGCACAAGCAGCAGGACAGCGCCAACGCCAAGTCCCTGGTGGCGATCATGGCGTTGCAGACGGTTCACGGCGATGCGCTGCAGGTCAGTGCGGTGGGCGCAGATGCCGAATTGGCAATCAGCACGTTGGCCCAACTACTGGCGGATGGCTGCGGTGAGGCCGTGACTGCGGTAGCGGTCGTAGCACCGGTGGTTCAGGCGCCGGAGGTGTCGACGAAGCTGTTGCGCGGTGTCTGTGCTTCGGCGGGTTCGGCCTTTGGGCAGGTGGTGCAGGTGGCTGAGCGCACCCTGGAGGTGCCCGAGTTTGCCGCGGATCAACGCGTGGAGCGAGAATCGCTGGAGCATGCGCTGACCCGCGCGACGCAGGCACTGCAACACTTGCGCGACAACGCGAAAGGTCAGGCGCAGGAGGATATCTTCAAGGCACATCAGGAGTTACTGGAAGACCCGAGTCTGCTGGAGCTAGCCCAGGCCCTGATTGCCGAGGGCAAGAGCGCGGCGTTTGCCTGGAACAGTGCTACCGAAGCCACCGCTGCGCTGTTCAAGTCGCTGGGCAACACCTTGTTGGCCGAGCGCGCGTTGGACCTGATGGATGTCGGCCAGCGCGTGCTCAAGCTGATTCTCGGGGTGCCGGACGGTATCTGGGAGTTGCCGGATCAGGCGATTTTGATTGCCGAACAACTGACACCGTCGCAGACCGCTGCCCTGGATACCGACAAGGTGTTGGGTTTCGCCACCGTGGGCGGCGGTGCCACCAGCCATGTGGCGATACTCGCCCAGGCCTTGGGTTTGCCAGCGGTGTGTGGTTTACCAGTGCAGGTGCTGTCGCTGGCCAGCGGAACCCGAGTGCTGCTCGATGCGGACAAGGGTGAGTTGCACCTGGACCCTGAACTGGCGGCTATCGAACAGCTGCGCGGCAAACGTCAGCAGCAACGGCAACGGCATCAGCGCGAACTCGAGCAGGCTTCGCTGGCGGCCTGTACCCGTGACGGTCATCACTTCGAGGTGACGGCCAACGTTGCCTCGCTGCTTGAGGTCGAACAGGCGATGGCGCTAGGCGGCGAGGGTGTCGGTCTGCTGCGTTCGGAGTTTCTTTATCTGGAGCGCAACAGCGCGCCCAGCCATGACGAGCAAGCGGTCACTTACAGCGCCATTGCCCGGGCCCTTGGGCCAGAGCGCAATCTGGTGGTGCGCACACTGGATGTGGGCGGCGACAAACCGCTGGCTTACGTGCCAATGGACAGCGAGGCCAATCCGTTTCTGGGCATGCGCGGAATTCGCTTGTGCCTGGAGCGTCCGCAGCTGTTGCGCGAGCAGTTCCGGGCAATTCTGAGCAGCGCCGGTCTGGCCCGTCTGCACATCATGCTGCCGATGGTCAGCCAGTTGTCGGAGCTGCGTCTGGCGCGGCAGATGCTGGAAGAAGAGGCGCTGGCGCTCGGGCTCAAGTCGCTGCCGAAACTGGGCATCATGATCGAAGTCCCGTCCGCGGCACTGATGGCGGACCTGTTTGCCCCCGAGGTGGACTTCTTCTCCATCGGCACCAACGACCTGACCCAATACACCCTGGCCATGGACCGCGATCACCCACGTCTGGCCAGCCAGGCCGACAGTTTTCACCCCGCGGTGCTGCGTCTGATCGCCAGCACCGTGAAGGCCGCCCATGCCCATGGCAAGTGGGTCGGGGTGTGTGGCGCGCTGGCTTCGGAGACTCTGGCGGTGCCGCTGTTGCTGGGGCTTGGGGTGGATGAACTGTCGGTCAGCGTGCCGCTGATTCCGGCGATCAAGGCCGCGATTCGCGAGGTCGAGCTCAGCGACTGTCAGGCCGTCGCGCATCAGATACTCGGGCTGGAGAGCGCTGAGCAGGTCCGCGAGGCCTTGTCTTCGCAGCAGCAGGCGATGGTCGAAACTTCACAGGTGTTGGAGAACTGAACATGTTCGAGAAAATGCAACGGGCGTTCTGGAAGGCATTGACCCCGGATCTGCTGGTGGATGAGCCGAAGGTGGCTGCCAGGCTTTCTACGGACCTGCCGTCGAGCGTGGTCGCCGCGCTGGGTGGGCTGGATAACCTGGCGTCGCAACAGCGCATTGCGATAACGCGAGTGCGGGTCCAGTTGCGTGATGTAACCCGACTGGACGAACAGGCCTTGCGTGCGGCGGGTGTGCCGGGGGTGATGGTGCTGGCGGATGGCGTGGTGCATGTATTAACCCGGTGCCCAAGGCGGGACTGACGGTCTGCGCGTGATCCGCGCAGGGTTCGCTGTCGTTCACCCGCTCGTGCCGCTGAAAGGTTCATATCAATGCAGTTCCAGTGCATTATTTTTGCACCATAGCCACCCGACGACCGCTCATGAAGCACAGGAACCCACCCATCGCGGTCAGTGCGCTCAAGGCATGGAACATCGTGGGCGCGGGAGTGTGCATCAATAGATAGCCACAAATCACCGGGCTCAGGGCGCCACCGAGGGCCGCCAGGTTCTGGGCTCCGTAATAGCTGCCGCGCAGCTCTTCCGGGGCCAGGGTGTCGACGAAGAGGAATTCGGCCGGGTAAATGATCATTTCACCGAGGGTGAAGATGAACATCGCCACGCACCAACTCACCATGCTGTCGGCCAGGCTGAAGCCGATCAGGCCAAGGATGAACAGGCTGGTGCCCGCGGCAATCCAGTAGCGCAGCTTCTCGCGATTGAGGAACCGGCCGATCTGGTACTGCAGCAGGATCACGCTGATGGCGTTGCAGGCGAGCAGGGCGGCCATGATTTCCAGGGCGCGTTTGGAATCGTGGGTCACCAGCAGGTATTGCGACAAGTAGAGGGTGAAACGCCCGTGCACCACGGTGCTGAGCAGGCAGCCGCAAGTGAACATGATCAGGGTGCGGTCGTTTTTCAGGGTGACCAGGGTTTTCAGGAAACTCGGGGGCTGCCCAATGGCGGGTGTCTGCGCCGAATCCCTGGGAATGCCTATCATCAGGAAAATGCTGAAGAACGCAATGCCACCGGCAATCAGGAACGGTGCGATCGGATAGACCCCGGCAATCACCACGCCGAGCATGGGGCCTGTGGCATAGCCGATGTTGGTCAGCGTGTAGCGCAGGGAAAACGCCTTGGCCCGCTGGCCCATGGGCAGGTTTTCGCTGAGGATCGCTTTGGAGCCGATGAGGAACAGCGCTGACGCGGTCTCGGTGATCACCAGGGTGGCGGTGGTCAGGTAGAGGTTTTCGGCAAAGGTCAGCAGCACGAAGCCGATGGCGCTGGAGAGCATTGCCAGGATCAGCAGCCGGCGCTTTTCCAGGCGGTCGATGATATAGCCGCCGTAAAGAGCCAGCAGGGTGGCGATGAACACCGCGATACCGAGCAGCAAGCCAACGTCCTGTTGGTTGAGGCCCAGCTTGTTGCTCAGGAACAGCGTGAGCAAGGGGCTGGTGATGGCGCGGCTGACCACGATGGTCAGTGAGACGATCATCAAGCGGCGGATAACGAGCGAGTAAGTGGCCACGGTGGTGCAAATGTCCTTATTCAGATGGTTGGTGTTCGTCGATGTACCGAGTCGCGGCCATTCGCGAGCAAGCCCGCTCCCACATTTGGAATGCATTCCCCTGTGGGAGCGGGCTTGCTCGCGAAGAGGCCGGCACAAGCAACGCAATACTCAAGCCAGCCACCGATCCAGCGAGCGAACCGATTCCAGTTCTTCAATCCGCCACAACTGCCCGAGCAGTTCCTCAACCCGCTCCCGGGACATGACCCGCGTTGCCAAACTGAAAAACTTCTCCGCAAGCAGCTCATCACTCAGCGGATTACCCGGCGCGCCCAATGGCACTTCAACGCACAGGCTCGCTTGCCGACCGTCCACGGTCCGCAGTGTCACCACGGGCTCGCCATCCTCGGACAGTAGCGGGTCCACTTCAAGGCGAATGCGTGACATCCACTGGATGATGCGTGGATCGTTGCGCGCTTCATCGTCATAGGCCTGCAATCGACAATGGCCATGTACCAGCCGTGCCGCCAGTGCATACGCCAGGCTCATCTGCGCCGCCGCGAGGGTGCCGACATCCTGGCCGCCACACATGTCCTTGAGAAAACTGCACAGCGAAACCTGTATGTCTTCGACCTGATCGACTGGCACATTCAATTGGTCGAGCAAAAGCCCCAACGCATCGATGGCCGAATGCGTGCCGCGACACGAGGCGTAGGGCTTGATCGAGCAGCGGGCGAGTTTCCATACGGCACCGAGATCGGCATCCAGTGCTTCGGGGGTTGAGGTGGCGCTGGCAAGTGTCTGCAAAAAGCCGCCCCAGACATCTTCGAACAACTTTGTTGGACCACTGATGCCTTGCTGCGCAAACCGCGCCGCCAGCAACCCCCCTTCGGCGGCCCGGCCACTGTGCAGTTTTTTACTTTGCGAGCCGTCGTGGATGAAAGCCCACAAGCCACCGCTGAAGCTGCCGGCGATGCCCAGTGCCGACAAGGTTTGCCCGGCATTCAATCGAAAAATCCGTGCACTGGCGGCTGCCGCGCCGAACACCCCGCAGGTCGCCGTGGAGTGCCAGCCAGCGCCGTTATGGGCTGAGTAGCCGCCGCAGGCTTCGAGCACCCGGCGCCCGACTTCGTAACCGATCACCACGGCCGTGATGAACTCGCGGCCGCTCACCGGTTGACCGGCCATCGACACCGCCGCCATGACCGCCGGCAGCACTACGGCGCCGGAGTGGTCGCAGCCACCGGTGTCGTCCAGTTCCAGGGCATGGGCGGCGATGCCGTTGAGCATGGCTGCCTGAGCGGCGCCGACCCGCTGGCGAGTGCTCCAGACCAGGGTGTCGCCCGTTTCGTCTTCGAATACCTGCCGTGCCGTTTTCGCGACTTCGCTGTCTGCCCCGGCGAGGGTCGCGCCGAAAGTATCGAGGATGTGGCGCCTGGCTTGTTCCACCAGTGCGGGCGGCAGGTCCGCGAACTGCGTATCCACGCAAAATTTCGCCAGTCGTTGCATGCGTTCTGTCATAGCACGTAGTCCCGATAATGCCGCTCATACACCGACGCCGGATGATCTTCGGTGATCGGCGTTGCGGATTCCGCCCACCACTGGGCGACGTCAGCACCGGTAGCGATCCATACGTCATCGTGCTGCAAAATCCCCTCAAGCAACTCACGCAACACACCAATCCGTCCCGGCGTAGCGATGATTTCCGGATGCAGGCGCAACACGTAGCACAGGCCGAAGCGATGAAACCCGGCGAAGTCCATTTGCAGGTTGCCCAGGGTGTGGCTGTAGGATGCGATCCGCGATTGCGCCGGCGGCACCGCCGGGCTGAGATTGAAGGCGAAGTAGGGTTCGTCCTCCAGCTCGTAATGCAGGGGCAACTCGATCACGTCGGGCGCGGTCGGGTGAGCGAACGGCAAGTCATCACCACGCCAGGACGACGACCAGCGCATGCCTTGATCCCTCAACGCCTCGATGAAGCCCGGTGCACCGTTGCCGGCGGGGATGCGCAAACCGGTGGGACGCTGACCGGTCAGCGCCGTCAATGCCGCGCATCCTTTGGCGATGTCGGCGCTCTGCGCGGCGAGGTCGAGGGTGTCGTAGTTCTGATGGTGATACCCGGCGCAGGCAATCTCATGCCCGCCCGCCTGGATCGCACGAATATGCTCGGGGTTTTCCTCGGCGACGATACCGGGTACGAACCAGCTGCTGGAAACACCGAGCTCCTTGAACAGAGCGAGCAAACGCTCCACGCCGCGTTGGGTGCCGTAGCGCCAGACCGACAGGGTCTTGTCGCGTCCGGCAACTTGCGGGGCCTGGGTGAGAATGCCGTGGATGTCGTTGTAGTCGACGGTCAGTACCACGGCGCAGCGGTAGCCCTTGGGCCAGACAGTGGAATCAACCATGGTGATGTTCCTTCAGCCACCACTGGGCGACGTCGCGGCAGGTGGCGAACCAGACGTCGTCGCGTTGGCGCATGTGTTCGAAGAGTTTTTCCAGCAACAGGATGCGTCCTGGTTTGCCGGTGATCTTGGGGTGGAACAGGGTGGTCAGGCACAGCCCTTCATCCATGGCGCCGTCGTATTCGCGGCACCAGTTGTCCAGGGTCAGGGCGTAGCTGGCGGTGCGGTCCAGCCCCGAAGGGAAGTCCGGTGCGCGGGTATAGGCGATGGAGGCGTAGTCGTCCATTTCCCAGCGACCGGGGATTTCCACCAGCGGCGTGGCGTGCCCCGGTACATTCACCAGGTACGGCCGGTCATCGCCGCGCATGCTGCTGGAGTAAGTCACGCCGGCCTCCACCAGCATCGCCGGGGTTTCGGCCCGCCAGTCGCCGGACGGCGTGCGGAAACCTTCGGCGCGGATGTGCAGGTGCTTCCAGAACACCTCGCGGGACCGCCTCATCACGTCCTTTTGCTGTTCCAGCGTCAGGGCGTAGAAGGATTCGTGTTTGTAGCCGTGATACGCCACCTCATGCCCGCGCTCGACAATCGCCTGACACTGTTTCGGCCAGTTCTCCACGACCCAGGCCGGGACAAAGAACGTCGTCGGCAGACGGAATTCGTCGAGCAGATCGAGAATCCGCGGCAGCGCCCGGTACGGGCCATAACCGCCGAAGCCGAAATACTCGGGCTTGCGCCAGATCGAGCCGTTGAGCATGGCATCGCCGGTGGGGCCGTCGAGGTCGAAGGCCAGGGCCAAGCAGGCTTTGTGCCGGCCGGGCCAGGTGGGTTGGGGGGAGGAGGACATCGTTAGTGCTCCGACGATCTATAAACAATCACAAGACCTTGTGGGAGCGAGCTTGCTCGCGATGGCGGACTCGCAGGCGACATCAATGTTGAATGTGATGGCCCCTTCGCGGGCAAGCCCGCTCCCACAGGTATTGCATTTATCCTTGCGAACTTACTTCCCGGCGTTAACCGTCACCGTCTTGATCGCACCCAGTTCCAGATCCCACTTCTTCAGGATCGCCTGGTAGCTGCCGTCATCGACCATGCTCTGCATCGCCACTTTCACCGCTTCACTCAGCTCAGGCTTTTTCTTGCTCACGCCCAGCCCGGTGAACTGCTTGGAAATCGGCAGGCCCACGGTTTTGTACATGTCCTTTTCCTGGGTCTTGAGGTACGGCAGGGTTTCGCTGCCCTGCATGGCCGCGTCGATGCGGCTCTGGCGCAGTTGCGCACGGGCATCGGCCGAGCCTTCGGTGCCGATCACGTTGATCGCAGGCTTGCCGGCGGCTTCGCAGTTGGCCTTGCTCCACTCGGCGATTTCCGCCGGGAAGGTGGTACGTCGGCTGGTGCCGACTTTCTTGCCGCACAGGTCGATGATCTCGTTGGTGTCCTTGTTTTTCTGCAAGGTGTAGAACTGCGGACCGCTGGTGAAGTAGTCGACGAAGGTCACACTGGCCTGACGCTCGGCGGTGTCGGTCATGCCCGACATCACCATGTCGACGCGGTCGGTGGTCAGCGCGTTGATCATTTGCTCGAAACCGGTTTCCTGCCATTTGATCTTCACGCCCAGGCGTTCGGCCAAGGCGTTGCCCAGGTCAACGTCGAGGCCGGTGAGGGTGTTGGTGGCCGGGTCCTTGAAGTCCATCGGCGGGTAGTTCGGCATGATCGCCACAACGACCTCGCCCTTGGTCTTGATGCTGGCCGGCAATTCGGCAGCGAAGGTGAAGCCGGATGCCATAACGCCGGCGAGTACAGCTGGAATAACGAAGTTCTTCATGGTCGTTCTCTTATGAGTGTTGTGAGGCAGCTCTTGATTTGCGAGCCAGGCCCTTAGGTTCGAACGGCAGAAATGAAGCTTTGGGTGCGTGGGTTTTGCGGACTTATTAGTATTTCTTCGGGGCTTCCAGCCTCCACGATCTGTCCTTCGTCCATGAACACCATGCGGTTGGAAACCTCGCGAGCGAAGCCCAGTTCATGGGTGACGACGATCATGGTCATGCCGGTCTGCGCCAGATCGCGCATCACCGACAGCACCTCACCGACCAGTTCCGGGTCGAGTGCCGAAGTGGGTTCATCGAACAGCATCAGCTTGGGGCGCATGGCCAATGCACGAGCAATGGCGACGCGTTGTTGCTGACCACCCGACAGTTCGATGGGGTAGCTGTTGCGTTTGTCGGCCAGGCCGACGCGGGCGAGCAATTCCAGGGCTTCTTCGTGCGCCTCTTTGGGCGAGCGCTTGAGCACCTGACACGGCCCTTCGATGATGTTTTGCAGCACAGTCATGTGCGGGAACAGGTTGAAGCGCTGGAACACCATGCCGGTCGCCAGGCGCTGACGGGCGATCTGCGACTCGTTGAGTTCGTGCAGTTTGTTGCCGGCGATGCGGTAACCCACCAGTTCGCCGTCGACCCACAGGCCGCCCTTGTCGATCTTTTCCAGCTGGTTGACGCAGCGCAGCAAGGTGCTCTTGCCGGAGCCGGACGGGCCGATGATGCACAGCACTTCGCCTTGCTCGACCTCGATGTTGATGTCCTTGAGCGCGTGGAAATGGTCGTAGTACTTGTTCAGGCTCACGGCCTTGACGATGCTTCTCATGTGCGGCTCCTCAGGAACGCTTGCCGGCGCCGCGGGCGAAACGACGCTCCAGACGGCTTTGACCAAAGGACAGGACGGTGACGGTGGCCAGGTACCAGATACCGGCGACGATCAGCAGCTCCATCACGCGGGCGTTGGCGTAGTAGATGTTCTGCGCGTTGTAGAGCAGTTCCGAGTACTGGATGACGCTCGCCAGCGAGGTCATTTTCACCATGCCGATGAACTCGTTGCCCACCGGCGGAATGATGATGCGCATGGCCTGGGGCAGAATGATCCGGCGCAGCGCCTGCAGGCGCGGCATGCCGATCGACTTGGCGGCTTCATACTGCCCGGTGTCCACCGAGAGCAGGCCGGCTCGCACCACTTCGGCGGTGTAGGCACCCTGGTTGATGCTCAAGCCAAGCAGGGCCGCGACGAATGGGGTCATCAGGCTCACGGTGTCCATTTCGAACAGGCCGGGGATGCCGATGGTGGGGAAGATCAGCGCCAGGTTGAACCACAACAGCAGTTGCAGAATCAGCGGCGTACCGCGAAACAGCCAGGTGTAGATCAGCGCCACATAGCGCAGGATCGGGTTGGCCGACATGCGCATGATCGCGGTTATCACGCCGAACACGATGCCCAGCGCCATCGCCAGCACCGCCATGACGATGGTGTTGAGCAAGCCCCACATGATCGCCTGGGAGGTGAGGAACTGGCCGATGTACGACCATTCGATCTTGCCTTCGGCGAAGGCGCGCACCAGGCCGATGATCGCGATGACGATCACCGTGGCGAAGAAAATCCGTCCGTAGTAACGCCGCGGTACATGATCGTACTGGGTGATGTCGAACTGGTTTTCCGCCAGTTTGCGCTCCGCCTGGAGTCGTTCTGCCTGTGTCTGGCTCATGTTGGTTCTCCGAATGCTGGTATTTCAGGTCAAACACAATCCCTGTGGGAGCGGGCTTGCTCGCGAATGCGGTGTGTTATTCAACATTGATGGGGACTGACACTCCCTCTTCGCGAGCAAGCCCGCTCCCACATAGAGTCAGAGGCGAAAGCCCTGATAGTCCTCGGTCCATAACTGCTGGGCGGCGAGGGCGGTTTTCAGGCGGCCGATCTGTTCGCGCACCTGTTGTGGCGCAGTCCCGCCCCAGCCGCTGCGGGCGGCGATGGCGGCTTCGAGGGTCAGGCTTGCGCGTACTTCTGGTGTGAGGCGTGGGTCGATTTCCGCCAGCAGCGCCGGGGAGGCTTCCCACAATTCGATGTCGTGTTTCTCGCAGGCCTGGACCAACGCACCGGTGATTTCGTGAGCTTCCTTGAACGGCACGCCGCGCACCGCCAGCCAGTCGGCGACTTCGGTGGCGAGGGTGAAGCCCAGCGGTGCCTGGCGACGCAGCTCTTCGACGTTGACCGTCATGGTCGCGACCATTCCGGCCATGGCCGGCAGCACCAGCAGCAGGGTGTCGACGCTGTCGAGCACGCCGTTCTTGTCTTCGCTCAAGTCGCGGTTGTAGGACAGCGGCAGGGATTTGAGGGTGGATAACAGGCCGGTCAGGTTGCCGATCAAGCGACCCGCCTTGCCCCGCGCCAGTTCGGCGATGTCCGGATTCTTTTTCTGCGGCATGATCGAACTGCCGGTGGCGTAGGCATCGTCCAGCGCGACCCAGCGGAATTGCCGCGACGACCACAGGCAGAACTCTTCGGCGAGGCGCGAGATGTTGATGCCGAGCATGCTGGCGATGAACAGGAACTCGGCGACGTGATCGCGGCTGGCCACGGCGTCGATGGAGTTTTCGCAAACACCGCTGTAGCCCATTTCTTTTGCCGATTGCTGAGGTAAACGAGCGATAGCCGAGCCAGCCATGGCCGCCGCACCGAGTGGCGACAGCGAAGTACGCGTGTCCCAGTCCACCAGGCGCTGCACGTCGCGCAGCATCGACTGGGCGTGGGCCAGCAGGTGATGAGCAAACACGATCGGTTGTGCCTGCTGCAGGTGGGTGAAGCCGGGGCAGATGCTCTCGATGTGTTGCTCGGCCTGGTCCACCAGCGCCTGCTGCAAGCCCAGCACTTCAACGGCCAGGGTGCGCACGTGGTCACGCAGGAACAGCCGCAGGTCGTTGGCGGTCTGGTCGTTGCGCGAACGACCGGCGCGCAGCTTGCCACCGAGGGTGCCAAGGCGTTCGGTCAGCAGGCGCTCGATGAAGGTGTGGACGTCTTCGTCGTCCAGGGTCGGGGCGATGCTGCCGGCGCGGAAATCTGCGCCGATACGCTCAAGGGCGTCGAGCATGGTCTGGGTTTCTTGCTCGCTCAGCAGTCCGGCGCGCTGCAGTTCCCGGGCATGGGCCTTGGAGCCGGCGAGGTCGTACGGGGTGAGCCGGAAGTAGCGCTCAGGGCAACGGGACAGGGCCGCCAAAGCTTCGGAGGGGCCGCTTTTGAAGCGAGCACCCCAGAGACGGTCGGTGGTTTGAGACATTGTTGTTTTCCTCGTCGGTAACGCGAACTGAAATGGGTATGCCGGGCCGCAACGTCGCTAAAAAGTCAGCGAACGAAATCAGGCCAGAGCAGTTTTCAAGAGGGCAGTTGCATCGTTGCGAGAGCTGATCGAAGTGTCAGCTTTTAATGTTTTGAGATCAGTGGTTTGGCACTGATGTTCGGGATTTATTGGCGGTTGCCAAGCCTGGTTTTCTGTGTTCATTATTATTAGGCCAGCTATGTTTTTGTTGTTGGGCACAGATTGTTGAATAGGGCGCCAGAGGTAAATAAGCATTATGGAAACCCCACTTTCCAATTCCGGAAACCCGCCGCCGAAAACGCTGCAGCGGGCACCGTTAGCCCTCAGTGGGCTGGACTTCAAACTGCTCAAAGTGTTCAAGGCCGTGGTCGAGGCTGGTGGCTTCAGTGCCGCGCAAAATGAGCTGAATGTGGGGCTGGCAGCCATCAGCAAACAGATTTCCGACCTGGAAATCCGTATCGGCATGCGCCTTTGCACGCGGGGGCGAGAGGGCTTTCACCTGACGGAAGAGGGGCGTCTGGTGTATCAGGCGTCGATAGACTTGTTTGCCTCGGTCGACAACTTTCGCGATCGCCTTAGTTCAGCGCAAAACGAACTTGTCGGTGATCTTGGCGTGGGGGTTATTGATAACACAATCTCTGACGCCAATTCGCCGTTAGTTGCCGCGCTAAGACGTATAAACGAACAATCACCCAAGGTTAGATTTCAACTTCAGGCCACGCAACTTGATGAGGTTGAAAGAGGTGTCGTCGAGGGGCGGTTGGTGGCGGGAATTGTACCGGTTTATCAAAAACGCGAAGAGTTCGATTACTACGAGCTATACGAAGAACGCTCGGAGGTTTATTGCGCGCTCGGCCACCCGCTGTTCTCCATGGCGGACGCGGACATGGGTGGTAATGTGCTCAAGGATTACGAGTGCATCAACCATCGCTACGCGATTCATCGCGACAAACTGAAATTTGCCCACTACGACAGCTTTTCCGCCTCGGCAACCCAGGTGGAGGCCGTTGCGCTGCTGATCAAGACGGGTCGTTTCCTGGGGTTCCTGCCCCAGCATTACGCCGCACCGATGGTGGCGCGGGGAGAGTTTCGCGCGGTGCGCCCGGACCTGATCAACATCGTCACGCCGTTCAGTCTGATCCTGCGCCATAACACTGTGCGCAGCCCCTTGGTGAAGGCATTTGCCCAGGCACTGGGCGTGGATTTAAAAGCCTCGGTTTGATTGTTCACCGCGTTGAACACCAACTAACGAACACTGGCGGCCAATGGGGATGATTGGACCAGGCTTAAGGCTTCAGCACTTGCAGCAACACGAAATCGTTTTTATCGAAACGTCCGCTCAATACTGCTTGTAGAGTTCCCAATGCCGTGCCGTGAAGAGCGCGATAATCGCTGAGATCCATCATCACACAAGCAAGCGCCGCAACACTTTCCAGTCCCAGGAACGATTGGCTGAAGACTGGTTGCAAGTCCTGCGATATTGACCATGAACTTGATCACCTTGGCGTCCTTATCCGGCCACGCTCTCCCGCGGTGAAGCGCAACGCGTGGCCCCGGCCGGTGATACCCCGGTGCTTGCGGCTGCCACCGACGGAATCGAATTTCGCAGGGATCAGCTGTGAACAGGTCCAGGCTCCACCGACATTCGCCCGGCGTCCGTCCTGCTACCGCCTATTGGCGGCAGCCTTATCGGCGATCAGACCTCGCTGATATTGACCCAGCGCTGTTCCCGCGCAGCCAATCGAATCGCCGTCGCCAGCCGCTCCACTTCGAGGGCTTGCTCGAAGTCGGTGCCGGCTTGTCCTTGGCCGGCCAAGGCCATGATCAACTCCTGCACTTCCAGCGTCTTCAACTCGTTGTAGCCCAGCTGATGCCCCGGCGCGGGACTGAACGCTGCATATCCGGGCAGGTTCGGCCCGGCCAGTAAGCGCTGGAAGCCGTCCTGGCCGACACGGCACAGGCGTAACTCATTCAAGCGCTCCTGATCGAATGACAGGGTCCCTTGGGTGCCACTGATCTCGAAACTCAGGTGATTCTTGTAGCCGTGCTTGAGCCAACTGCTGCTGAAGGTGCCACGCGCGCCGCTGGCAAAGCGCAGTAACGCATGGGCCTGGTCGTCGACGGCAATTGTGCGTTGTTCCTGGCTACCGGCTGTGGCCGGGCGCTGGCGGTGCACGGTCTGGGAATCGGCGCACACCGCTTCGACATTGCCGAGCAGATAGCGCGCCATGCCCAGCAAGTGGCTGCCCAGGTCCGCCAGCGCGCCACCGGCATGTTCGGCCTCACAGCGCCACGACCAGGGGGACGCTGGATCGGCCATGAAGTCTTCGCTGAATTCGCCTTGAAAGCTGATGATCTCACCGAGTTTGCCGCTCTGAATCAACTCCCGCGCCAGGCCGATGATCGGGTTGTGCTGGTAGTTGTAGCCGACACGGGTGACCACGCCCGCATCCTTGGCCGCCAGGTGCATGGCGTTGGCCTGTTCGAGGTTCACCGCCAGCGGTTTTTCGCAGTACACCGGTTTGCCAGCGGCAAGCGCGGCCATGGCCATCGGGTAGTGCAGGTGGTTGGGTGTGGTGATGGCGATCAGGTTGACCTTGGGGTCGTCGATCAATTGCTGCCAGTCGCCATAGGCCTGCTCAAAGCCCCAGGCAGTGGCGCATGCCTGGGCACGAACGGGATCGGCGTCGGCCAGGGCGGCGAGGCGAAGCGTGAAGGGCAGTTCGAATGCTGCGCTGACGTTGCGAAAGGCCAGGGCATGGGCACGCCCCATGAAACCCGTGCCGATAAGTCCGATTCCGAGTTCGCGCATGACAGGATCCTTTGGTTTTTGTTTTCAGGAAACCCGTTTATAGAATAAAAATTCCTTTTCATCAATTATGGAATAAATATTTACATGCGGCCGCTGAGCGCTCGCGTGCAAACGTGAGAGTTCTTCGCTGCGCGCGGCGCCGTAACGCCATTGTCTCGGTCAGTCTTCGAACCCGACCTGCTCGTGAATCTCATCGACTTTCAATTCCAGTCGATAAGCCACGGCGATAAACAGCGCCTGACACAGGCACAAGGTCGCACTCAACGAGCGGAAGGCAAACGAGCTGCCTTCGTTGACCAGCAGCACGGTGTTGGCGCGCTTGGCCAAAGGTGAAAGGTTACTGTCGGTGATGATCAGGGTTTTCGCCTGATGATGCTGGGCGATGCGCAGGCAGTGCTGGGTTTCCTTGCCGTACGGCGTGAAGCTGATGGCGATCACCAGGTCATTGGCGCGCACGCTGCGCATCTGCTCGCGGTAACTGCCGCCGAGCCCCGATACCAGGTGGATGCGCTTGTTGGTGTGTTGCAGGTTGTAGACCAGGTAGTCGGCCACCGCGAACGAGCGGCGCACGCCGACCACGTAGATGTTGTCAGCGTTGACCACCAGATCCACGGCCTTGTCGAAGGCCTGGTCATCGAGTTCCAGCCCCAGCCGTTCGATGCCCGACAGGGTGGCATTGATGCATTCGCGCGCCAGGTCGCCGCCGCTGGCCTTCTGCGACTTGTTGGCGATCATGCTGCGAATGCGCTGCTGGTAGTTCTGCACCGGCGTGGTCTTGTGGGTGTAGGCCTCGCGAAACAGCGCCTGCATTTCGCTGAAGCCGCTGAAGCCGAAACGCTGGGAAAACCGCACGATGGCCGACGGGTGCACTTCGCACTCGCGAGCGATGTCGCTGATGCGGTCGACCATGATCCGGTCGCTCTGCTGGCTCATGTAGCTGGCGATGCGTTTGAGCTGGCGCGGCAGGCTTTCGTATTCATCGGTGATCAGCTGCAGCAGACGCTCGGCATTGATCGGGGGGCTGGTGAGATCGCTGTCGGGCGTGCTCTCGGTCGTAGCCGGCTGATCGGTGCGGGACATGAGGAAATCCTTCTGGCTTGTTCTTATAGGGACGATTTTTCAACTCGTCCCCTGACAATAGGTTGGCTGTGCGCAGTCTACAGGGTAGGCCCGAATAAAATCTTGAGCTTGCAGCAGTGTGAAGCTTGCTGAAACGATGCACTGCTTCTGGAACGCATGTGCCAAAGCTTATTGGAAAAAATATTCCATGTAAAAATATTTGGAATAATTATTGATTGTTCGGTCCCGGTCGTTTTAGTCTGCATCCACCAAGAGTGTTCGGTACGGCCATCGCCCCGAACGCAGGCTGATAAAAATAACAGGAGCCAGCATGGGCCAGACTCGTTTTGCCAGTGGGCGTCAATTGGATCTGATTTGCCTGGGGCGCCTAGGCGTCGACCTCTATGCGCAGCAAGTCGGGGCGCGGCTGGAGGATGTAAGCAGCTTTGCCAAATACCTCGGCGGCTCGTCCGCCAACATCGCCTTCGGCACCGCGCGGTTGGGTCTGAAGTCGGCGATGCTGAGCCGGGTAGGGGACGACCATATGGGGCGCTTCCTCGTTGAGTCCCTGACCCGTGAAGGCTGCGATGTCAGTGGCATCAAGGTCGATCCGGAGCGCCTGACCGCCATGGTCCTGCTGGGTCTCAAGGACCGTGAAACCTTTCCTTTGGTCTTCTACCGTGAAAACTGCGCCGACATGGCACTGCGGGCCGAAGACATCAGCGAAGCCTTCATCGCTTCCAGTAAAGCCTTGCTGATCACCGGCACGCATTTCTCCACCGACGGTGTGTACAAGTCGAGCATCCAGGCCCTGGACTATGCACAGAAGCACAACGTCAAACGGGTGCTGGACATCGACTACCGCCCGGTGCTCTGGGGTTTGGCCGGCAAGGCGGACGGTGAGACCCGTTTCGTCGCCGACCAGAACGTCAGCCAGCATGTGCAGAAAATCCTTCCGCGTTTCGACCTGATCGTCGGCACTGAAGAAGAGTTCCTGATGGCCGGTGGTGCCGAGGATTTGCTCACTGCGCTGCGCAATGTCCGGCGCCTGAGCGCGGCGACCCTGGTGGTCAAGCTCGGCCCGCAAGGCTGCACGGTGATTCATGGAGAGATCCCGACCCGTCTTGAAGACGGTGCGATTTATCCGGGCGTGCGTGTGGAAGTGCTTAACGTGCTGGGGGCCGGCGATGCCTTCATGTCGGGCTTCCTCAGTGGTTGGCTGGAGGACGCCAGCGATGAGCGCTGCTGCCAGTTGGCCAATGCCTGCGGCGGCCTGGTGGTGTCGCGCCATGCCTGCGCCCCGGCGATGCCGACCCGCGCCGAACTGGATTACCTGTTCAACAGCCCGGTGCCGATTACCCGGCCGGACCAGGACGCGGTGTTGCAGCGGCTGCATCAGGTCAGCGTGCCGCGCAAACAGTGGAAGCAACTGTTCATCTTTGCCTTCGACCATCGTTGGCAACTGGTGGAACTGGCGCAAAAGGGCGGCCGTGACCTCAACGTCATCTGCGAACTCAAGCAACTTTTTATCCAGGCCGTGGAGCGGGTCGAAGCCGATTTGCGCGAGCAAGGCATCGACGCCGATGTCGGGCTGCTGGCCGATCAACGTTTCGGCCAGGACTCACTGAACGCCGCCACCGGTCGCGGCTGGTGGGTGGCGCGGCCGGTGGAAGTCCAGGGTTCGCGGCCATTGGCCTTCGAACACGGTCGCTCCATCGGCAGCAACCTGATCGCCTGGCCGCAAGAGCAGATCATCAAGTGCCTGGTGCAATTTCATCCCGACGACGAGCCGTTGCTGCGCTTGGAACAGGAAGCGCAGATCAAGGGTTTGTATCAGGCGTCCCAGGTCAGCGGTCATGAACTGTTGCTGGAAATCATCCCGCCCAAGGATCACCCCTCGGCCCACCCGGACGTGCTGTATCGCGCCCTCAAGCGCCTCTACAACCTGGGCATCTACCCGGCGTGGTGGAAGATCGAAGCGCAAAGCGCCGAGGAGTGGCAGCAACTCGACGAACTGATCCAGGAACGCGATCCGTACTGCCGAGGCGTGGTGCTGCTGGGCTTGAACGCCCCGGCATCAGCGTTGGCCGAAGGCTTTCAACAGGCCAGCCAGAGCCAGACCTGCCGCGGATTCGCCGTGGGTCGGACGATTTTCCAGGAGCCGAGCCGTGCGTGGTTGGCCGGGGAAATCGACGATGAGGCGCTGATTCGTCAGGTGCAGGGCACCTTTGTCGAATTGATCGATGCCTGGCGCAGGGCCCGCGCATGACGTGACACCGCAGTTCAAATGTGGGAGCGGGCTTGCTCGCGAAGGGGGCCTGACAGTCAACGTTGATGTCGCCTGACACACCGCTTTCGCGAGCAAGCCCGCTCCCACAGGGTTCCGTGTCGTTCTTACTGATGTGTGTAAAACAATAAAAGGTGCAGCCATGCCCGCTATCCGAATTGGCATCAACCCGATCTCCTGGAGCAACGACGACCTGCCGTCCCTCGGTGGCGAGACGCCATTGAGCACCGCCCTCGGCGAAGGCAAGGAAATCGGTTACGAAGGTTTTGAACTCAACGGCAAATTCCCCAAGGACGCCAAAGGCGTCGGCGACGTGCTGCGGCCCTATGACCTGGCGTTGGTGTCCGGCTGGTATTCCAGCCGTCTGGCACGGCGTTCCGTGGCCGAGGAAATCGACGCCATCGGCAGCCATGTCGAGCTGCTGGCGAAGAACGGCGCCAAGGTGCTGGTCTATGGCGAGGTCGCGGACTCCATCCAGGGCCAGCGCATTCCTCTGGTCGAACGCCCGCGCTTGCACACCGAACAGGCCTGGCAGGAGTACGCCGACAAGCTCAC
Organism: Pseudomonas sp. BF-R-19; assembly: GCF_019956445.1. Taxonomy (NCBI): domain Bacteria; kingdom Pseudomonadati; phylum Pseudomonadota; class Gammaproteobacteria; order Pseudomonadales; family Pseudomonadaceae; genus Pseudomonas; species Pseudomonas sp. BF-R-19. The sequence continues at coordinate 224,123 of NZ_JAHBDN010000092.1, forward strand.
CGAACTGGCGCGCTTCACCCTGTCCCAGGGTGTGCGCCTGGCCTATCACCACCACATGGGCGCCTACGTCGAATCCCCGGCGGACATCGACAAGTTGATGGCCCTGACCGGCAGCGAAGTCGGCCTGCTGTTCGATTCGGGCCATTGCTACATGGGCGGCGGCGAACCCTTGCAGGTGCTGCGCAAACACATCGAACGCATCTGCCACGTGCACTTCAAGGACGTGCGCAAACCGGTGGTGCACCTGGCGCGCAACAACCTGTGGAGCTTCCCGGACTGCATCATCAACGGCACCTTCACCGTGCCCGGCGATGGTGATATCGACTTCGGCTCATTGCTCGACGTGCTGCTGGCCGCCGATTACCACGGCTGGCTGGTGGTCGAAGCCGAGCAGGACCCGGCGGTGGCGCCAAGTTATGTCTACGCGAAAAAAGGCTACGACACCTTGCGTGCGTTGCTCGACGAGAGGATCGCGTCATGAGCCTGCTGGTCAAAAGCAACGCCCGCGGCCGCACCATGGTCGAGTTGGGTAACGGTGAGCTGGAATACGTTGGCTTCGCCGCCTACCGCTTGAGCCTGGGCGAAACACTGCCGGTCTCTGCGGGTGATAAAGAACTGTGCCTGGTGCTGCTCAGTGGTCGGGTCAGCATCAAGGGCGAAGCGCCGGGGCAGGGCGCGTTCGACTGGGACAACATTGGCGATCGGCAGTCGGTGTTCGAAGACAAGTCTCCGTTCGCCGCGTACTTGCCGCCCGGCAGTCAAGCCCAGGTGGTCGCCCTGAGTGATGTGCAAATCGCCGTGTGCGCTGCACCTGGTTCGACCAGCGAAACCCTCGGCCCACGTTTGATCAAACCCGACACGATGAAGCGCAGCGTGCGGGGCAAGGGCGCCAACACCCGTTACGTCTGTGACATCCTGCCGGACACCGAGCCCGCCCATTCACTGCTGGTGGTCGAAGTGCGCACACCGTCCGGACACTCCTCGAGCTATCCACCGCACAAGCACGACACCGACGACCTGCCGCACCAGAGCTTTCTCGAAGAAACCTATTACCACCAGATCAACCCGCCCCAGGGCTTCGTGTTCCAGCGGGTGTACACCGACGATCGCAGCATCGATCAGGCCATGGCTGTGGAAAACAGCGACCTGGTGGTCGTGCCCAAGGGTTATCACCCGGTCAGTGTGCCGTACGGCTACGAGTCGTATTACCTGAACGTGATGGCCGGCCCGAAACGCGTCTGGCAGTTCCATAACGATCCGCAGCACAGCTGGCTGCTGGATCTCTGAATTCCAACGTCTGAATTCCACTATCTGCACGGAGAACAATAACGATGAGCGACGCCCCGGTAATTGGCCATTACATAGACGGTCAGGTGCAAGACACCGGCAGTGAGCGGTTCAGCAATGTCTTCAACCCGGCCACCGGCAGCGTGCAGGCACGGGTCGGGCTGGCCAGCGAGAACACCGTGGACGAGGCTGTAGCATCGGCCCTGAAAGCCTTTCCAGCCTGGTCCGAGCAATCGTCCCTGCGCCGTTCGCGGGTGATGTTCAAGTTCAAGGAATTGCTCGACCGCCATCACGATGAACTGGCAGAAATCATCAGCCGCGAACACGGCAAGGTGTTTTCCGACGCCAAGGGCGAAGTCACCCGTGGCATCGAAATCGTCGAATACGCCTGCGGTGCGCCGAACCTGTTGAAAACCGAATTCAGCGACAACATCGGCGGCGGCATCGACAACTGGAACCTGCGCCAGCCGCTGGGTGTTTGTGCCGGGGTTACGCCGTTCAACTTCCCGGTGATGGTGCCGCTGTGGATGATCCCGCTGGCGCTGGTCACCGGTAACTGCTTCATCCTCAAGCCGTCCGAACGCGATCCGTCCGCCAGTTTGCTGATGGCCCGTTTGCTCACCGAAGCCGGGTTGCCAGATGGAGTGTTCAACGTGGTGCAGGGCGACAAGGCTGCGGTCGATGCGCTGCTGCAACACCCGGACATCGAAGCGATTTCCTTTGTCGGCTCGACGCCGATTGCCGAGTACATCCATCAGCAAGCCACCTCCCGGGGCAAGCGCGTGCAGGCCCTGGGCGGGGCGAAGAACCACATGATCGTCATGCCCGATGCGGATCTGGATCAAGCGGCGGATGCCTTGATCGGCGCGGCGTACGGCTCGGCCGGTGAACGCTGCATGGCGATTTCGATTGCCGTGGCGGTGGGTGATGTCGGCGACCGCTTGATCGCCAAGTTGCTGCCGCGCATCGATCAACTGAAGGTCGGCAACGGCATGCAGAGCGACAGCGACATGGGGCCGTTGGTGACGGCCGAGCACAAGGCCAAGGTCGAAGGCTTCATTGACCAGGGTGTGGCTCAAGGTGCGCAGCTGATTGTCGATGGTCGTCATTTCAAGGTGCCGGGCGCCGAGAATGGTTTCTTCGTTGGCGCGACGCTGTTCGACAAGGTCACGACCGAGATGAGCATCTACCGACAGGAAATCTTCGGTCCGGTGCTGGGCATCGTGCGTGTGCCGGACTTCGCCAGCGCGGTGGAGCTGATCAACGCCCACGAATTCGGCAACGGTGTGTCCTGCTTCACCAGCGACGGCGGCATTGCCCGAGCCTTCGCCCGCACCATCAAGGTCGGCATGGTCGGCATCAACGTGCCGATTCCGGTGCCCATGGCCTGGCACTCATTCGGTGGCTGGAAACGCTCGCTGTTCGGCGACCACCATGCCTACGGCGAAGAAGGCATGCGCTTCTACAGTCGCTACAAAAGCGTGATGCAACGCTGGCCCGACAGCATCGCCAAGGGCCCTGAATTCAGTATGCCGACAGCCAAATAATTCACTTGTGCGGAGAACAACAATAATGAGCAAACCCCTGCGTTTCGCCCTGAACCGTATGGTCGCCCCACGTTTGTCCCTGCCTGCGTTCATCGAGTTGGCGGTGACACTCAAGGCCGACGCCATCGAGATCCGCAACGACCTCAAAGGTGTCGAAATCGAAGACGGCACCGCGCCCGAGCGTGTGCGTGAGCTGTGCGCGGCCAAAGGCATCACCGTGCTCTCGATCAACGCGCTGTATCCGTTTGATGTGTGGAACGACGAGCGCCGGGAGCAGGCCTCGAAACTCGCTGCCTATGCCCGGGACTGCGGCGCGCAAGGGCTGGTCATGTGCCCGTTGAACGACCGTGCCGACCCGCGTACCGAAGCCGAGCGCGCTTCAGGCCTGCGCACGGCGTTGAGTCAGCTGGCGCCGATCCTGCGCGATCACGGGATTCTCGGGTTTATCGAACCGCTGGGTTTCGAAGAGTGCTCGCTGCGCCGTAAACGCACGGCGGTGGACGCGATCAAGGCCATCGGCGGGCTGGATGTGTTCCGTCTGGTGCATGACACCTTCCACCATCACCTGGCCAGTGAGCATGAATTTTTCCCCGAGTTGACCGGGCTGGTGCACATCTCTGGGGTCGAGGATGCCGGGGCCCCGCTGGCGACCATTCGCGATGGTCACCGGGTGCTGGTGGGCGAGGGCGACATTCTCGGCAATGCGGCGCAGATCGACACCTTGCTCGCGACCGGCTACAGCGGCTACCTGTCGTTCGAGCCGTTCGCCGACAGCGTGCATGGGCTGGCGGATATCGAACGGGCGATCGGCGCGAGTATGGATCACCTGCAGAAATCCCTGGCCTGACATCGTTCGTCAGCCTGATGGAGATCCAATGTGGGAGCGGGCTTGCTCGCGAAAGCGGCGGCACATTCAGTATTTATGTCGCCTGACACACCGCTTTCGTCGGATCGCCGCCCGGAGCAAGCCCGCTCCCACAGGGATCGGATTGCATTCACTAAAAGGTGCAAGCATGACCACAACAAGACTGACCATGGCCCAGGCCCTGGTGAAATTCCTCGATAACCAGTACATCGAGGTCGATGGGGTCCAGAGTAAATTCGTCGCCGGGATCTTTACCATCTTCGGCCACGGCAACGTGCTGGGCCTGGGCCAGGCTCTGGAGCAGGACAGCGGCGACCTGGTCGTTCATCAGGGCCGCAATGAGCAAGGCATGGCCCATGCCGCCATCGGGTTCGCCAAGCAGCACCTGCGACGCAAGATCTACGCCTGCACTTCGTCGGTGGGGCCTGGCGCGGCGAACATGCTGACCGCTGCCGCCACGGCGACGGCCAACCGTATTCCCTTGCTGCTGTTGCCCGGTGATGTGTATGCCTGCCGCCAGCCCGACCCGGTGTTGCAACAGATCGAGCAGTTCCACGACCTGAGCATCAGCACCAACGATGCATTCAAGGCTGTCAGTAAATACTGGGACCGCATCAACCGTCCCGAGCAACTGATGACGGCGGCGATCCACGCCATGCGGGTGCTCACCGACCCTGCGGAAACCGGCGCCGTGACCCTGGCCTTGCCGCAAGACGTGCAGGCCGAGGCCTACGACTATCCCGATTATTTCCTGCAAAAACGCGTGCACCGCATCGAGCGTCGTCCGGCTACCGAAGCCATGCTCGGTGATGCACTGGCGTTATTCAAAGGCAAGCGCAAACCGCTGATCATTTGCGGTGGCGGGGTTCGTTATTCCGGTGCCAACGCCGCATTGCAGGCGTTTGCCGAGCGCTTCGACATTCCCTTCGCCGAAACCCAGGCCGGCAAGAGCGCGGTGGTGTCCAGCCATCCGCTGAACGTCGGCGGGATCGGCGAAACCGGTTGCCTGGCGGCGAACCTGCTGGCCAGGGACGCTGATCTGATCATTGGCATTGGCACCCGTTACAGCGACTTCACCACCGCGTCGAAGTCCTTGTTTCAGCACCCGCAGGTGCAATTTCTCAACCTCAATATCAGCCCCTGCGATGCCCTGAAACTCGACGGCGTGCAATTGCTGGCGGACGCCAGAGCCGGTTTGTCGGCGCTGGCCGAAGCGCTGGGTGATTATCGCTCGAGCTGGGGCGATCAACCCCGTCAGGCCAAGGCGCAACTGGATGAGGAAGTCGATCGCATCTATCAGGTGGAATACCAGGCCAAGGACTTCGTCCCGGAAATCAACGACCACATGGACCCGGCGGTGCTGCGCGAATTCATCGAGCTGACCGGCTCCTGCCTGACCCAGAGCCGCGTGCTCGGGGTGCTCAATGAAACCCTCGCGGACGACGCAGTGATCGTCGCCGCCGCCGGCAGCTTGCCTGGCGACTTGCAGCGCAGCTGGCGCAGCAAGGGCGTGAACACCTACCACGTCGAGTACGGCTATTCCTGCATGGGTTACGAGGTCAACGCTGCGTTGGGCGTGAAACTCGCCGAGCCGGATCGTGAGGTCTATGCGCTGGTGGGCGACGGCTCCTACATGATGCTGCACTCGGAACTGGCGACCTCGATTCAGGAGCGGCGCAAGATCAACGTGGTGCTGCTGGACAACATGACTTTTGGCTGCATCAACAACCTGCAGATGGAGCACGGCATGGACAGCTTCGGCACCGAGTTCCGCTTCCGCAACCCGCAAACCGGCAAGCTCGATGGCGGCTTTGTGCCGGTGGATTTCGCCATGAGCGCGGCGGCCTATGGCTGCAAGACTTACAAAGTGAACACCGTTGAAGAGCTGAAGGCTGCACTGGCGGATGCGCGCTTGCAGACGGTTTCGACGCTGATCGATATCAAGGTTTTGCCCAAGACCATGATTCACAAATACCTGTCGTGGTGGCGGGTCGGTGTGGCGCAGGTTTCCACCAGTACCCGTACCGATGCGGTGGCCAAGACCCTGAACGAACGACTGGCCAAGGCCCGTCAATACTGATTGCCCCTGAAACCAACAACAAATTTTCACAGGAGAATCTTCATGTCATTGCTCTCTAGCTCACTGCGCATTGGCGTCATCGGCACCGGGGCCATCGGCCAGGACCACATCCGTCGTTGCAGCCAGGCCTTGCTCAACAGCCAGGTCGTGGCGGTGACCGACATCAATTTGCAGCAAGCGGCCAAGGTCGTTTCCGATCTCAAGCTGACCGCCGAGGTCTATCCCGACGGCCATGCGCTGATCAAGGCGCCGGAAGTCGAGGCGATCCTCGTTACCTCCTGGGGGCCGAGCCACGAAGAGTTCGTGCTGGCAGCGATTGCCGCCGGTAAGCCGGTGTTCTGCGAGAAACCGCTGGCGGTCACTGCCGAAGGCTGCCGCAAGATCGTCGAGGCCGAAGTGGCTCACGGCAAGCGGCTGGTACAGGTCGGTTTCATGCGTCCGTACGACGAGGGGTATCGGGCGCTGAAATCAGTGATCGACAGCGGCCAGATCGGCGAGCCGTTGATGCTGCATTGCGCTCACCGCAACCCGACCGTGGGCGAGAACTACAAGACCGACATGGCGATCACCGACACCCTGATCCATGAGCTGGATGTGCTGCGCTGGTTGCTCGATGACGACTACGTGTCGGTACAGGTGGTGTTCCCGCGCAAGACCAGCAAGGCCCACGCCCATTTGAAAGACCCGCAGATCGTGCTGCTGGAAACCGCCAAGGGCACGCGCATCGATGTGGAGGTGTTCGTCAATTGCCAGTATGGCTACGACATCCAGTGCGAAGTGGTGGGGGAGACCGGCATCGCCAAACTGCCGGAACCGTCCCAGGTGCAGTTGCGCAGTGGCGCGAAGCTGTCCAATGCGATTCTGATGGACTGGAAGGACCGGTTCATCGCCGCGTATGACGTCGAGTTGCAGGCGTTCATCGATGGTGTGCGCGCCGGGCAGGTTGGCGGTCCTTCGGCGTGGGATGGCTTCGCAGCGGCGGTGGCGGCCGATGCGTGCATCGAGGCGCAGAACAGCGGCCAGATCGTCAAAGTTGCTCTCCCTGACCGCCCACACTTCTACGGCTAACCCCCGATCCAATGTGGGAGCGGGCTTGCTCGCGAAGGCGTCAGAACAGTCAACATTGATGTCGTCTGACACACCGCTTTCGCGAGCAAGCCCGCTCCCACAGGGGGTTGTGTCAAGGCTGAGGTCTTGGTCAGGAGAATAAGAACATGCGCATCGCACTAGACCCCTACATGTACCGCAACCTGCCCCTGGGCAAGATGGTCGACAAGGTCGCCGAGCTCGGCTACGAACACATCGAGCTGTCGCCCCGGGAAGATTTCCTGCCGTTCTACAAAGCCCCACGGGTCGACAAGGCGCGGATCAAGGAATTTCGCAAAGCCCTGAGCGACACCGGGGTCAAACTCTCTTCTTTATTACCGATGTACCACTGGGCCGCTGCCGACGAAGGTTTGCGCGTGGCCGCGGTGCGCAACTGGAAGCGCGCGATTCAGATTGCCGTTGAGATGGACTGCGAACTGGTCAACACCGAGTTCACTGGCCAGTCGGACAACCCGCTGGTGTGCGAGAACCAGTTCATGCTCTCCATGGATGAGCTGATCCCGGAGTTCGAACGCGAAGGCATCAAGCTCGATATCCAGGCTCACCCGTATGATTTCTGCGAGCGCAATAACGAGTCGGTGGACATCATTCGTGGTCTGGACCGCGACTGGATCAACTACCTATACGCTGCGCCGCACACGTTTTTCTATGACAATGGCGTCGGTGATATCGCCTCGATGCTCAAGTACGCCGGGTCGAAACTGACGCACCTGATCATCGCCGACACCTACAACCACAAGGCTTCCTCGGGCTTGCGCTACATCGTCAACCCGCCGGGCGTCACCGCCACCGTGCACCAGCATCTGGACATCGGCCAGGGCGAGGTCGATTGGGACGCGTTCTTCGGCACCTTGCGCGAGATCAAGTTCGATGGCATTGCCACCGTCTCGGTGTTCGCCTGGGAGGACCGGCCGGATGAGTCCAACCGGATGATGCTCGAGCGCGTGACCCGCGAACTCTGCCGCTAAGTGGTACACACAAAACCTGTGGGAGCGGGCTTGCTCCGGGCGGCGATCCGACGAAGGCGGTGTGTCAGTCGACTTCAATGTTGAATGTGCCACCGCTTTCGCGAGCAAGCCCGCTCCCACAGAGGTCGCGTTCTATAAGGAGAATATTTTCATGCGCATCGGACTTGTCGGATACGGCCATGGCGGCCGGTTTTTCCATGCTCCACTGATCAGCAGTTTGCCGGGTGCAACCTTCGTCGGTGTGGTTACCCGTTCAACGGAGCGGCGCCAGTTGCTGGCGGCAGAACACCCCGGCGTGCCGGCCTTCGACAGCATCGGCCAACTGGTCGAAATCGGGGTCGATGTGCTGGTGGTGTCCACACCGCTCAAAGGTCGCCCGGCGCTGGTGCTCGACGCCATCGAACACAATGTGGCGGTGGTCAGCGACAAGCCGTTCGCCGCTGACGCGCAACAGGCGCAAACCCTGATCACCATGGCCGAGCGTCAGGGCGTGCAACTGAGCGTCTACCAGAACCGGCGCTGGGACTCGGACTTTCTCACTGTGCGCAAACTCATCGAGTCCGGTGCGCTGGGCCAGGTCACCCGTTTCGAATCGCGGATCGAACGCTATTCGCCACAGTCGGTGAACAACGGCAGTGGCGGTGGTTTCCTGCGCGATCTTGGCAGCCATCTGGTGGATCAGGCGCTGCTGCTGTTCGGTCCGGTGACACGGGTCTACGCCGAGCTGGATTATCTGGAGAAAGACCAGACGTTCGATAACGGCTTCTTTATGTCCCTGACCCACGCTAGCGGTGTGACCTCGCACCTGGGCGGCAGTTGTCTGCAAAACACCCCCGGCCCGCGCTTTCGCGTGACCGGCACTCAAGGCTGTTACAGCGTCGACGGCCTGGACGGGCAGGAGGCATCGGCGCTCGCCGGGCTGACACCGAAATCCGAAGGTGAACGCTGGGGCGTGGAAGAGCATCGCCGCTGGGGCTGGTTCGAACAGGGCGAAGTGCGCGAAAGAGTTCCCTCCGAGCGTGGTTGCTGGAATCAGTTCTATTTACAGCTGCAAGGCGCAGTGCAGAGCGGTGGCCCACTGCCTGTGGAGGCCCGTGATGCATTGGCGACCACCCGCGTGTTAGACGCTGCGCGGCTGAGTTTCGAGCGCCATCAAGTAGTGCAATTGAGCGCCTTCGAAAGTCATGGAACAAAATTAGAATAAAATTCTAAAATGAGTTGATATGGAAAATATTTTCCAATAAAGTCATTTCCAGCGAGCTGCCTCGCACCCGGTTCCAACTCTTTTCCCGCTTGTCCGCTTACTGAAATCGTCACGCCTTATCCATAAAACCAACAAGAATGTGGAGAAAGACTTTTCATGAAGACCAAGATCCGTTTCGCCTCACTCGCCTTGTCCCTGATGTTCGCCAGCGGCGCTGCACTCGCTGACATGAAGATCGGCGTCAGCATGTCGCAGTTCGATGACACCTGGCTGACCTACCTGCGCGAATCCATGGACACAAAAGCCAAATCCTATCCCGATGGCGTCAAGCTGCAGTTCGAAGACGCGCGCAGCGACGTGGTCCGGCAGTTGAGCCAGGTAGAAAGCTTCATCAGTCAGAAGGTCGACGCCATCGTGGTCAACCCGGTGGATACCGCCGCGACCAAAAAAATCACTGAAGCTGCGGTGAAGGCCGGCATTCCGCTGGTGTACGTCAACCGCCGTCCCGATGACCTGAACCTGCCCAAAGGCGTGGTCACTGTCGCCTCCAACGACCTGGAGGCCGGTCAGATGCAGATGCAATACCTGGCCGACAAAATGGGCGGCAAGGGTGACATCGTGATTCTGCTGGGCGACCTGGCGAACAACTCCACCACCAACCGTACCAAGGGCGTCAAAGAGGTGCTGGCCAAGTACCCGAACATCAAGATCGAGCAAGAGCAAACCGGCATCTGGTTGCGGGACAAGGGCATGACCCTGGTCAACGACTGGCTGACCCAGGGCCGCAAGTTCGACGCGGTCGTCTCCAACAACGACGAGATGGCCATTGGCGCCGCGATGGCCCTGCAACAGGCCGGAGTGGAAAAGGGCAGCATCCTGATCGCCGGTGTCGACGGTACGCCTGACGGTTTGAACGCAGTGAAGAAGGGCTCTCTGGTCGTCTCGGTGTTCCAGGACGCCAAGGGTCAGGCAGACGGTTCGATCGAGACGGCAGTGAAAATGGCCAAGAACGAGCCGGTAGAGCCGGCCGTGTGGGTGCCGTATCGCTTGATCACGCTACAAAACGTTGACCAGTTCAAATAGTCCGTCCGTTCAATAACAACAATAAACACGCAAGGTGGCGACCGCGACCTTGCTGATGGAGTACCTGATCATGTTCGCTTCAGCGACTGCTTCGAGCACCCCATTGATGGGTGTCCAGCCAACTGTAACGCCTGTCGATGAGCCGTACCTGTTGGAGATCGTCAACGTCAGCAAGGGTTTCCCCGGGGTGGTGGCCTTGTCCGACGTGCAGCTGCGGGTACGCCCCGGTTCCGTGCTGGCCCTGATGGGCGAAAACGGCGCGGGCAAATCCACCTTGATGAAAATCATCGCCGGCATCTACCAGCCGGACGCCGGCGAACTGCGCCTGCGGGGCAAGCCGGTGGTCTTCGAAACGCCCCTGGCGGCGCTGCAGGCCGGGATCGCGATGATCCACCAGGAACTCAACCTGATGCCACACATGAGCATCGCCGAGAACATCTGGATCGGCCGTGAGCAGCTCAACGGTTTCCACATGATCGACCACCGCGAAATGCACCGCTGCACGGCGAAGCTGTTGGAGCGTCTGCGCATCAACCTTGACCCCGAAGAGCATGTCGGCAATCTGAGCATCGCCGAACGGCAGATGGTCGAGATCGCCAAGGCGGTGTCTTACGATTCCGACATCCTGATCATGGACGAACCGACCTCGGCCATCACCGACAAGGAAGTCGCCCACCTGTTTTCGATCATTGCCGACCTGAAAAGCCAGGGCAAAGGCATCATCTACATCACCCACAAAATGAACGAAGTGTTCGCTATCGCCGATGAAGTGGCGGTGTTCCGCGATGGCGCCTACATCGGCCTGCAGCGGGCCGACAGCATGGATGGCGACAGCCTGATTTCGATGATGGTCGGGCGTGAACTGAGCCAGTTGTTCCCGGTACGCGAGACGCCGATCGGCGATCTGCTGCTGTCGGTGCGCGACCTCAAGCTCGATGGCATTTTCAAGGACGTGTCCTTCGATCTGCATGCCGGCGAGATCCTCGGCATTGCCGGGTTGATGGGCTCGGGGCGGACCAACGTCGCCGAGGCGATCTTTGGCATCACCCCGAGCGACGGTGGCGAGATTCGCCTCGACGGTGAAGTGGTGCGCATTACCGATCCGCACATGGCCATCGAGAAGGGCTTCGCCCTGTTGACCGAGGATCGCAAGCTCAGCGGCCTGTTCCCGTGCCTGTCGGTGCTGGAGAACATGGAAATGGCGGTGCTGCCGCACTACGCCGGCCACGGTTTCATCCAGCAAAAAGCCCTGCGCGCCCTGTGCGAAGACATGTGCAAGAAGTTGCGGGTGAAAACCCCGTCGCTCGAGCAGTGCATCGACACGCTGTCCGGCGGTAATCAGCAGAAGGCCTTGCTGGCGCGCTGGCTGATGACCAACCCACGAATCCTGATACTCGACGAGCCGACCCGCGGCATCGATGTCGGCGCCAAGGCCGAGATCTACCGGCTCATCTCCTACCTCGCCAGCGAAGGCATGGCGGTGATCATGATTTCCTCGGAGCTGCCGGAAGTGCTCGGCATGAGCGACCGGGTCATGGTCATGCACGAGGGCGACCTGATGGGCACCCTCGATCGCAGCGAAGCGACTCAGGAACGAGTGATGCAACTGGCCTCGGGCATGTCCGTGGTTCACTAATGATGCCGGCGCTGGCTCGGCCAGCGTCGACAATGCGATAGAAGGGTGAGTGGTTATGAACGCGATACTGGAAAACAAACCGGCAACGGCACCGGTCAAGAGTCGCCGGCGCTTTCCGACTGAACTGAGTATCTTCCTGGTGCTGATTGGCATCGGCCTGGTGTTCGAGGTATTCGGCTGGATCGTGCGCGACCAGAGCTTCCTGATGAACTCCCAGCGCCTGGTGCTGATGATCCTGCAAGTGTCGATCATCGGCCTGCTGGCCATCGGCGTGACCCAGGTGATCATCACCACCGGCATTGACCTGTCCTCAGGCTCGGTGCTGGCGTTGTCGGCGATGATCGCCGCCAGCCTGGCGCAGACCTCGGATTTCGCCCGTGCGGTATTCCCGTCGCTGACTGACTTGCCGGTGTGGATTCCAGTGATTGTCGGGCTCGGTGTCGGGCTGCTGGCGGGGGCAATCAACGGCAGCATCATTGCCATTACCGGGATTCCACCGTTCATTGCCACCTTGGGCATGATGGTCTCGGCCCGTGGCCTGGCGCGTTACTACACCGAAGGCCAGCCGGTGAGCATGCTATCGGACTCCTACACGGCCATCGGTCACGGCGCGATGCCGGTGATCATTTTTCTGGTGGTGGCGGTGATCTTCCATATCGCGCTGCGCTACACCAAGTACGGTAAATACACCTACGCCATCGGCGGCAACATGCAGGCGGCGCGTACGTCCGGGATCAACGTCAAACGCCATCTGGTCATCGTCTACAGCATCGCCGGGTTGCTGGCGGGTCTGGCGGGCGTGGTGGCTTCGGCCCGTGCCGCCACCGGCCAGGCCGGGATGGGCATGTCCTATGAACTGGATGCGATTGCCGCAGCGGTCATCGGTGGTACCAGTTTGGCGGGCGGAGTGGGGCGCATCACCGGCACGGTCATCGGTGCACTGATCCTTGGGGTGATGGCCAGCGGATTCACTTTCGTCGGGGTCGATGCCTACATCCAGGACATCATCAAAGGCTTGATCATCGTGGTCGCGGTGGTCATCGACCAATACCGCAACAAGCGCAAACTCAAGCGCTGAATTTGACTGCAAAAACAGCGAGGGCCATTTCTGGCTCTCGCTTCGCAATACCCCCTCCGATCACGTATTGAAATAAACCCATAAACTGCTTGCCGCTCGATCCCATGCTTTCAGCTGGTGGATCCGGCAGCACTGTTGGTGGGGTCTCCGACCTGGAGCCCTTCGGCAGCACGTTCTCTTGGGCTCTTCAAAACGACTCCTCATGGTTGTCTCGCTGAAAAATGGATTAAACCGACATCTGCTCGGTGAGCAGAACGACCGCGATGATGATCATGGCCGCTCCGGAGAAACGACTGACCCACTGAGCGGCGGCTGGACGTGCCTGGAGAACGGCTTGTGAACCAAATCCCACCAGCAGATAGATAACGCCACAACTGACGGTGTGGACGAGCCCCAGCGCAATCATTTGCATTGGGACAGACCAGGTAGCGGTTGCGTCGGTGAATTGTGGTAATAGCGCCAGGAACAGCAGGAACACTTTCGGGTTCAGCCCGCTGACGCAAAGCCCCTTGAGCGCCCAGCGCTTCCAGGAGCCCGACACCTGGATGTCCTCAGCATGGGGTGTGGAGGGACGGGCAAGCATGTTGATACCTAACCAGAACAGATAAGCCGCCCCGGCAACCGTAAGCACCGTCAAGACAACGGGGTGGTTGGCGACCAGCGCGCCAACACCGGCGGCAACAATCACGGTTGCAATCAAATGGCCGGACAAAAGCCCGCCCACAGCGGGCAGGACGACCCGGCCCTTCAAACCCGCCGAAATCGCGTACGCCCAATCTGCACCGGGCGTGATGATGAACAGAATCGACACCGCCCAGAAAGCAACAAAAATACTGAAGGTCATGGCGCCAGGCACTCCCGTTGATGACACACCGCTCTCTGCATCGTCCCGCTCCGCGAATCACAGGCCGCCTCATCTTTGGTCAAGGGAGTGCGGTGTTAATGGTGAGAGGAAGAATAATGAAATGTTGTTAGAATTAATTTTCAAAAATAATCGTTAATAAGACTTGAAAGGGGAGATTCTTCTAAATGGACAGAATTGATCGAAAGATTCTTTCTGAGCTGCAAAAGGATGGTCGCCTTTCGGTCACTGAACTCGCTGAGCGAGTGGGGCTCAGCCTTTCCCCTTGTCATCGGCGAGTACGGGCCCTGGAAGAGTCGGGTGTGTTGCTTGGCTACAGAGCACAGCTGGACCCAGGCGCACTCGGCCTGAATTTTTCAGCGATGGTGTTTGCCACGCTTCGTGAGGGCGACAGGCAAGCTGTCGAGGCTTTCGAGACGGCGCTCGTCGAGATCCCGCAAGTGGTCGATGCCCAGAGGTTATTCGGGGAGCCGGACTACCTGCTGCACGTCATCACTCAGGATTTGCCAGCCTTCCAGCAGCTATACGATGAGAGCCTTTCGACCTTGCCCAACGTACAGCGGTTGACCTCGACCCTCGTTATGAAACGGGTCGTTCAGGATAGGCCGCTTCCTTTGTGATGGCGTGGCAAGCCCTGCGGCTTGGTCTTTCGATTTCGCACAACGCTGTTCACTCAACGAAAAACGCCGCTGATTCCCGACCGGGACAGCGGCGTCAACGGTTAGCGTTGGGCGCTATTTGTAATGTTTCTCATAGACGGCAACCTGCTCCGGCGTGATCAGCTGGAAGGGCACCCAGACATCCGTCTCGACCGGCTCACCCTTGATCATTTTGATGGCCGCTTGCAGCGCGGTGGCCGCCTGGGCCTTGGGGTCTTGAAAGACCGAGGCGACCAGCATCCCGCGCTTGATCGCCGCGAGGCCGTCGGGCAGGCCGTCGATGCCGACAATCGCAATTTCACCCTTGGCTTTGCCGGCCTGCTGCAGTGCCATGGCGGCGCCGATGGCCATCTCGTCATTGTTGGCGACGATGGCATCAAAACGCGTGCCGGCCAGCAGCCAGTTGCTGGTCAGGTCCATGCCTTTGTTGCGCTGCCATTCGGCGCTTTGCTGTTCGACAATCTTGATCCCGGGATAGTCCTTGAGCACCTGTTTGACGCCTTCGGTGCGGTCGTGCGTGGAGTTTTGCGCGAGGTCGCCCATGATGATCGCGAGGGTGCCTTTACCTCCCAGTTTTTCAGCCAGGTAGCGCATTTGCAGTTGCCCGGCCTCAATGTCGTTCGACGCCACGGTGACAACGCCTTTGGGCAGGACGCGTTCGTCCGGGTGGCGGTTGACGTAGACCAGTGGCGTCTGCGTTTCGACGGCGGCGCGGGTCATGTTGGCGGTGGCGGCGGTGTCCACGGGCAAGACGATGACCGCATCGACTTTCTGGTTGAGAAAGCCCTGGACCTGATTGAGCTGGCGAACCACATCGCCTTGGGCGTCCTCGAACTGGATCTGGACGTTGTCCTTTTTGGCGGCTTCCTCCAGGCCGCTGCGCACATAGGTCATGAAGTTGTCGTCGACCCTGGCAATGCTGACACCGATGCGATAGCTGGCGGCGGCCCATTGGCTGAAGACGAGTAGCAGCGTGGCAAAAAGTAGTGTGCAGCGACGCATGATGGTTTTCCTTTTGTTGTTATAAGCCGACATTCATCAAGATCAGGGGGGAGGGTTGCTGGCGCGCGTAGAGTCAACATCCGGGCGCGCCGCAGGTTCCTCAATCCAGCGTGAACGCTTGCCGGAAACGTTCGAGTGCCGCTTCGCTGTCGCCGCTGGCCCAGCCCTCAAGCCCGACGACACCGGTGTATCCCATGCCGAACAAGGCTTTGGCAATGGCCGGGTAATGGATTTCGCCGGTGCCCGGTTCCATGCGTCCAGGGACGTCAGCGACCTGGATCTCGCCGATGGCGCTGCCGGCGCGCTGGATCAGTTCGATCAGGTTTCCTTCGCCAATCTGCGCATGGTAAAGGTCCAGGTTCATCTTCAGATGAGGGCTGCCCACGGCCTCGATCAGCGCCAGGGTATCGTCGGCGCGAGCGAACGGCGTGCCGGGGTGATCCACCTCGGTATTGAGGTTTTCCAGCAGGAACACCCGGCCGGCGTCTTCGCCCAGGCGAGCGATTTTCTCCAGGGTCTTGCAGGCGCTCAACCACATGCGTCCGGTGGTGTGAGCCACGGGTTTGACTGGCAAACCTTGATCGCCCAGGCCCGTGCCATGCAGGTTGAGGCTCGGGCAATTCAATTGGGCGGCAACGGCCAGCGATTCCCGTGCGCTGTCGAGCAGGTGCCGGATGTCCTCGGGGTCGGTCAAATTGCCCGAGATGTAGCCGGTCATGGAGGTGAAGTCCGCGCCGGTGGCGACCAGCGCCGGAATGTCTTTGCTCGTCCAGCTCCAGATTTCGGCGCTGAAGCCCAGTGCATGAATGCGTTTGACCCGTTCGGTGAACGGCAGGTCGAGGAACACCATTTCGGCGCTGATCGCCAGTTTGAACGGAGTGAAGCTCATGGACGGCCTCCTTGTACACGCACCGCTTTGCCCTGCTGGAAGGACTCGATACAGGCGCGGGCAATGGCCAGTGCGGCCTTCGCATCTTCGCCGCTCGCCAGTGGTTTTTCACCGCTGCGCAGGCAGTCGACAAAGTGATTGAGCTCGGCCACGTAGGCATCACGCAACAGGTCGGTGTCCAAACGCTGGGTGTCTGCCTGGATGCCATTGGCCAGGTAGCGAACCAGGTCAGAGTCATTGACGCTGCCCATGCTCAGCATGCCGGCGCTGCCGAACACTTCGCCCCGAACGTCGTAGCCATACACCGCCTGGAAATTCGCCTCGGCGGTGGCGATGGCGCCGTTGTCGAAACGGATCGTGACCACGGCGGTGTCGAGCAAACCCTTGTCCTTGAAGTCCGGAGCGATCAGGGCATCGGCCATGACAAACACCTCGACCGCTTCGGCGCCGGGATTGAGGTAGCGCAGGGTATCGAAGTCATGGATCAGGGTTTCGAGGAAAATCACCCACTGCGGCGAGGCGGCGGGATTGTTCAGGGCCGGATCGCGAGTCAGCGAGCGCAGCAATTGCGGCGTACCGATACGTCCGGCGACCACGTCCAGGTGAGCCGCCCGGAAGCTTTTGGCAAAGCGGCGGTTGAAGCCGACCTGCAGCGTCACTCGCGCATCGGCAGCCGCAGCGATGGCGCGGTCGGCTTCGTCCAGGGTAATGGCCATGGGTTTTTCACAAAACACCCCTTTGCCGGCCCGTGCCGCACTAATCACCAATTCGGCATGGCTGCGGGCCGGGGCGGCGATCAACACGCCGTCGATTTCCGGGTCATCGAGCAATTGCTGTGGATCGGTGTAGACCCGCTGTACACCCAACTCTGCGGCGAGGCGCGCGGCCTGGCCGGGTGTCGGGTCGGCGATGGCGGCCAGGCAGGCACCGGGAATGTTCCGGGCGGCGGTCTGACCGTGGAAGCTGCCCATGCGGCCGGCGCCGATGAGACCCAGGCGGATGATCTTGGATGCACTCATGAAATGACTCCCTTTTATTGTTGTTCAACGACTCGACAGCAGGAATGTCCTCGCTGGTACAAAGCCGGGAGCAAGCGCCATGCCAATATTTAAATGATTGATATTTAAGGGTTTAATAATAGTGGTTTGAATTAAGTGTTCATTCAGATGACATGTCTATACTGACATGTCGAAAATATGAACATAGGGACGCAGAGTGAATCCACAGCCGATGGCCTTCAGCGCGCAAGACCTCGATTACATCGCCGCAATCGGACCGGCGTCGTTGAACGCAGGACCGATCGCTGAGCTGGAACAGGCCTGGCTGGCGTGTCTGAGGGGGAGTGTCGATCGACCTGCCGGGGTCAGGCAGGTGATTTGGGACTCCTGGTTGCGCAGCGTCAGTGCAGGCCTCAACCCTGAGGATGGTGCGTACCGGTTTGTCGCCCCCGCCGACCTGGCCGCGACGCTGGCAGCCAATCGCGCGTTGATCGCAGCGGCAGCGGAGGTCATGCGCGGATTGCTGGCGTACAACCCCAGAGGTCATATCAATCTGACCGATGCCCAAGGAACGATGCTGTATTCCTGCGGCCTCGATCTCACACCGGTGGGCAGCCAACTGCTGGAGTCGGTGCAGGGCACCAACTGCACGGGGCTGGCGCTTGCCGAAGACCGATTGGTGTATGTGCTGGCCGAGGAAAACTTCGGGGTCGACCTGCGTCGGCGGCGCATGCATTGTGCCGCCGCGCCGATCCGCGATGCCCAGGGCCGGACACTGGCCATGCTGACCCTGACCGCAGAGCCCGGCTGGTTTCATTTCCATACTCTGGGCACCGTCCAGGCCGCAGCCGAAGCGGTTTCGCGGCAGATGGCGCTGCAGGCCTTGCTGGAAGAACAACAAGCCGTGCTCGAAGTACTGAACGAGGGACTGGTGGTGCTGGATGAGCGCGGCTGCATCAAGGCGCTCAACCGCTATGCCCGGCAATTGTTTCGCGTGGGCCTGGATTTGCTGGGCAGTCCGTTCCAGCGTCTGGGCCGCAGCGAACTGACCAATGAGGTTCTGCTGCGCGGCGGGGAAGGGCAGCAGTCTGAAGGGATAAGAGATCTGGATTGCACCTTTGAATTGCATGATCGCAGCCAGCTGGCATGCCTGGTGTCCGTGTGCTCACTGGAGCAGGGCGGGCGCATCGTCTCGCTGCGGGAGAACCGACGCATCCGGGAAATTACCCGGCGGATCATCGGCACTCAGGCCAGCTACACCTTCGAAACCATTCAGGGCACTTCGCGAGCCATTCAGGACGCGTTGCACTTGGGACGGATCGCCAGTCGCAGTGACTCGACCACATTGATCCTGGGCGAAAGCGGCACCGGCAAGGAGTTGTTCGCCCAGGCGATACATAACGGCAGTGACCGGTGCAGTGGTCCTTTTGTGGCGGTCAATTGCGGGGCCATTCCGCGAGATTTGGTGCAGAGCGAACTGTTCGGGCATGTCGAGGGCGCCTTCACCGGATCGGCCCGCGGCGGTTCGGCCGGCAAGTTCGAATTGGCCGATGGCGGAACGATCTTCCTCGACGAAATCGGTGACATGTCTTTTGATGCCCAGGTCAGCCTGCTGCGGGTCTTGCAAGAAGGCGAGGTGACGCGGGTGGGCGCAAAGAAATCCCGGCAGGTGAATGTCCGCATCATTGCGGCCACCCACCGCAACTTGAGTCAGGCAGTGGCCGATGGTGCGTTCCGTGAGGATCTTTACTACCGGCTCAACGTACTGAATCTGACGGTTCCACCCCTGAGGATGCGCCGCGAGGATGTGCCCTTGCTGGCGCAACATTTTGTTGGTCGTTGCGCACGCTCGCTGCGCAAATCGGTGCAGGGCATCTCGCCGCAGGCGCTGGATATTCTTTGCGCCTACCACTGGCCAGGCAATGTTCGCGAGCTGGAAAACACCATTGAACGGGCGACCAATCTGGCAGTGACCGAACTGATTCAATCCGAAGACCTACCGCTCGAAATCAAGCAAAGACTGCGGCCTTCCGCGCCGGGCAACGTGCCTGAGCCTCGGGCGGCCATGGACCTCGGCACCCATGAAATGAACGCGATCATCACGGCCCTCAGGGATACCCGCGGCAACATCCGCCTGGCCGCCAAACAGCTGAACGTTTCCCGTGGCGGGCTGTACAACAAGATGAACCGGTTTGGGTTGAGTGCCGATGCGTTCCGCTCGGGACCCGAGCGCTGAGGGGTTAATCAAAAACGCCCTCGCCACAGGTTCAGCCTCGAGCGTTCTCGCAAGTCATGATCTGCAATGGAATATGAATTCGATGCCGGACAGGATCGAAGTCCGGTGTGGTTTGCAGTTCGATCAGCAAGTCGACCAGCGCAGCCGCCAGCAATCGCGGCTGGGAGTCGATGACCAGGCTGATCAGTCCCTGGGCCAGGGCTTGGCGCGACAGCTCGGTCGATTCCTGAAGAATGCTGCACAGCGACGGCTGCTTTGGTAGCTGCGACAGAGCACTGATGATGCCGTCGCCGCCACCGCCGACCACGCACAAACCCCGCAAGTCGTCATGTCGCGCCAGCAGTTCCAGAGTGGCCTCTTCGGTGACGTCACAGTTATCCAGGTTGATCACCGCTTCGAGTAGCTGCAACCCCGGTGCGTGTTCCGTCAGATAACTGCGCAACCCTTCCACCCGCGCCTGATGGCCGAGAAAACGGTGGCCGCCCAGCAGTACCCCGACGCTACCTTTGTGGCCACCGCAGGTATGAGCCAGCAGCCAGCCCATGGTGCGTCCGACTACATGATTATCCTGACCGACGTAAGGCTCATTTGCCGCCTCGTGGATGTCGGACAGCAGTGCGATCACTGGCACGCCCGCGGCCCTGATCTGAGCGATGGCGGCATTGATCAACGGGTGAGCGAAGCTGACCACCGCCAGGCCATCGCACTGCACTGCCAGTTGTTCGATCTGGGCAATGATGGCGCTGGGTGAGCGATCGAAGACGTACTCGAACTGGCAGCTGAGGTTGGCGCCGGCCTGACGCTGTGCCGCCTCGGTGATGGCGGCGGCAACGTTGGCATAGAACGCCTGGGCGGTGCCGAGCAACAGGATGCCGAAACGATAGCTGGGGCGCCGTTCGCGGATCCGCTGGCCGATCAGCCTGGCCGCGAAATAACCAACCGCCTCGGCGGCCTGGAACACCTGCTCGGCGGTAGCCGGGTTCACCGGAGCCCTGGCATTGAGTACCCGGTCCACGGTGGCGACACTCAAACCGGCGCGCTCGGCGACAGTGGCGATGGTTGGGCGTTTAGTGTTGTTCATGGCGAGCCCCCGGGCGCTTTGATAGAAAACTATCAAGCTGCAATGGGCCTGGATGATAGCTTGATAGGGAATGTATTCAAGGGCTTGAGGGTAATCAGTGCGCTCTCTATCTTTTCGTAAGCGATGTGATCCCGCATCGAAGCAAGTGCCTTAAACCATCAAGCTTGCGGAGAACAATAAAATGCCTGAACAACACGCAGCATCTGAAAACTCCGGTAAACCCGTGCCTCGGGATTATCGGTTGACGGGTCCCGAAGCCGCTAAAGCAGCGCAAAAAGGCCTGGTCTCGGCTAACTGGTATCAATCACCCATTCCCCGTAAACGCATGAAGGAACTGATGCAGCGCCGCGATGGCCCGGCCCTGCGCGATACCGCGATCTGGCTGCTGGCGATGGTCGTCACCGGGTTCGGTGGTTACTGGTTCTGGGGCTCCTGGGCGTGCATTCCGTTCTTCTTCGCCTATGGGCTGCTCTACGGCACGGCGTCCAATGCACGTTGGCACGAAACCGGTCACGGAACGGCATTCAAAACCCGCTGGATGAATGATGCGGTCTACCAGTTGTCGAGCTTCATGTTCATGTTCGAGCCCCATGTCTGGCGCTGGAGCCACGCCCGGCACCACACCGACACCATCATCGTCGGGCGTGACCCGGAGATTGTCGAGCCGCGCCCGCCAAGTCTGATCATGATGGTGCTGAGCCTGTTCAGGATGCCTTATGCAATCAAGACGATGTGGTCGGTCTGCCGGCATGCCACCGGGCGAATGGCTGAAGAAGAGCAGACCTTCATCCCCGAGTCCGAGTGGCCCAAGGTCTTTACGGCGGCGCGCATCTGGCTGGTGATTTATGGGCTGACCCTGGCGGCTGCGCTGTATCTGCAGAGCTGGTTGCCGCTGATGTTTATCGGTTTGCCGACCCTGTACGGCGGTTGGCTGTCCTACCTGTTCGGCCTGACGCAGCATGTCGGCCTGGCCGAGGATGTGCTCGATCATCGCAGCAACTGCCGGACCATTTACATGAACCCGCTGCTGCGCTTTCTGTACCTCGACATGAATTATCATCTCGAGCATCACATGTATCCGATGGTGCCGTTTCACGCGTTGGCGCAGCTACACGAAGAGATTCGTCACGACTGCCCGCCGCCATACGCCAGCCTTTTCGAGGCCTTGCGGGAAATCCTCCCGACTATCTGGAAGCAGCGCAAAGACCCGACCCATTATGTCCGTCGCCCTTTGCCACAACGCGCAGCGCCGGCCGCCACCGCTCAGGTAGAGCCTGAAGCAACGCCGGCCTGACACCTTCCTGGCTGTACCACTACAAGAGAAAACGCCATGACCGATCAATGGATCGATGTCTGTGCCGTGGGCGAAATAAATGAAGAAGATGTCATTCGTTTCGACCATGGCCCGCACACCTATGCCGTCTACCGCTCCGCAGACGACGAGTTCTTCGCCACCGCAGGCCTGTGCACCCACGAGTCCATCCACCTCGCGGACGGCCTGGTGATGGAACATGTCATCGAGTGCCCCAAGCACAACGGACGTTTCGACTACCGTTCCGGCAAAGCCCTGGGTGCGCCGGTGTGCGTCAACCTCAAGACCTATCCGGTCCGGGTCGAGGCGGGGCGTGTCTTGCTCGCCATTTCGGTATAACTGCTCGGAGTCTGTGCCATGAATCCTGCCAATGCTCCACTGGTTATCGTTGGCGCCGGGCATGCCGGTGGCCGCGCGGCCCTGACCCTGCGGGCCGAAGGTTATCGCGGTCGCCTGATCCTGATCGGCGACGAATTCCACCCGCCCTACGAACGTCCGCCGCTGTCCAAAGGGCTGTTACAGGGCACGGTTGAACTGGCGGGTTGCAGTCTGTGCGATAGCGCTCAACTCGCTGCACTGGACATCGAACACCTGGCCGCTAACCCGGTGAAAAACCTCGATCCGCAGCAGCATCGATTGCAGTTGGCCGACGGCAGTTGGTTGCATTACGCCCGTCTGTTGCTCGCGACCGGGGGCAGGGCGCGCCTGTTGCCTTCGGTACCCGGGCATCTGCCCAACGTACTTTATCTGCGAACCCATGACGAGGCGGTCGCACTGCGCAATTCGCTGCGGCCAGGCGCCCGATTGGTGATCATCGGCGGTGGCTTTATCGGCCTCGAAGTCGCCGCCACCGCCCGTGCCCTGGGTTGCACAGTGACCTTGCTCGAAGCCGGGCCGCGCCTGGCGGGTCGCGTCCTGCCGGAGCGATTGTCCAGTGTCCTGCTGGAATTGCATCGTCGTCAGGGCGTGGATGTCCGGCTGAACGTGGCTATTGAAACGGTGCAGGGCTCCACCCACGCTGAAGCGGTGCAACTGGTGGACGGCCAGTTGTTGCCCTGCGACCTGGTCGTGGTGGGCATCGGCATGCAACCCAACACCGAGTTGGCCATGGCCGCCGGGTTGGAGGTTGGCCAGGGCATTCGCGTCGATGCGCAGTTGCGCACCAGTGCGCCGGATATCTTTGCGGCAGGCGACGTCTGTGAGTTTCGTCTGCACCCGCAAGGGGGGTTCCAGCGTCAGGAAACCTGGCGCAACGCCGAAACCCAGGGCCGTCACGCCGCTCTGAACCTGCTGGGGGGCGAGCAGCCCTTCGACGTCATTCCCGGCTTTTGGTCCGATCAATACGACTGGGGGCTGCAAACCGTGGGCGTCATCGCCAACACCGAACCGACGGCGAGCCGGACAATCCCGGGTGGTGGTTTCCTGTTGTTCTACCTCGATGCCGAACAACGTCTGCTAGGGGCTTGCGGCTGGGGCCAGGGCAATAGCGTCGCCAAGGACATCAAGTTGTGCGAACGGCTGATCGCCAACCATAACCCCCTCTCGGTGGTCGCTTTGACCGATGCCGATGTATCGCTCAAACAATTGTCGAGGAACTGACATGCGCGAACTCCTGGTGTTTCAGTCCTTGTGGGCCATGCAAGATCACCGTGGCCAATGCGACCTTTCCATTGACGCGCAACTGGAGAAAATCGCCGCCGCCGGTTTCGACGGCATCACCGACCATTTCTGGAAGGCGCCACAGGCTGCACGCCTGAGCGCCGCCGCCAAGGCGCAAGGCCTGCAAATCGAAGGTCAACTGTTCCCCCGGACCGTGGATGATCTGGCGGCCGCGCTCGATGTCGTCTCCCGCTACGGCTGCCACCACCTCACGCTACAAGCAGACGTCCGGCCGCGTACGCTGGCGCAAGCCATCGAACTGATCGAAGGCTGGCAGCGTCTGGCCGAGCAGGTGGACTTTCCGATCCTGCTGGAAACCCACCGTTATCGCCTCACCAGCGACCTGTTGTTCACCCTCGACATTCTCGCGCAAATGCCTGACCTCAAACTGTTGGCCGACTTGTCCCACTACGTCGTGGGCCGGGAATTGCCTGAGTCGGCTACCGCTGAAGACGACGAACAGATCCATACCATCCTGCGCCACAGTTGGGGCTTTCACGGTCGGGTCGCCAACGGCGAACAGGTTCAGGTGCCCTTGAGCTTCGCCCAGCATCGACCCTGGCTGGACCGATTCCTCGGCTGGTGGTGCTACGGGATCGAGGATTGGCTGGCCCGCCCGAACACACCCGCCAGCCTGTCCTTCACCTGCGAACTCGGCCCGCCACCCTATGCGATGACGGGGGCTGATGGGCGTGACATCACGGATCGCTGGGAGGAGGCGTTGATGTTGAAGGCGCTGATCCGTGGGGTTTGGAGCGACTGCCGGATGCGATTGGCTTAGCGCAAAGAGCGATAGGCAATGGGGTCGATGTAAGCCGACTGCAGGTCCCGCTCCGGGATCTCCCAGATGATTTGCCTTGGCGGCGTTTCCTTGAAGGCCGGGTTGTTGAGGTAGCTGTTTGCAGCGCCAGAGAACGCGCCGCCGTCTTTGGCGAAGTTACCTACGGGGGCGCCCAGTGCCTGCTGCAGAAACCCTGCGAAGTTGGAGTTGCGTGAGAATGAAGTGCCGATGAGCGCGGTGTCGGGGAGGTCGGCATCGCCAAAGAGGTCTGCCTCGGTGTCAGGGCTGGCGGCTGACGCAACGGGAAGTTCGTCGGTGCTGGTCTGGGCGACCATTTCAGCTGCGGGTTGCCATTTGAGCGGCAGCCAGTCGATGCCCGCCAGATGGACCAGATCGCCAGGTCGCACCGCGAGCGGGGCATGACTTTCGTTGAACGACTTGCGTGGCGTTGCACTGATGCCCAGGCTCTTCAGTCGCTGCGCGATAGCCTCGGCCGCGGCCTTCGCGCCGGATTCGCTCCAGTGCGTATCGGTGCGCAACCAGGCACCGGCCCCCAGTGGCGCCAGCGCACCGGTGAGGTCCAGATTCGACACGCCACCCGCATCCAGCTTCGAGGTCCAGGCCTGGATGCGCCCTTCGTGAGCGGCTGGGCGGTGCAGTGCGCAAAGCTGCCCGGAAGCGATGCGGCTTTTGTCTGGAACGATGACCACCAGCAGGCTGATGTCACGCTGGGAGAGCTGCTGCTTCAGATCAATCACTGCCTGGACCTTGGCATCGGCGTTACGCTGCGCTTGGTGATTGATCTTGAGTTCATCGGCCAAAAACAGCCAGTCAGGACAACCCGGGCGAACCCTCGGCCCCGTGTCGCGCAGGAGCAGCCAACTGGCACCGCGCTCCAGCTCGGCGAGCGTGGTGGGAAAGTGAGCGTTCGACAGTTCCTTGGCGATCCGATGGGTGATATCGCCGTCAAGAATCTGCGTTGTCAGCACTTTATCGGGCAGCAGCGAGATCTGCCCTGAAACGATCAGACGGCCAGAGGACAGCAGCCCGACGACCAGGAATATCAGCAGCGCCACGCCTGCCAACCGACTGCTGCGTGTCGCCAGATCATCTGGCTGAGTGGGGGGCGGGGTGTGCTTGGGGATCGTCATCAGAATTGGAAGTACAGGAAGGGGACGGTTTCGCGACTGGCGATCAGTGCGAACGACAGCATGAAACCGGCGATGGGCCAAAGGTCGGCGGCGTAGAGCAAAAGGCCGCCCAGTCGTTTCTCACAGTAAGGGCGCAGCAGCGGTGCGACGACACCGAACACACCCAGCAAACCCGCAATGCCGTGCACCGGGCGCAGGGTCGTGGACAGTTCGTCACCGAGGGCGATGCCCTGCAGCCCGAACTGTCCGGCATACAGGCTCAGCGCGCTAGGTAAGTCGGGGGCGCGGAACAGTGTCCAGGCCAGGCACACAAACAGCAGAGTCAGGCCATGGGACAGCACCGGCGGTACAGCGGGCAGGGTGGAGCGGTTCCAGGCACGATCAACGCATAACGCCAGGCCATGGGCACAGCCCCACAGCAGATAGTTCCAGCTATCGCCACCGTGCCAGAGGCCGGCAATGGCCATGGTCAGGAACAGGTTGCGGTAGGTTTTCCAGGTGCCGTTGCGATTGCCGCCCAACGAAATATACAGATAGTCGCGTAACCAGCTGGACAGCGACAGATGCCAGCGTCGCCAGAAGTCCTGGATGCTGTTGGCCAGATAAGGGCGGTCGAAGTTCTCGGGAAAGTGGAAGCCCAGCATCAGGCCCAGTCCAATGGCCATGGCGCTGTAGCCGGCGAAGTCGAAGAACAGTTGCAACGAATAGGCAAGGCAGCCGATCCAGGCGTCAGAGAAGCTGGGGTTCTGTACATTGAACGCAACGTCGACCACCGGCGACAGGGTGTCGGCCACCAGGACCTTCATGCACATCCCGACCATGAACCGGCGTGCGCCCAGCGAGAAATTCTGCCGATTGAAGTAACGCTGATTCAGCTCGCGCCGAACCCAGTCATAGCGAATGATGGGGCCGGCGACCGAATGGCCGAACATCGAAATATAGGTGGCGTAGTTAATGAAGCTGCGTTCAACCGGCACGGTACGGCGATGCACATCCACCAGATAGGAAATCGCCTGCAAGACGATAAACGACAGCCCGGCCGGCATGACGACCCGCTGCCAGTCCAGAGGCATGGCGCCGTACCCGGTGACGGCATCGATCAAGGTGCCGGCGACGATGTTGGCGTACTTGTACCAGCACAGCACCGAGGTGTTGAGCACGATCAGCGTCGCGAGTAGCCGCACGCGGCCCTTGCCTTCTTCCCGCAGGGCGTCAATCAGCAAGCCGCCGACCCACGCCATGATCGTCAGCACCACATGCACCGCGAGGAACCGTGGGCTCAACCAGCCATAGAACAGCCAGCTGCCGATCAGTAGCGTGATGTTGCGCCAGGCCGCCGGGCACAGTGCATAGGCACACAGGAACAGCGGCAGGAACAACGTCAGAAACTCGAGAGAGGCAAAAACCATGGTGGTGGCGCGATCCGATCAGTGAGCCAGGACGTCAGTCGCGAGCAGCAGGTATGGGCCATTTGCGCCAGGTAGCAGCACAACGCTGTAGCGTTCGCCGGCCTTGAGCCGACCCAGGTCAAGCGGCGCACCGACGTTGGTTTGGGCGCAGACCAATTGCACCGACAGGCTGACCGGGTTGATCGCTCGGCGTTGTACGCTGCCGTCGGCCACCTCCTTGAACAGGTCGGCGTTCTTCCCCGCAGCGCGCAAACCGGCCTGGGTGCACGCTGGATCGGCGCTGATAAACGCCAGCGAGGCTCTCAGGCTATTGAAGTCGTCGGGTTGCTCACGGATGACGACCTGGCGGATACCTTGAGCGCTGTCTGGCAAAGCGATCACGCTGGCGAATTCGCCGGCTGCCACCTGGATGTCCAGCGGCTGGCTTTTGCCGTTGAGTTCCAGAGTGCCCTTGATCGGCTGGTTGGCGGGCACGGGCAGGTAGTCGGACACGGCATTCGAACCCTCGAGCCTGAGGCTCGCCTGCGAGCCTTCGGCCAGCAGTTGCAGGGGGCGGTCGGCGGCGTTGATAAAGCGCAGGAAGGCCGAGTCCTGATCCGGGCCCGTCGGGTACAGGGCAATGTCGGATGCCTGGGCGTGCAGGCTCAGCATCAAGGGCGCGAACAGCGCCCAGCCACATGCGGATCGGATCATTTGCCGGCTCCTGTGCTGCTGACGGTGTCGGCGGGCAGTTTGGCCAACGCACCACCAATCGCATTGCCCCAGGATTGATACCCGGCGACGGTGAAGTGCTGCCCATCGGTGGTGATCCACTGTCCGGGTTTGGAGAGCGTCAGCGAATCGATGTAGGTGCAAGGCGCCACGTTCGCGGCCAGAAACTGCGACATCAATTGGGTGCGGGCATCATTCTTCTGGTACATGCCACCGGCTTTGCCCCAGGCCGGGCCCACCCAGGCGCAACGGGTTCCGGTGGCGGCGATGGCCTTGGCCAGGCTGGTGACGCTTTGCCATGCCCAGGCCTTTGGAAACACTGGCTTGTCGTAGGACGCCATGGTGTCGCCGATGACCAGTACCACCAGGTCGGGCTTGTCGGCGGCGATCAGGTCCTGGATCGGTGTGGTGGTTGCCTCGCGCCCCTTGATCACGATCTTGTCGTTGCCTTTGCGCTCGGCACCGCAGTCGACCTTCTTGCTGATCAACCAGTCACCGGCGCTGGCGCCGCAGGCACCGATGGAGTGGACCTGGGCGCCTTGGCGAGTCAGGTTGTCGTGCAGCGGCTCCAGCAAATGGTCCGCGAGGCTCATATGGCTCTCCCCAAGGACAAGGAGAGTCAGACCGGCAAGGGCAGAAGTGGGCATCGAAAGCTCCAGAATGATCAGTTGGAATAAGGCGAGGTGTACGGGCTGACCGGCAGGCTCATGGGGCCGCTGATCTCCTCGAACTGGTAGCGCAAGGACAGGGCACCGCTGAGTTGTTCGTAGTCGCGGGCGTTGTCCAGGCCAAGATTGGCGCCCAGCAGGAAGTTCGAAGCGAACTTGTATTCAGCCGCCGCGGCGACGCTGTAGCCGATCCCGGTTTTGTTTTGCCCTTCGTAGCGCAGGCCCGAGGCCGCTTGCATGGCTTTGTCGGTCGGGAAATAGTCGACGCTGTCCTGCTCGAAATGCTGCACGCCGACCGAGCCCTTGACTTGATACGTCAAGCGCCCGGTGCGTTGTGCCCAGGTCACCGGCACGCCCAGGGCGAAGAACGTCTGCGGGCTGAAATAGCCGCCGTGGCCGTAGGTGAAAAAGTCCTGGTTGTTGGCGTAGCTGATGCCGGTCATGCTCAAGCCGACGGTCAGTTTGCTGTCCGTTGCATTTTGCAGGTACCAGTACACACCGCTGCCCAGCTCACTGCGGTTGTTGGACTCGACATGGTTGCCCAATAGCTGGTGCCAGGAGGCGTAGCCATAGGCGCCGACTTCGTTGTCGTCATAGCTCAACTGGCCACGCCCGCCGTTGGCGGTCACACCGCCCCAGGACTGCCCGCTGCGTTTGTCCGTGGTGCCGGCAAACGAGGTGACGCTGTCAGTCACCGGACGCCGGGAAACGCTCACGCCGTAACGGACATTAGAGGTGTCGCTCACGGGGCGATCAACGCTGATGCCGCCCGTGGCGGTGGTGTATTTGAAGCCGAGCGGGGTGGTGCCGAGATCGGCTTTGAGCCCATCGGCGGGCCGTTGAAGGCCGACGGAAAGGCCGACACCCTCGGTTTTTTTGCGAACCGGCGCTGCCGCTCTGCGCACCGTTGCCAAAACGCGACAGCGCCTCGCTGTTGGCGCTGCCGGCGTTCAGCGAGACCGGCGTCACGCGCAGGGCGATGCGGCTTTCATCCAGCGGAATATTGATTTCCAGCGGAGTTTCAATGTCGGTCAGTTTGCTCAACCCCGACTCACTGTTGTTGCTGCGAATGCTCACGCCCTGGGTGACGTAGGCACTGCGCTCCTGAAGGATTTTATTCAGCGCCAGTTGCGCAGGGCTGATGTCCTCGCTCACCAGTGCTGTGCGTGGCAATTGCGACTCGAATGGATTGCTCGCCTGCTGAGGCCGTGGCGGGGCGTCGATGCCAAAAGGGGGGCGGGACGTCACGCTGCCCGGCATCTCCTGAACCGGTGGCGGGATGGCTGCCAGCAGGGTGTCGCGACTGACTTCGCTACGTGAACCCGACACCCCGGCAAAAGGGTTGGGCGCCACCGTCGAGCCGGCCAGTTGGCCGCCCTGGTTTCTACGTTTCTCGCTCTGTTCGATGGCCACGGCTTTGCGCAGCAGATCGGTCGCCGTGCCGGATTTGCCCATGTTCTGGTAGAGGCGTGCGGCCTCGGTCAGCGTTTGAGGGTTACCGGATTCGGTCTTGAGCAGCTGTTGCAGCGCCTGTTCGGCAAAGGCCGGGTCATGTGCCAGCACCGCCGCGTCGGCAGCACCCAACAGCAATTGCGGGTCGTTTGGCTGGCGCTGTAACAGCGGTTTGTAGAGTTCGAGGGCTTTTGCCGTGTCGCCGTTGGCCGAGTACATCCGCGCCAGGGCCGCGACGGCCGCGCTGTCACCGGGACGTTGCGCCAGTGCGGGCGCCAGCGTGTCATAGGCGTTGGCCAGATCGCCGCGCTCACGCAGCTGGTCAGCCTGGCGGATGCGATAGAGATAGAGCAGGTCGTCGAAGCGCTTGCGAGCCGGCGCGTTCAAGGGCCTGTTCTGCAGGTCGCGCAGAATCTCGTTGACCTGCGCGTCTTCTCCGGTTTTAAGCAGGACCGCGGCGTATTGCAGGATGAAGTCCGCCGAGGGCGCTGTGGTCTGTTGCAACCGGCTGCGCATGAGGGCCAGTGCACGGGTCGGCTCGCCGAGGTCGACATAGGCCGAGGCCAGGCTGACCGTGCGGTCTGGACTGTTGTTGGCCATCGGTTGAATACGTTCGAGCAAGGCGAGGGCTTCCTGGCGCTGTCCACGCTTGCCGAGCTCGATCGCCTGGCTGAGTTGCAGGTTGAGGCTGACATCAGCGGCCAACGCTTCCATGTCTGGAGTTCGCTGGTCGGGGCGCAAGCGTGCCAAGGTTGTCTGGGCGGCTTTCCACTCACCCATCTGGACCGACAGCAAGGCGCTGACGTAAAGCGCATCGGCATTGGCGGGATGGGCCTGGAGCATGGCGTTGATCAGGTCCCGAGCCTTTTGCGGTTCGCCCATCGCCAGGTTCAGGCGGGCCAGGGCGAAACGCGTCCAGATGTTGTCCGGTTCGTAGCGCAGCGCGTCTTGCAAGGCGTTGCGCGCAGCGGGCAGGTCGTTGCGTTGTTCGGCGAGGGCGGCCAGTTGCGTCGCACGCAAGGCTTGCAGGCGTGCGGACTGGCCGATCTTTGCCTGGCCGGTGGCTGGCAGACTGTTGATCAGTTGCAGGGCTTCATCGTTCTTGCCGCTCTTGAGCAGCACGTTGACCAGCCCTTCCTGTGCTTGAGGGTCGTCGCGGCGCAGGCTCAGCACCTGGCGATAGTTGCCCTGAGCGTCATCGAACTGGCCCGCGCTGGCCTGAATGTCCGCCAGGGCGAGGCGAGCGTCCACCCCGTTTGGATTGAGCCGCAGCGCCTGGTTTACCAAGGCCAGTGCCTGGGCTGTCTGGCCTTTGGCCTGGGCGTCGCGGGCCTGCTGCAACGCCGACCAGTAGCGCACTTCGTTCAGCGCAACTTGCCAGTGGCTGCCGTTGTGTTGACGCGTGGCCTGCCCCAGGAGCTTTTCCGCTTCGGCCAGTCGGTGTTGTTGCTGGCGAACAACCCCAAGGCCGCCCAGCGCATCGGCATCGTCGGGCTGGCTTTTCAAGCGCGCTTCAAAAGCCTGTTCGGCGGTGGCCTGATCACCTTCCTTGAGTGCCTTCAGGCCGCGCGCGACTTCGGCGGGCGGCTGCCATTCCTTGTTGGCCGTCGTTGCTGCCTGTTGCTTGCCCTTGTTCATCTGCGCCCGGATTTCCACGTCATCCGGATGCGTATTGAGGTACGCCACGAACAACGGCACTTGTGCCGGATCGGGCGGGCCGATCCAGGTCAGCGCCAGGCGCCAGCTTTCGTCGGCATCACCGGCAATGTCGGTACGCTGGGTCAGCGCGGCCAGGGCGCGGATGCCCTCGGCACGGCTGTCTTCATGGCGCACCAGATGCTTGGCGTAAAACAGCGCGACGATCGAGTCGTTGGGCATCTCACGTTGCAGGCGCTGAAGTCCGCCACGCGCTTCAGTCCAGTCAGCCTGATTGAAGGCAAGGTTGTTGTAATACTCGCGGCCGATCGTACCTTGAGGTGGACGGCCATCGAACAGCGAGCGAAACACCACGGTCGCCTTGTCACGTTCACCGGCATCGACGAGGCGCCGAGCCTCTTCCAGACGCTGCTGGTTCTGCGGTTGCGCCAGGGCGATGTCCTGCGCCAATTGCAGTGCCTGCCGAGGCGCTGGCTGGATGGCCTGCAAGCGGGCGAGGTATTGCTGCGCCTGTTGTGGCTTGGCCTGTTGCACGCCGATCAAGCCCAGGCCATACAGTGCGTCAACCTGGACCGGGTCCAGCAACAGGACTTTCAGCCAGACTTCCGTAGCGCGCTGAGGGTTGTTGTGCAACTGCCAGTACTGCCCTTGCTCGACGAGTAATGTCTGTGGCGTCGGACTTTGAGCGTGGGCAGCAGCGGCCGTCCATGCGCTCATGACGGCGATGGCTAGCGTGCGGTGGTGCGGGTGCATGCGGTCTCCCAGGAAAGTTTCAGCGTTCCGTCTTCCCGGAATCGATAATGTTTATCTGCCCAGCCGAGTGCGAACAGGCTGAGCATGAAGTTGTAGTAACGCGGTGGACCGGCGTCGGCATCGGGCCTGGCCAGCGCCTCGTGCAAGGCGAGTTCCACGCGGCGTCGTTGCTGATCGGCCAACTTGGGTTGCCCCTTGGCCTCAAGGTAGGGAATCAGTGCAGCCCAGAATCCGTAAGGGCTCTGACCCTGGACACTGCCGTGCAGAACCTGGACCGTTTCCGGGGGGGAGCCCGTCGCGACAGTGCTGCGGGCCATACCGTCCAGCCGCTTGAGCAGCAGCGCTGCCAGCGGTTCGGAGGTATCACTCATGCCCAGCCAGAGGTACACGCGAATGGCGTCGTAGCTGCCCGTGTCGCCGTTGATCGGGTCGCTCACGAAGACCCCCGATTGCGCTGAAGTGCCTTGATAACCGACCCAGTCAGCGATGAAACCGTGGCGGCTGGATTGGGCAATCATCGTCGCGGTGTTGTTGGCAATCGCTTGCCAGGGCCCGGAGGGTGCTTCCTTGGCCAGGCGCCGTAACAGTGGCAGTGGCAGGTAGCTGGGGTTCAGGCGCCAGAGAGCGCCCGGCTGGACGAAACCTTGTGGTCCGGGCAAGACCATTGGGCCGAGCCCTGGCAGTTTGACCACCAATTGCGCTTCGATCGTCGCCATTAGTTGCAGGGCGTCCCGGTGATAGTCCGGCCGATGCCACAGGCGTGCGGCTTCGAGCAGGGCGTAGGCGATCCACAGGTCGGCGTCGGCGGCCGAATTGGCGTCTTGCAGGCGCCACTGACCGTCCTTGCCTTGCCCCCATAACCAGCCCGGCAGGCGTGTGGCGGTGGCGGAGCCTGCGAGGTTGGCCGAGGTCCAGCGCCAGAGTTTGTCAAAGCGTGGCTGATCGTTGCCGATCAGTGCGAAGAGCATGCCGTAGGACTGCCCTTCAGAGGTGCTGTGATTGTTTTCAAGGCTCGATTCCAGAACCCGGCCGTCGGCCTGGACGAAGCGTGTTGCATAGGTTTGCCACAGTGGCCAGGCCGGCGGCTCGCAGGATTGTGCGGCCGCTATCGCCGGCGCCAGCAGGGCGATCGCAAGCACAGCGCTCAACCTGCGCGCGTTACCGCGCAGGCCCTGGCGCAGTGAAATACCCCGGCTGCTCATGGACGTCGCAGGCATGAACGACACTGGCCCGCGCGACTCATTGGCCAAGACGACGTTTGGCCCGTAGGCGCAGGGCCAGGTAGGCCATGCAAGCAAGCAGCAGGACCCCGATGAGGGTGAACAGCATGAGCGCGATGACGTTCTGCGAGAGGTACCACTGCAGATAGCGCAACGGACCCAAGCGCCCGACGTAGTAATCCTGCTCGGCGACCAGCGATTCGACATGCTTGCCCCTGACCACCACCAGACTGCCTTGCAGTTCGTTGGCATTTTCTTCGCTGCTGAGCAGGGCGTTGGTCACGTCGGCCAGGCCGCCGGGCCTTGTGCCGGCGATAAACACTACGCTACGCCCACTCTTGAGCGGCGATTCGAATCCGGTCAGATAAGCACTGCCGTCCTCGGCGCTAAACCTGAAGCTGCTGCGCGCTTCACGCAGATTGGTTTTCGTATCCGGGCTGATCCAGTTGCGCAGACGCAACGGCAGGTCAGACAGTTCAAAGTACTGCGCAGCGTCTTCGCCCCTGGCCGGCAGCAGGCTTTGCCATTGCTCCAGCAGCGGCTGATTGTTGCCCGAGGCGAGCACCAGCAAATCCCGGTCGCGTTGCTCGGCGACCTGGTCGGCGCGGACCACCTTCACGCCGGTAGCCGGATAACCGGTGGAGTCGCCGAAGCGGCCCAGCAGGGTCAGATAGGCGCTCAGATCGGCCGGGCCTGGCTCGTTGGGCAGGATCACCGATGTTTCAGACAGGTCGGCCATGCGGGTGAACGGGAAGCCACTGTCCTTGAACACCCCGAGGTTGGGCATGGCCATGAAATGTTCGTATTGGCTGAGGTCCAGGGTCGAGTCCGGGTCGATCACACCGCGCATGTTGTCGATGATGATGTCGCGGCATTCGCCCTGTTTGATGTAGTCATACATGAAACGAAATTGCAGGCGCGATTGCAGTGCGACTGAATTGAGCGGCAATAGCATGCGCGACGTGCGGGCCAGGCTGTCGTCGGTCTTGAGCATCGACAGCAGGCTGTCGCTGTTGCCGAGTTTCTCGATCGAAGGCAGGTCGATAGACTTGATGAAGGTGTCGTTGAAACTGATCAGCAACGAAGAATTGGTGGAGACCGGTTGCGGCGTATAGCGGTACTTCAGGTCAAGTTGCGCACCGGGCTCACGCCAGTTGAACAGATCGGGCGGCAAGCGCAGGGCAACCGTCATTTGTCCCGGGTTATAACCCGACACATTGAGTTCTGCGGGCTTCGCCAGTTCACCCAGGCGAACCGGGCGATCGGAGGGCAGCCAGTTTGGCGCGTCGTACGGTTGGCGTGGCTTGAGCGAGTCGATCCGGTCGATCACCACGCTCTGCCCGGAAAAGGCCGAGCCGCCGAGGGCCAGCGCTGTCGCGGCGACTTTGAGGTCGGCGCCATCGCGCCCGGAGACGATCAACAGTTTGCCCTGAGCATCATTCGGGTTGCTCACGAGGGTCAATGTCGGCCCGGTGGCCACTTTGATCGGCAAGCCACTCAAGGTCGTTGACTCGCTGCCGCTGACAAACACCACCGCGTTGCCTTTGGCCGGCAGGCTGGTGAGGCTGGCGGGAAAGGTTGCGCCGCGGTAGCTGGCCAGTGCGCCGAACCAGGAAGACAGGATGCCCGCGGCCTCAAGCTCCGGACCGCTTGGGCGCGTGGCGAACACGAAGGGCAGCTTCAGGGGCAAGGCGTCTCGACGATCGAACAGGGGCAGCGGCAGCGCGGACAGATCGTTGGGCTGTCTGATCGATGACACCTGGAGGCTCAGCTGACTCTCGTTGCCGATCCTGGCCCACAGGCTGGAGTGCAAAGGGTCTTCACATTGCATCGTGTAATGACCGATGAACTGCAGGCTGAGCCGGTTGAACTCGGTGATGGTCTGCGGCGGAATCTGCACGGTCCGGGTCTGCAATTTACCGGCCTCTTCCTTCGGGAGGGGCAGGCTGGCGGCCACTTGATCGTTGATCAGCACGTTGATTTGCGAAAGATCGGCCAGCAGCGCCGGTGAGTAGCTGTACTGCAGCGTGACCTGCGCAGCCGTGACGACTTCATCGGCGCGCACATCGAAATTCACACTGTCGGTAGCCTCCACGCCTTTAAGGGTCATCGAATAGCTTTTGCCCAGCTCCTTGAGGGTGCGGGTATAGCTGTTACCCGGGGCATCGGTTTCGGGCAACGATGCGACCGGCATCACAGCCGGGTCTGTGGCGCTGATTTGGGCGGCAGCACTCAAGGCACAGCCGCTCCAGCCCACTAGCGAGCAGGCAATCAGCATGAGTGGAAGAAAGGTCCGGCGAGTGGAAGGCTTCAAGATCGTTGCGTGTCCGCGGTGGAGTCGATAGGTGATGGAGCGACCGGGCGTTTGCGCAGCAGCGCGCGGCTGTCCTTCAGGGTTGCAACGAACAGGCGCAGGATGGCGCGTAAGCCAATGCTGCTGACCTCGCGCAACGCCGACATGGGCGCGTCGAGGCGGCCGTTACCCCAGGTGTTGGCCCAGGTGTCGGCCCGTGAAAAGGTCAGTCGCACCAGCTCACTTTGCTGGCGCAGGGTCAAAGCCTCGAATTGCACGCCCGCCCCGTTGTCGTTGCTGAAGATCGTTATTGCGGGAAAGAGGCTTGAGGGAGGCGTGCGCAGAATGCAGAGCCGCAGCTTCTCATTGACGCTGAGCTGAACTTGCGGTGGCAGTGCCAGACCCACGCCGTTTTGCGAGAAGTCCTGGGTTTTGCAATCGAACCAGGTGCCGTCTTCGCGATAGACGCGCACGGGCAGATCTGCGGGCACCCTGGGTTCGTTGCGCACCTGAGAAGACTCAGTGGCCACCGCCACGGCGGCGCTGACGATGATGATGTTGTACAGGGTCCAGGCCAGGTTGATCAGCAGGGTCGTGACCTGGGCCGAATCACTCCCGATCAGTTTCACCACGCCGATCACCAGACCGATCATGTTCAAGGTCAGCAGGACGATGTAAGGCCGTGCGAGCTTCCAGTCGAAATAGTCGTTTTCGATGGTGCCGCCCTTGTCGGTCACGTTGAACTTGCCCAGCGAAGGGCTGATCAGGGCCATCAGTACCGGGCGCATGATGTACCAGGCCAACACCGACTCATACACTTCGTTCCAGAAGGAATGGCGGAAGCGCCCCTGGATGGCGGAGTTGGTCAGGCTGGAATGGAGAATATGCGGCAGCACATAGACCGTGACCATCAACGCCGAGGCATGGAAAATCTGCGCGTCGAACATCAGGTAGGCCAAGGGTGCGGTCAAGAACACCAGGCGCGGCAGGCTGTAGAAAAAATGCATCATGGCGTTGAGGTAGCAGATGCGCTGCCCCAGGTTCAGTCCTTTGCCAAACAACGGATTGTCGGTGCGAAAAATCTGCGCCATGCCCCGTGCCCAGCGTATGCGCTGGCTGATGTGGCGGGAAAGGCTTTCGGTGGCCAGGCCCGCCGCTTGTGGAATGGCGAGGTAGGCGGTATTGAAACCACGGCGATTGAGCTTGAGTGCCGTGTGCGCATCCTCCGTCACGGTTTCGGTGGCGATGCCGCCGACTTCCAGCAAGTGAGTGCGCCGGATGACCGCGCAGGAGCCACAGAAGAATGCCGCGTTCCACAGGTCGTTGCCGTCCTGCACCAGGCCGTAGAACAGCTCACCCTCATTGGGCACCGAGCGAAAGGTATCGAGGTTCTTTTCGAACGGATCGGGTGAATAGAAGAAGTGCGGCGTTTGCAGCAACGCCAGGTTCGGGTCCTTTAAAAACCAGCCCATGGTGATCTGCAGGAAGGAGCGGGTGGGCACGTGGTCGGCGTCGAATATGGCGATGAACTCGCCATCGGTGACTTTGAGTGCCTCGTTGAGGTTGCCGGCCTTGGCATGTTGATTGTTGTCGCGGGTGATGTAGTTGACCCCGATCTGCTGACAGAAAACCTTGAATTCTTCCCTGCGTCCGTCGTCGAGCATGTGCACCCGCAGTTTGCCTTCGGGCCAGTCGATGGCCTGGGCGGCAAGCACTACCAGTTTGACGATGCCCAACGCTTCGTTATAGGTGGGAATGAAGACATCTACCGTCGGCCATTGCGCGGGCGGCTGTTGCAGAAACTGCGGTGTGCGGTGCAGCGGCCAGGCGGTCTGTACGTAACCGAAGACGAGGACGAGCAAGGCATACAGTTCGGCCAGCACCAGCCCGTAGCCAAATACGGCATCCTGCCAGTTGTCGAAGCCCAGGGTGTCGGTCAGGCGCCAGTACATGTAGCGCAGCGAAGCGATCAGCGAGAGGGTGATCAGGGTCAGGATCGCCAGACGCCCGGCTTGCTTGCGGATGATCAGGCTGGCGGCAAAACAGACGGCGGCAAACGCGGCCTGGGAATACAGGTTCAGCGGCGCAGTGAGGATACCCAGCACCAACAATGCTGCGCTCAGCCCGGCCGAGATCTTCAGGCCCTGGCGGCAACGCAGGGGCCATCGACTGACGCGAGCCAGGAAAGTATCCACCAGCCCCTGCAACCACCACGTCTTTGCAGGTAGCTGATTCAGCTGGGCGGTCATGGTGTGCCCTGCTGGCTGTAAGCATCCGCGAAAAGCAGGGCATGAACCGCGCCTGACAGCGAGAGGATGTCCTGACAGCCAATGCTCTCAGGTGCGAACTGCAACAGGTCCCGACCATAGGCCAGCGACTCGTTGAATTGATGATCGAGGCGAATCGTCCCGATCAGGTTAGCGCCGAGCCGCCGCAAAAACAGCACGCCCATGTCCCTGCTGAACGAACGCGAGTCATCCCGTTGGTTGAGCACATACCGGTGCCGCTGTGCACGTCGTCGGCTGGTTTCCAGCCACTGGGTCATGGTGTCCAGTGCCAGGTAGGAGGCCGCGTCGGCCACCGTCATCACCAACACCAGATCGGCGGCATCGAGTGCCTGTTGCGAATACACGGTCGCACCCGAAGGCGTGTCCAGGATCACGGTATCGTTTTCGCTGAGGTTCATTGACGCCAGGTGCCGATTCAACCAGTCAGAATCTTCAAGCATCAACTGCTTGAGCAATCGGCGATCGTTCACCTCGCCAGTACCGAAGGGCAGGCACTCGCTGTCGCCAAAGCCCGGCAGGCGATAAGCGCCCCAGTCTGCGTTGTGCTCTTTGAGCTGGATCAGCCCGGGAGCCTGCCTGGTGATGCCCAAGTGGCTGGACAGCGCGTTCTGAGGGTCCAGATCAATCGCGATGGTTCGCCCGCCAGAGCTGCGAAGTGTTTTTGCGAGGCCCGCGGCGATGGTGCTTTTACCCACTCCACCATTCGCCGAAACGATAGCGATGACCTTCGCCTTGGTCCGCTTGCGAGTCGTTTCCGGCAGACCGTCTCGACGAACCTGGTTGAGTTCACGCAACAGGTCGCTCAATCGCTGACGGTCACCCGTAGCAGGGCCCGCAGGTGGCTTGGCCAGGGGAGGGGATTTGGACGGAGGTGGAGAGAGGACAACATTCTTCACGGGCTCGACCGGCGCGCCAATCAACAAAGAAGGCTGTGGCTCGTCCAGTAGAAACACCGGGGGCGTTGGTGTTGGGGGAGGCAAGGCCGCCGACGGTTCTGGCTCTGCCAGCGCAGGTGTAACCGGGTCGTCCTTGAAATCTTTATAGTTCGGTTGTATTTCCTGGTAGCTCTCCGCATTGGCGCCAAAACGTGTAAAGAGTTTCGCAATATCGTCTACATATTTCATGCGTTGTACCAGGAATGAAATAACTCAGAAACTCAGCATTCCATTAACTTGTAAAGTTGATGCATAGTCTTGGCATTGGCAGAGTGCCACTAATGTAGGGTTCCTGCATCTTAGTGTCAACGAATGTTATAATAAGTCAGCGAGGTTTATGGATGTTGGCCTGAATGTTATTGAGGTGTTGTGTTATTCGTGGAAAGTGTGAATGTTAGAGTGTGCCCAATAATGACTGTCCAATGAGGTGTAATATGATGATGGGTAATGGGTGTATATGTCGTGCCGAAATAACTTTCGGCACGATGGAGTGTGGGTGTTGATCGCCTTCGATGGTTTGATGCCGGGTTATTTATTAAATAAGTTGACTGATGTATTTGAAGGCATAGTGGGGGCAAATAATACCTTTTCGGTTAAGGTGACGGGTGTCGCGGGTGTGCCAAGTTATGGGCGCTAGTTTGCAAGAGCAGCAAGGGAAGCTCTTGGCGTGCCTATTTCCAATCAGTACCGACAAGTTGTAAGTTGGTCGGGGCGCAGGAATCAAAAAAACCTAGACTTCAATGGGTCGAATGCCTGATGCGAGTCTCATTTCCCACGTCATACGCAACAACGCCGCTCATTGAGCCGCGTTGTTGTTTGTGGGTGATTTGTTGGGTTTGTTGAGGGCGAGATCAAGATCGTTTCTTTTACCCCGGAGCACTAAGCTGCCCTTAACGCCGATCCAGCCAAACCGTTTGTGCATTACAGAATTCGCGCACCCCGAAGTGCGAGAGCTCCCGGCCAAAGCCACTCTTCTTCACGCCACCAAAACTGACACGCGGATCGCTGGCGCTATAGCCGTTGATGAACACGCCGCCGGTTTCAAGTTCGTCGGCCATCTGCCGGGCGAGTTCGGCATTGCGCGTGTAGAGGGTGGCTGTAAGGCCGAACTCGCTGTCATTGGCCAGCGCCAGCGCATGGGCGGCGTCTCGGGCCGTGATGATTGAGGCCACAGGACCAAACAACTCCTGTTTGAATGATGTCATCTGATCGGTCACGTCGCCGAGTACGGTGGGCTCATAGTAGTTGCCAGGGCCTTCAACCTTCTTTCCACCCATTAGCAGCGTCGCACCTTCTTCCAGTGTGTCGCGCACCTGTTGATCCAGTTCGTCGCGCAAGTCGAAGCGAGCCATCGGGCCGATATAGGTGGTGGTAGCCAGTGGATCACCGACAACCAGCTGTTGGGTGGCCTCGACGAACTTGCGGGTAAATTCCTCGACAACGCCTTGCTCGACAATCAGGCGTTTGGCGGCGGCGCAGACTTGTCCGGTGTTTTGATAGCGCCCGATCACGGCGGCTTTCACCGCCTCATCGAGGTCGGCGTCGTCGAGCACGATAAATGGGTCGGAGCCACCCAACTCCAATACACATTTCTTCAGTGCGGCTCCGGCCTGAGCACCGATGGCCATGCCCGCACGCACGCTGCCGGTGAGGGTGACAGCCGCGATGCGTGGATCGGCAATAGCCTTGGATACTCCTTCCGGGGTGACGTTGATGACCTCGAAAACACCTTCGGGGAAGTCCGCTTGCTTGAAGGCCTCCAGCAGCAGGTAGGCGCTGCCCATGACGTTGGGCGCGTGCTTGAGCACGAAGGTATTGCCGGCGAGCAGGGTGGGGACCGCGCCGCGCAGGACTTGCCAGATGGGGAAATTCCACGGCATCACGGCGAGAATCGGGCCCAGGGGGCGATATTCAATGCGTGCCTTGCCGCCTTCCACCAAGGTTGGTTCCGGGCCCAGCATGGCGGGGCCGTGTTCGGCGTACCAATCGCAGAGTTGCGCACATTTTTCAATTTCGCCGCGGGCCTGGGCAATCGGCTTGCCCATTTCCTGGGTGATCATGTTCGCCATGGCCTCGGCATTGTTGCGCAAGGCCTGGCCGAGGTTGATCAACAGCTGCGCGCGTTGTTCAACCGGTTTGCCGCGCCAGGCACGAAACCCGGTAGCGGCCCGCGTCAGCGCGGCCTGTAATGCCGAATCGGATTCGAAAGGGTAGTGGCCGATCTGCTCGCCAGTAGTGGGGTTGATCGAAATGGCATGGGTAAGGCTGGATACGTTGGTCATGGCACCGTCCTGCGAGGTAGGAATGTGCTCAGGGTATGGGGCTGTATGTTTTCTGGAAACTGAATAATACTGAGCATAACGTTCACGTTTGGAGAATGACTTGGATCTGGTTCAGCTCGAAATCTTCAAGGCTGTCGCCGAGCACGGCAGCATCAGCGTGGCCGCCCAGCATATCCACCGGGTGCCATCGAATCTCACCACCCGAATCAAGCAGCTTGAACTGGACCTGGGTGTGGACCTGTTTATCCGCGAGAAGAGTCGACTGCGCCTGTCGCCGGCCGGCTGGAGTTTTCTGGATTACGCTCGACGTATTCTCGACCTGGTTCAGGAGGCGCGCGCCACCGTGGCGGGTGAAGAGCCCCAGGGAGCCTTTGCCCTGGGTTCGCTGGAAAGTACTGCAGCGGTACGTATTCCAGAGCTGTTGGCCGCCTATAACCAGAAGCACGCCAAGGTCGAACTGGACCTGTCAACCGGGCCCTCAGGGACCATGATCGACGGGGTGCTGTCGGGGCGGCTGGCCGCTGCATTCGTCGATGGTCCGGTGTTGCATCCGGCGCTGGAGGGCGTGCCTGCTTTCGAGGAGGAAATGGTCCTGATCGCACCGCTCAACCATGAGCCGATTCATCGGGCCAAGGATGTGAATGGCGAAAACATCTATGCCTTCCGCTCCAACTGCTCCTATCGCCATCATTTCGAAAGCTGGTTCGCCAATGGTGCGGCGGTGCCCGGCAAGATTTTCGAAATGGAGTCCTATCACGGCATGCTGGCCTGCGTCAGCGCCGGTGCCGGCCTGGCGCTGATGCCCCGCAGCATGCTCGAAAGCATGCCTGGATGCACGACGGTCAGCGTCTGGCCGTTGTCGGAGTCGTTCCGCTATCTGCGCACCTGGCTGGTTTGGCGCAGGGGGACGGTGTCGCGGAGCCTGACGATGTTTGTGCGCTTGCTTGAGGAGCGCGGTGTGGCGTTGATCGATAAATAGTGGAAAGTTAACGGTCCGTGCCGAAAAACCGGATAATGGCGGCCAAATCGTTTAGCTCGTTATTCTGGTAATCGCACATGGAAATCAAGGTCAACTTTCTCGACAACCTTCGACTTGAAGCCAAGTTCGATGACTTCACGGTGATTGCCGATCAACCCATTCGCTACAAGGGCGATGGCTCGGCGCCGGGACCGTTCGATTACTTTCTGGCTTCGTCGGCGTTGTGTGCGGCGTACTTCGTGAAGTTGTATTGCGAGACTCGCAATATCCCCACCGAAAATATCCGCCTGTCGCAGAACAACATTGTTGATCCGGAAAACCGCTACAACCAGATTTTCAAGATTCAGGTTGAATTGCCGGCGGACATCTCCGCCAAGGATCGTCAGGGGATCTTGCGCTCCATCGACCGTTGCACGGTAAAGAAGGTGGTGCAAACCGGGCCTGAGTTTGTGATTGAAGAGGTCGAAAACCTCGACGCCGATGCCCAGGCGCTGCTGATGCCGCACTCGACTGGCGAAGCGGGCACCTACATCGTGGGCAAGGACCTGCCGCTGGAGCAAACCATCGCCAACATGTCGGGCATCCTGGCCGACCTGGGCATGAAGATTGAAATCGCTTCGTGGCGCAATATCGTTCCCAATGTGTGGTCGCTGCACATCCGCGATGCGCACTCGCCGATGTGTTTTACCAACGGCAAGGGCGCGACCAAAGAAGGCGCGCTGGCATCGGCACTGGGCGAGTTTATCGAGCGACTGAACTGCAACTTCTTCTACAACGATCAGTTCTGGGGCGAGGACATCGCCAACGCGGCGTTTGT
The DNA here is from genome assembly GCF_019956445.1 of Pseudomonas sp. BF-R-19. Lineage (NCBI taxonomy): Bacteria > Pseudomonadati > Pseudomonadota > Gammaproteobacteria > Pseudomonadales > Pseudomonadaceae > Pseudomonas > Pseudomonas sp. BF-R-19. Next base: position 267,071 of record NZ_JAHBDN010000092.1, read on the forward strand.
GCATTACCCGGACGAGCGCTGGTTCAAGCCAGGCCCGAAGGACGAACTGCCGACTGAAATTCTCGACGAGTACTGCCTGAAGGTTTACGACCGTGATGGCGAGTTGCGCGGCTCGCATCTGTACGACACCAACTCAGGCAACACCCAGCGTGGCATTTGTTCACTGCCGTTTGTGCGCCAGTCGGACAATGAGGTGGTGTACTTCCCGTCCAACCTGATCGAAAACCTGTTCCTGAGCAATGGCATGAGCGCCGGCAACACGCTGGCCGAAGCCCAGGTGCAGTGCTTGTCGGAGATTTTCGAGCGCGCGGTCAAGCGCGAAATCCTCGAAGGCGAAATGGCCCTGCCGGATGTGCCGCAGGAAGTGCTGGCGAAATACCCGGGCATCCTGGCCGGTATCCAGGCCCTGGAAGAGCAGGGCTTTCCGGTGCTGGTCAAGGATGCATCGCTGGGCGGGGAGTTCCCGGTGATGTGCGTGACCTTGATGAACCCGCGTACCGGTGGCGTGTTTGCCTCGTTCGGCGCGCACCCAAGCCTGGAAGTGGCGCTGGAGCGCAGCCTGACGGAACTGCTGCAAGGCCGCAGTTTCGAAGGCCTGAACGACCTGCCTCAGCCGACCTTCGAAGGTCAGGCGGTGACTGAACCGAACAATTTCGTCGAGCACTTTATCGATTCCAGCGGTGTGGTCTCGTGGCGTTTCTTCAGTGCCAAGCCGGATTTCGAATTCGTTGAGTGGGATTTCTCCGGTCAAGGCGAAAACTCCAATACCGAAGAGGCCACGACCTTGTTCGGCATTCTCGAAGACATGGGCAAAGAAGTGTACATGGCGGTCTATGAGCACATTGGCGCCAAGGCCTGCCGCATTCTGGTGCCGGATTACTCGGAAATTTATCCGGTAGAAGACTTGATCTGGGATAACACCAACAAAGCGCTGCAGTTCCGCGCTGACATCCTCAATCTGCACAGCCTGAGCAAAGTCGGCCTGAGATCGCTGGCCCAGGGTCTGGAAAACAGCGAGCTGGATGATTACACCGACATCACCACCTTGATCGGCATCGAGTTCGATGACAACACGCCTTGGGGCAAGTTGACGATCCTGGAGCTGAGGCTGCTGATTTATCTTGCCTTGCAGAAGTTTGACCAGGCCAAGGATCTGGTGGAAGCCTTCTTGCAATACAACGACAACACCGTCGAACGCGGCTTGTTTTATCAAGCTGTGAACGTCGTGCTGGAAATGCAGCTGGACGATGATCTGGAACTGGGCGACTACGAGGTCAACTTCCGCCGGATGTTCGGCAACGAGCGGATGGACGCGGCGATAGGGTCCGTGGATGGCAGCGTACGTTTCTATGGTCTGACGCCGACGAGCATGAAACTCGAAGGGCTCGACAGGCACCTTCGCCTGATCGACAGTTACAAAAAGCTGCACATGGCGCGGGCGAGGGTGGCGGCCTTGTCCAGCTGATAGCGATAACAAAAAAGCACCTTGGGTGCTTTTTTGTTTTTTGGCGGCCGGCTAATCGTCTGTACGCGTGGTCCCGCTTTTTGGCTATGGCATGGGCTGTGGCTGCCTATGAGGAAGCTCTTCTATATAGAAGGGCGTTCTGGCTCTTCTATATAGGCGTCCTTTGGGGCGTTTTACTGCTTTCTGCAGGTTATTGATAGAAAACCCGAATCAGTGCTTGACGGCAGATTATAGATGTCTATAATTCGCCCCACTTCCGGCGCAGTCGAAAAGGAAAACTCCTTGGTAAACAATGAGTTACGCAGTTTTCGACAGTGGGTTGCTTCAGGTCATCGAAGCCAAAAAGAAGTTGAAAAAGAGGTGTTGACAGCAGCGTGTAACGCTGTAGAATTCGCCTCCCGCTGATGAGAGATCTGAAGCGCAAGTGGTTGAAGTTACAAAGGAAACTTTGAAAACTTCTGAAAATAATCACTT
>NZ_JAHBDN010000082.1:0-32245 GCF_019956445.1 Pseudomonas sp. BF-R-19
TCCGTATGCTTACTTGAAGGATGTTCTTACACGCCTGCCGACGCAGCGTGCGAGTGAGATAACCGAGCTGTTGCCGCACAGGTGGGCGCCCGTTTAATCACACAAGGTGTGTTTGGCGGACGCTTACTGTTGAACTGGTTTCGAACCAATGAGGCCGCGACTGCTGGTCTTGGTCTCGATCAAGGGCAAACCACGACTGACTGACGTCCGTGGTCTTTTCCGGTTAGCCATCACTGCACGCAGCTCCGACGAGTGTTCGTGCTGTGTGGTGAGCTTTCATTAAGCGTTGCACCCACCCTGGCCATCTAAATTGGCCGGGGTTTTTCTTTCATGGAGCGCTAGTCTTTCGTTTTCAGCTAATTGTATTTTCCGTGACCGTTGGGCTCGCAATCCTTCGAGGGCTCCACGGAACACTAAACTTGAAATCCGCCCTTCAATATTCGCGATTCGTGGGAGTGGATCATGAGTGACGCCTTCAACTATCCATCGCTCCAGGTCACGCTTGGGGTGATGACACTGCACTACATCCACATGGTGGAAAGCCTTCGGGCGGAAGTCGCACAGCTGCGCAGCGAGCGATCCGACATTGGCTTGAAAGCTTTAGCCGAGAGCCGCAGCCCGACCGCTTATGAAGTAGCTCGGGTACGTGAGCTCAACAAGGAATTGGCCAACAGCGAGCCGGAGCTGCTGGTGATCTTGGAAGCCCTCTATGCAGCGCTCCGTGAGGACATGGAACTTGCCAAGCCGCAGGCGTAGCCCAGTTCAACGGTCAGCGAATTTTCCGTGACCTCTGGCGGTTGACGCTCAAGAGTAGCTATGCGAAATTTACTTTTCGCTGTGTGGCCAGCGCGCACCCAGTTACTTTGCCTCTTAACCGAGGGCTGCTAAGCGGATACAGCCACCAACTTTCGAGTTGTTTTGCTTTAAAAGGGGAAGCTAACTGGGGCCTCAGAAAAACGGCTATCAGCTTTGACTGGTAGCCGTTTTTTTATGCCTAGTATTTCGTCAACCGCTACGTTGCCATCGGTGCTGGGCTCCGTCGCGTAAGCGATTTTCCGTGAACATGCCGAAAACATTGGTGTTAGGCTTCGCTGGAGGCCTGCCACCAACTCTCTCAGGATCGACCTCGATCCGCGTTCAATCCTGACAGAGAGCCCTATGACCGATATTCGCCGCGCAACATCCCTTCGCCTTGGTCAATTCAAACACCTCATTCGCGTTGCATCAGTTACCGGGCGAAATCCTGAGCGTGACGTGATGCTGCTATGGGTCACGCACACGACTGGTATTCGTGTCACCGAACTGGCCCAGGTCGAAATCTCTGACGTGCTTTATCCGAGCGGAGCGGTGCGACCAGAGGTGTATCTGTCGTCGTCCATCACGAAGGGCTGTCGTGCCCGGAACATTTACCTCACGCACCCGAAATGCCTTGAAGCCTTTGAGCGCTGGTTTGAGGTGCGTACGGCACGCCGTTGGGGTTATACCGGCGCCGATGAGTACCGAGGCATGCGCCCAGGTTCGAAGCCGGTTTTGAGTCACAAGGGGCAAGCCTTCGAACTTGCATTCAAACACCGCCAGTTGGATAGCGGGCCAGAGGTAATAGGGCGTGTGATTCCCTGCAACAGGCCATCAGCAGGCTTTACCGACAAGCGGGGATAAAGCAGGGTTCATCGCACAGCGGACGGCGCTCACTCGCGGCAAAGGTACTGGCCGCGACTGGTGACGTTGAAACAGTTCAGATGATTTTGGGGCATTCGGAGCTTGACCACTCCAAGCCGTATGTCACGGTAAGCCAGGACACTTTACGACACGCCTTTGAGCTGGCATTGTAGATACATTGTTTAAACGTCTCGCTTGATTATTTCTGAGCGTGTGTCTACAGTGTATCGACATTGAGAGGTGCTTATGATGGAAGTCAAAATTCAAAAGTGGGGCAACAGCGCTGCGATTCGCTTGCCATCTGACGTGCTCAAGCAAATGAGTTTGGCTGTTGGGTATGTGCTGAACCTCGATTTCACGCCTGAGGCAATGACGCTGAAACCTGCGAAAGCCAAGCCACATTACAAGCTGGCCGATCTAATGGCGCAGTGCGATTTGACCGCCTCGGAGCCTGCCGAAATGGCGGCGTGGAATGCCATGTCACCAGTTGGACGTGAAGCGTGAAGCGGACCAAATTCAACCGTGGCGACATTGTGCGTCTGAACTTGAATCCCACCGCTGGCCGTGAGCAGCAAGGCGATTTTCGTCCGGCGCTGATCATTTCCCCTGCGGCCTTCAACGTTTCAGGATTGGTCCTGATTGCACCTATCACCCAAGGCGGTGATTTTGCCCGCTACGCCGGTTTTGCTGTGCCACTGAGCGGTTCAGGAACTGAGACGCAAGGTGTCGTGCTGTGCAATCAGATCCGCACCGTTGATCTTGAGGCCCGAGGAGCCAAGCGCGTCGAGTCGGTCCCCGAGGTGGTGATGGACGACGTGCTGGCCCGCATTCAAGTGTTGATTGAATAGCAGAGGAAAACGTCACCAATGATGCCAATCGACATACTCGCCGAAACGGCCAAATTTCAAGAGCTGTATGCGGCTTATCCCGGCGCCTTCCATGGCGCAGGAATTGCGCTGACAGTCGTGTTCTTGTACTTCGCCGTGATCGAAATCGCGGACGCGTGGACAATCGCACAAGGGGCCTCCATTCATAGACCGGAGTATGAGAAATTAAGCGAGGCCTCGGAATTTTTCGCAGGCGGTCGCTATATTTTCAATGCTAACAATTGCATTTTTTAATACTTCAATCCGAGCCGGATGGGTCTTCAAAGTGCGGCATGCTTTATCAGCAATTGCGAACGCGTCATTGTAGTAATTAGTATAATCACGCGTAAGTTGCCTACCACCATCCCCGAAAATCTCTGGAATGTACCAAGGTGCAATGGTTACAGGGAAGCGCCGTGTAAACTCATAAATATCCGTTGGTATGGGCAGCGCAGGTTCAATCCACAATGGATCAACCAAGCCCTTATACTCTGCAATAAGTTCGCCAGCTGGATTAAGCGAAAATTTATTCCATACGCCCCAAGACACGTGCTTGTCCAGGTTGCTGACATAAACAGGTGAGAACACTAGGTTGAGCATTGTTATCGGTAGGGTAGCGACGATGGGTTGTGCAGCTCTTAATTCGTTTTCTAGACGCGTAAGTATTGATTTTAGGCTGACAGGATTGTTCGGATCAATCCACGGCGCGACAAGCGGAGAGTAAGCCTCGGCCCATGCTGCTAATCCTTTTATACTGCCTCGGTAAGTACGCGCCGCACGCGAATAACCTGCCACCATGATTGTGAGGGCGTGAGCCCCGGCGAGGTAGATTGCTGGGTTATCATACATTAACAGATCCTGACCATTACGCCCTGCCGCGATTGCTGCATCTTCCAGCAACTTCACCTCTCTGTCCGTAGGCAATTTATGCGGATCAAGTTGTGCGACAGCGCCTTTCATTTGAGTTCTTGATGACGCTAATGCGTGGTTAACCGAAACAATTAACTCATCACGAACAACACCGCGCAATATCTCTGGTAACTCAGCTTTTATAAATATCACGAGCTCATCTATCTTACCTTCAATACGCGCTAGGCGCTGAATGACCTCGGTTTGAAAAGCAGTATCGTCTCTAGTCTTTCCTAGCAGTGCGTTGAGAATCGCCTCCCCTAATCCGGCCCCGACCTTTTCACCGAGTGCGGAGATTAGTGCAGTAGCCCCCTCCTCAAGAAGCTTCATCCAAAGAACTGGAATAACGAATGTTCCGACCGATCCACCAGGCACGCTATTTATATAATTCGGGACTATTACATCATGCGACTTTAAAATTTCCTCATTGTCATTCATTGTGCCACCTCAAAGTAACAATTTGGTTTTAAGTCCATGATACCGTTGCCAGTTAACGTATTGATTTAAAAAGCGAATACGATAACCAGATAAAAGCATTCTCCAACAGAATTGTAGACGGTACTTTTGAGGGTAGCTAAAATAGAATTCGAAATTGGGTTTCTACTAGGCGCTTTCTGCGGTCTCAATGTGCGCCGCAGTCCATAAATCTGGCCAATAAGCAACGTAATGACGGCTGGGAGTGGGCTATGCTGGATGAGAAAATTAATGCGGTTTTCTGTAACTGATTGTTTTTAAATTAATTTTTTCTGCCGGCTTGCCAAATGTCGTGGCTACTCCGATCTTGCTGCCTTGGCATTTGCCCAGATCATAGAGTGTTAAAGGAATTATGGAGCCATCAGGAAAAAAAATGAACGAGCACACTGTTTTCAAGTTTGCGGCAAACCTTGCGGACAGCATCACCCACCTTCGTAACGGTGGGCATAACCTTGCTGCTGTGATGCTGACCTACACAGCAATAGACCAGATGTCCTGGCTTTCAGTGGAACCAGATAAGCATGGCCCTAAGGATTTCGCTGCCTGGGTGAACGATTACATGCTGTCAAAAAATCCTCTGCCCTGCACCGCTGAGGAGCTATGGGTTGCGCGTAACGGCATCTTGCACATGGGCACTGCCGAGGCGGCGGGTCATACGACAAACTCATCACTAAGAAAGCTCGTTTATGTAGCCGGGGATGCGAAGCTCACAGCGAACAACCCGACGGAATATGCCGTTATTAAGTTCGAGGATCTGTTCGGAAGCTTCCTAGCAGGCGTGATGTGGTTTACCTCCGACCTTCAAGCCAACACTGCCAAGCTTGAAGTGGCAAAGCGGAAAATGCGAAAGATGTTGAGAGACTTCGGGGTGGACAGCTGAACGACGGCAGCCTGTCGCTTGACGACTTTAACGACCGCCTTTTGCATGTAGAACGTGGCGAACGCCGGCAACGAGGAAAAGAAGCATGGATTATTTGATTGACCCATTCAGAACGATGTACCACTGGGCAGGTACGGCCTACAGCGCGTATCCCGGCGTTTGCCAAGGGGTAATGACAGTCGTCGCGTGCATCGCCTTGTGGTTCGCTTTCCTGGTCATCTCACACCGCGCAAGTAAGTAGCAAAAGGCCGACCATGACCACCAGCTTGAAGCCCGACGCCCTTGTAAACCCACCCAGTTGCAGCAAGGCATTCTGTACGCAGCTGCTGATCTGGCCCGGTACATTGTCCAGGTCCAGGTCCAGGATGTTGCGGTACAAGACGTTGCGGCACTACTGCGCCGCCAGGGCCTGACCGATGCCAATTGTTCAGACTTGGAAGAGATGGACAAAGAGCAATTGCGCGTGCTGCGTGATGATTTCGGGCTGCCCCTTCGCGGCCTCGACTGACCATAGGAATTGGAATTGATGCTTCATAAATACTCCTTTATAGCTGGATTGGTTTTAGTAGCATTAAGTACTTTTGCGGAACCAATTTATGCGAAGGATGTTCACGTCAGGGCATATACCCGCAGCGACGGAACCCACGTGCAAGCTCATTACCGATCAGCTCCAGATGGGAATTTCGACAACAACTGGAGCACACTAGGTAACGTGAATCCTTATACGGGTGAACCGGGAACGTTAACCTCACAACGTACCGATACAGCTAAAGCGGTTGCGGCGGACACATATGAGGATGATGGTGAATCAGACCCAGACTATGATCTTTGATGACCTCGGACCCTCGGCGGGCGGAGCCTCGCACTGGCCAAACGAGGGAAAGGTCGCTCAGCTGCACCCACAAGCCCGCCGTGCGGGCTACCCATGGCGGCGGCCGGCAAGACGAAAAGGGCTTTGCGTTTCGATACGTCTACATAGACTAATACAGCAACGGCGGCATATCGGGTGACGACTACGCGGGCTGGATCTGGATTCCGCTGCCCAAGGGCAAGTTCCTGAAATTCCACTACGCCTGTTGACCCACGCACGCGCATGACTAATTAGGTCTGAGCAGGCCACTATCGTGGACAGCTTTGTACCGCGAGGGGAACGCTGAGGGTGGTTGCTGGAGGTGGCGGAAAGGCCGTACTCATATTGGCGGCGAACTGGGAAGCACTAAATACCACGGCCCAAATGATGCCCAGGGTAGCTACAAGATTTTTTAAATAATGCATGGAGAGGTGTTCCTGAATCGTTAAGGAACACCTATTTAGTAATCACGACTTTCTGCTGTCCTTGTGCGGTTTTTCCAGCAAGGTGCGGCCAAAGCGAGCAAACCTACTTTCCGGCCGGGCCGAACGCCAAGGTCCTGCACGATAGGAAAATCCGACCAGCCCCACGGGGCTGCATCGGAAAGCGTTCATTGCCCAATCAAGCTAGCAGGGGACAGTCAGTGAACGTTTTGCCAATGCAGCTACGAATCAAGGAAATTTACCGTGACAACATGGAACTTGGCGGCTTTAAAAGATGCGGTGCAACAACAGTACGGGCCTGAGCAGGAAGAAGCGCTCACGCCCACACTCAACTCAGTTATTCAGCGGGGAGCATTTGCCAAGTATCACTATCAAGAGGCTAAACGTTTACTGGAGGCCGCTACCGCCGCACATGCAGAGCCGGGAGAGATGATGCTGCTGATTCTTGGCAGTGATACGGCAAGTGCCGCTTTCGAACAGGCAAGATTCGAAGCTGCCGCCCACATCACCGCTTGCGTTCAGAGCATGCATGCAACCGCAGATACCCTTGCTCACGCAGTGTATTTTGCACTCGGCATGAATTTAGATCCGGCCCTGTACCTCAAACCACGCCAGATCAGCATTTGGAACGTCATGAATAAGGTGTCGGTAGGGCCTATCCAAAAGCAGTTAACCGAGCTTGTAGATCATGAAGGCTTCCGTTACCTAACGGCCCTCAACAATCACTCGAAGCATCGCAGCATCGTCGACATTCCATTTTCACTCGATTTGACAGCTACACCTGGCCCGTCTGGACTCAAATTCGCCGCATTCAAGTATGAGGACGATGAGTTTCCAGATCGCTGGGCTATGCCAACGTTAGATGCGGAGTACGGCCGTCAATCAAAGCTCATAATCGGCATCGGACAAGCACTGAATTCGACCTTGATTACATAACCACGTCTCCTGAGAATCGGTCAAACCCTCAAGCCCTGCCCTGTAACGAGCGGGGCCGTGGACGTAGAAGGCCGCCGATTTTCGCGTTCCTAAAGCGCAAGAGAGAAGACATGGCCACCGCCGCCAAAGGAATTCTTGTAGCGTCGAAGAACGGTGATGTATCCGCCGCCAACAAATCGCTTGCAGAGCAGTTGAAGGCCCATTGGGCGCGCATGAACAGCCCCGAATCCCTGGCACTTGCCAAAGGCGTGCGAGCGTCGTCCGGCATGCCCAAAGTGACCATCCAACCCACCCTGCCAAACCATGGGCGGGTGATGGTTTTTGAAGAAGTGATCGACATGCCGGCAGTTGAAAACACGACCACTGACGATCAACCGAAGTAGTACGGAAAAGTCGCTCAGCTGCACCTCAAGCCCCGGCCTCAAAACCCGGGGCCGAGGACGTAGAAACAGGCCAATTTCGGCCACCGGATCGAGCAGGACACCGCCCAGGAGGGCAAAACAAATGGCTGTGGTTATCGATATCCAATCGTTGCTCCCGCGCATTACTGCCGTTGGTTCCGCGCTTGATGTGTTGGCCGGCGTCACTGATGCGAGTGAGCGCGTATCTGAGCCAACGACACCAGAGCAGCAGGCTGCAATGCAGCAGGTGAACATCGAGCGTGGCAAATTGTATGAGGACTTGCTCACGTTGCTGGTCAAGCCTCAAGCCAAGCGTGCCGCTGAAGCTGCGGCGTTGCGCGCTGTATTCGCCCAGGTATCGCGATGCCTCAAAGATCAGCCGCTTGCTCTCGAAACGCTTGAGGCCTACGAAGAAGACGCTGCCAATAGCCATTCCGACGCGCCTCGACTGCGGGGGTTCCTGCAAGGTTTGTACGCCGGTAAGTCGCTGTCATTTGAGGACTACTGCGAAGTTGATGCCCGCATCGTGTCAGCCTTCGATTTGTAGGGGAAAAATCGATGACAAACACCAACAGCCCCGCCGCCTTGTTCGAGGCGGCAGACAACGAACTGGACTCGCTGCGCCGTGATGCAGAGCGCTATCGCGTGTTACGCGAACACTGGTTGCGGATCGAGGAAGGATCGACCGTGCACCGTGCAGGCGGGCTAGATCTGTGGTGCGACGAGCGCCTGTCGGCCTCAAAAGATCAATCACCGAAAAGTTGACGGAAAACTATGACGACATACGGACGGCATTCACTACCTATCATTGCGACTATTTTGATATCGGCCTGTGGCGGGGACAAGGCTCATGACTCAAGCCCGCAGGACCGAATGACAAGGGAGGCGACGTGTGTTGCTGCTTCGGAACGCTTCGCTCTATATGACGATGCAAAGAAGCATCTGGCTCACGGGATGGATGCGGCTTCAGACTACTTCAGAACGTCTGGCAAACCAGCTCAGTTTCCGAAAATGATCAACGTAGTTCGTTCATCACTCGTTTCTAAGCCAAATGAATTCGTGGCCGCTCTGATCTCGACAACGTGCAACGGCAAAGTAACCGTCGGGCAGCTAGCTGATTTCTAGCCGCCGTACGAAGGTCTGCACCCAGCACCACACCATTAAGGGAAAACGACGATGGCCACGCACTTTGATCCTTACCCTGAGGACGATGAAGCCGAGCAGGCGCCATGCGGCACCTGGCTCGGGGAAGCCAGCAACGGCACCAGCAACTGGGCGCACGTCGATTGCGGTTTGTGCCTGAGAATGAAAGCCAAGATCAGCGCCGCGCACGAAGCAAGCGAAGCCGCCATCGTCGAGCAGATGGGCGATATGGCGGCGTATATGCGCGTAGGCATCCCAACGGCGGAACTTGAAGCGGCGGATGCGTCCGGCTTCATGCTCCACAAGTGACAGGAAACCTGACAATGCCACTGATTCAGATTGAGCAAGATAACCCCGAACTGATCGCGCAGGTGCGTAGCCAGATCGAACAGATGGTCGAGCGGGTGCGCAACTTGCCAAATACGGTGATTGCCGTGGTAGCCGAGGAGTTTGTTCGCGGGTATCTGTCTGCGCTGCTTGAACAACGGCTGCTCAGCGTCGAGCAATGGAAGCAGTTGATGGACGAGACGATGACTGCCGCAAAAAGCTGAGCAGTATCCGGTTCCGGAAAAAGCAAGATCACAAGGTTTATCAAAGCCTTACGAATTCACGGAAAACGCCGAGGTACACCACAAGCCCCGCCGTCAAACGCGGGGCCGAGGACGTAGAAAGATGCTGCATCGGCGTCAATGCAGATGGGTTTTGGGATGACGGAAACAAATGAAAAGCGTGATGCATCGGGTATGCCTGCTAACTGGGAGGTGGCTTTGATCGTCGCGGTTGAAACTCTGGTACAGCTCCGATGGCTTATCAAGAGCGAGCATCAGAAAACAGACGGAGTGGAGAAGCCGGATGTACATGCCCAGGTCGACCGACTTTCCGCGCTGACAGACCTAGCGTACCCCGGTGTCGGTGGGCTCCCGATGAGCGAGACAACAGCTACCAAGCTGCACCAGCACAATGCGACCGCAATGCAGTGGATCAGAGACGGCGGCGCGAACCTATAGGAAAAGGATCATGAACATTGAGACTATGGCTGCTGCCGTCGCGAAATGGGCCAGCTCCTAGCCGCTAATTCGAAAGGCGTATCTCTTCGGCAGTCGAGTTCGTGGCGCGCATAAGCCAAGCAGCGATCTGGATGTCGCGGTCGAGATTTTCACCTTGCAGGGAGATACCAATCCATTTACTACCTGGACCTGTGAAGCGCAGCGCCTCAAGGCCTCGATAGCCGGAATTGTTCCTGTGATCGTCGATCTTGATTGGTATGGAGGTGAGGTGGAGACGCCCCGCATCCATCAGGCTTTAGGGCAGTCAAGTGTCGTGGTCTATGACGTTGGAAATTCCACCTCAACTATCCCGACCATCTGATCCAGGAAGTTCAGTCATGAAGGTGCGGCGAAGTCTGTATGCAGCATTTCTGCTCTGGCCAGTCGGAGCGGGGATGCTTTTTGCCGGCCTTGTGCCGTTTGTGTTTGGTGAAAGTGGGCCTACACGGCTGTTGTCCTTGGTTTTTATCATCATAGGGATGTCATTCAACTGGCTCTGGGCGTTCTACATCAACCGGAGTGGCATGGCGCAGCGTGTACACGATTTTTTGGGGCTTACCCAAAACCCGTTCACCGGTCGGTATGGCGCCACCCAAAAAGAGATAGAGGCTGATGCCCGGCGTGTTCGGGATTCAGCGAGTGACAAGAAACAAGAATGACCGGCTAGTAGCACGCGTTGCCGTCAACTATATCCGTCTCAGTCATAGGAAAAAGCGATGAAGAGGCTGCTGAAGGCTGACAATGCCCCCTCGTACATTGACATCGATTTGAGCGCTTTAAAATGGCGAAAAAACTTGCCAGAGATTGACCTTGGGCTAGCAGATTACTCGCCCCTCTTAAGCCACATTCTCAATGGCAATGAATACGGGCCACTTCTGAACGGGCCCGATGTCGCCAGACATAGAAGTGAGTGGCGCGCTTTCATCAGGGATTTGGCCGCTTGTGCGCCTACAAACTCTGTACTTGTTGATCGGTTTCATACCCAATGGCATGTCGGACACCATCACATCCGAGCACTTGTTGATGACGATGACCTGTTGATGGACATGCTCTGGAAGTGGTTGCCTCGATACAACGGATCTGAGCTGCTCCTCTATCGTGGAGAAAATTTAGATCGATTCGAACTCGGAAGAATTGGTACTGCTTGGACTGATAAAGAAAGTGTAGCCAAGATGTTTGCCAGTGGGTTGAACGCGGAAGGCAGAGGCGGTGTGATCTTGGAAACTACTGGAACTGCAAATTCAATAATCGCCGGCCCATCAGCTCACAGCATCTATTTGAGAGAGTATGAGTACACCCTCGACAGGCGCAGATTGAGCACTATCAGTCTCAAATGCCATTTTTCCCCACGAGAAAGTTAGCCAGTGAGCATCACCCAATTCAAAGCAATCAGCACACTATGCTTTGTGCGACACGACGATAGGAAATGACGAGCATGGAAACAGGCATGACCGAGCAGGACGAAGAAAAATACATGACGATCATGGCTGGCTACGATGCCTTCATTGCGCGGGAAATGGCCGAGCTGCATGCAAAAAATCAAGTCGTGCTCGATCAGGATCAGGCACTGATTTCTCCTGATGCCTTTCAGCAGATTAAGGACACGCTTTCCGAATCCGGTTACACACATAGCTACCTGATTGCCGATCATTCCCTTGGCGAACCCCAAGATGATGGGTTCCTGCTAGGAGACGTTTACGTCGATCAGACTACGAACGGCGGGCACACTGGCGATGATTATGCTGGAACGATGAGCATGCCTTTGCCGGCTGGCCGGTACTTCCAGTTTAGCTACGCCTGTTAAGGGTAAATCCCACCAAGTGCACACCAAGCCCCACCATCAAACCGTGGGGCTAGGTCCGTAGAAGCACACCATTACGCGTCCATTACCTTGAGGTGCTTATGCCAGACGGAATCCTACATTTCTTTGCATTGCTAGCCTTGGGGGCTGTTCGACGATCCAGCCGGTGGCGCCGTCGAAGTTCATCACGCAGGTGGCGGAAGCCTTGATGCCCATCTTGTGCTCGATCGAGCCGCAGGAGACCGCGTTGCGTTCACCCAGGGAACCATCGGCGCTCACCATAAACTTCGGCACCAGGAACAACGAGATGCCTTTCGGGCCAGCCGGGGCGTCCGGCAGCTTGGCCAGCACCAGGTGGATGATGTTCCCAGTCAGGTCGTGCTCACCGCCGGTGATAAAGATCTTGGTACCGCTGATCTTGAAGCTGCCATCGGCCTGGGGCTCGGCCTTGGTGCGGATAATCCCTAAGTCGGTGCCGGCCTGGGGCTCGGTCAGACACATGGACCCGGCCCAGGTGCCGGCATACATGTTCGGCAGGTATTTTTCCTTCAGCTCTTCGCTGGCGTGGGCATTGATCGACAGGCAGGCACCGGCGGTCAGCATCGGATACAGACCGAACGACAGGTTGGCCGAGTTGACCATCTCCTCGACCTGAGCCGAGATCGCCTTGGGCATGCCCATGCCGCCGAATACCGGGTCACCACCCACGCCCACCCAGCCGCCTTCGGCGTAGGTGCGGTAGGCCGCCTGAAACCCGACCGGGGTCTTCACCGCGCCGCCTTCCCAAGAGCAACCTTCTTCGTCGCCGCTACGGTTCAGCGGAGCAATCACGCCACCGGTGACCTTGCCGGCTTCTTCTAGGATGGCGGCGGCGGTGTCTTCGTCCACCACCTCGGCCAGGGCCGGCAACTGGGCCCACAGCTTGGATACTTCGAACACTTCATTGAGCACGAAACGCATGTCGCGCAGGGGGGCTTTGTAGTCGGCCATGATGGAGTCTCGTGGATAGTCGGTGGGCATTGCATATGCCCGCGGTTGAAAAAATCAGTGCCGCGCGGCGGCGTCACTGGGATATGAACAGATGATCGCGACGCTCTCTGGCCCGAGCACGGCGGACAAGGCACCGAGGGCCATTGCGCCGATTAACGCCCGCCTCTGCTCGGTCGATAGCGCACAGTGCGTGCTGCCGCTCGGCAGCGGTGTTCAGCCAGACCACCAGCCCTTGCACGCAGGCCTTGAGCGTCGCGGTGGGTGCCGTGGCGGCAGCCGCCTGCAAGCGCTGCAGAAACTAAAGATGCGAGCTCTACTTGGACCACGTAAGAGGTCGAGCAGATCGGATAAGGGGAGTGGAAATCATGGTACCTCCTGATGTCAGCTGACGCGAAACTCGGTTCATAGCGGGAAAGCAAACTCAAGCCAGAGAGAGTCGCCCTTCGGACCATTTCTGACTGAGGTTTCTTTCATCCACTTCAGCGCTACTCCGGAGGTTTGATCAAAGGCGTAAAACACCTGGGGGCCGATAGCAAATTTGCGAAGGCGATTCCCATCCTCTACGTCACCGTGATCGAAATGGTCATCGGTGACCTGCTTGGTGTAGTAGCCTACCAAGCCTAATTGCACCTTAGGATTCGACTGCAACCTGTATCCAAGCAGGTAATCAATGTTGAACACGTTACCCGAGCGATAATCCGTGTTGTCGTTTTTCGCATTGATGGTAAAGGTAGGCGCAACCGAAACTTCCCAGTTTGGATGTGGGAACCAGGTCAGATCAAATTCCTGCGTATAACTTGCGTTACCAGTTGGACTGTTGGCTAGCTTACTACCATCGTAATTGCCCAATGGTACAAAGGCGCCGAAGCCTGTCTGCAAGTGCAAGTTCTCCGACGGTGAATACCCAACATAGAGTGGTGTCAGGTACAGCTCTTGAAATCCTGAATCTGTATCGCTACTACCAAAAGCGTCTACCTTGATCTTGTTTGCAGAGCCGATCACACCGCTACTGAGAGTTACCCCGTTGTCAAATGTTACATCCCATGTATGCACTATCCTCACCGCCTGGACAAAGTTCTCCAGCTTAAACCCAGGGATAGCAGAGTCACCTCGATTGTCTTTAAAGCTATCGGCTTTGTAATATGCCGTGTAGCTATACAGAGATGTCTCTCCTAGTGCTGGCAAAATTGCAGGGAGAACAGTCTGCACTCCTAAAGGCCAGACTGTACCGCCATTTTCAGTTGCATGACAGATTGACGGTCCGAGCAAAAAGCATCCTACCGCGCCGATTAAGCCGGTAAATGCTACATAATTTTTCATTGTTATTGTCCTATGTAATTTCTGGCTGATAATTACTGCGGGGTGTTTGCACCTATCAGTACAAAGGTCACTTAGGCAGGCTCCATACCGGGGTTTCGCCACGCATAGGCGCTCTCCAGCTTCGACAGATCCAGGCCCTCTACGACCTCCACCACGTAGCGCGCCAAATGTGACTCGGGCCAGCCAGTCTTTATCGGTCGAAAACGGCTCATACAGTCAGGTTCCAGGAGCGACGCGCAACTCTACCGGCGATGGGGAAAGCCCGACAGGCTGCTAGGAAATTAGAATAGTTCTTGGGTGAGCGCCCGATGGCTCAGCTGACCGACTTTTGGAGCTCAGCGGTGAACGGCTCGATGTAGTCGGCGAACAGTTGCTCCAGCGGCGTGCCCTGGAACTGCGGCAGATGCAGGCTGTTCCAGTTGGCCCACAGCGGCATGCCCTCGGGCTGGCCGGTGGCGGCGACGCCGATGCCATGAAGGGTTTTCAGTGGGCCGTCGGGCGCCTCGTCGTAGGCCGCCTGCCATTGCTCGTGATTCAGGTAGCGGCGTTCGACCTTGCGCCCCAGCACGCGCTCGCGTGCATCGAGCAGTTCGTCCCAGGTGCAGTAGGCGGTAGCCGCCACTGGACAGACTGCATTGCGCGAGGCCGGGTGCGCCAGCACGTGGGGAATGATGCGCCCCAGATCCTTGCCGCTGGACCAGGCCACCTTCTGCGTGCCGTCGCCCATGATGCCAACCGGTTCGAGCATGTAGTACTCAGGCCATAGACCCGACGGGATGATGGTGTAGTCCAGCCCGGCCAGTTCGATCATGCGGCGGATGAACACCTTCAGCCGGGCAGTGCGGCTATGTACGGTGCTGATTGTCTGCTGCGCTTCCCACTCGTAGATAAAGCCGAACTCGGACGGAACGAAGCGCTCCACGCCGGCCTCGCGCGCGGCGTGGATCAGCGGGTACTGGGCTTCGGTGGCGCTCAGCGGCACGCACGAGACCAGGTAGTCGGTGCCGCGCAACGCGGGGATCAGCGATTCGGCGCTGGCGGTGTCCGCCTCGCGCAGCTCGACGCCGCGCGCCTGCCAGTCCGCCCACTTCCTCTGCTTTTCGGCGCTGGGCTGGCTGACGCCCAGCGAGGACTTCTCGGGGGCGTCGCCCTGACGCAACAGGACGCGGACGTCAAACACCTCTTGGGCGAGCAGCTCTTCGACGCAGGCCGTGCCCGCCACGCCGGTGGCCGAGAATACCGTTACTGTTTTTCTTGTCATGGTAGTTTCCTTCGAATGGCGACAACTGGAGCGCAGATGCTCAAGCGCCAAGCAAGGGTAGATGGGTAAGTGTCGTGAACATTCCCCCAAGGGCGGGTAGCCGATGGGGGGAGTGTTGTCTCAGCGGTGGAAGGGCCTCGTCACGCAATACGTGGCGAGCATCGCTTGCCAGGGTAAGTGGTGCCGTTCCAGATGGAATGGGTGATAGGCATGAAGGCTGTTCTGTTGTTTACCTTCACGTAAACATGAAGATGTTGATGTCTTGTCAAGCAGGTCGCTGTCCACTGATTGAGGAGAGTAAAGCTGCATATTGCCATGCAGTCCTACGGTTGAGTCGCGCAGATACCGCCTGACCTACATCGCTGATGCAGCAGTTCCCCCCGTTTGCTACCTGCATTGGGGGAGGGGGGCTGCGATTACACTTGGTACGGTTGGAGTGGCTTGGAACCACAACAATAAATTGCATCGCGTACTGCCCAGAGCTCCTCCCTTGCCCCGTGGTCCGAGGGTGTCAGCGGTCGTCACTGTGGCATCTGGAGTGCTGACGGCATGCAGTACGCAAATGCCTGAGAGGGTCTGCCCAATGATCCGCGGTGCTCGTCGGTTATACCTTTTTGTGGCCTTTTTCAATTGGCCTGTCTCGCACTGCTTGTCGCTATGTCGTTGCTGGTTGTCGTCATCAAGGGGGGGGGCAGCAACTGCAGAGGCGATGGCCCATGCCGGGGCCAGGGTGGTTGTGAGTGATATTCAGAGGGGCGCGGCGGAGGTTGTCGCTGGGCGTATCCGCAATCAAGATGGTGATGCCGTAGCGATGAAGCACGACGTCACCAGGGAGTGGATTGAGAGTCCGTCGTGCGAGCGACTGTCGAGTCCTGCGGCGGTCTGGATGTACTGGTAAAAAACGCAGGCATCGAACAGGTCGAGTTAATCACCTAGACCAGTCTGGAGGATTTCAGGCTATTGCACGATTTCAATGTATCCGGGGTGTTCCTGGGGCTTAAGCATGCCGCGCGAGCGGGACTGACCTGGTCGTCGATGGCGGCTATCTGGCCCAGTGATCCAGTTTGAGCGTTGGGTTGCACCGCTCCGGTGCCACTCTTTTTTCTTTCCTCGCGCCTCGCGCACTTCCTTGCATCGTTTTCGCAGAGTCATGCCGGGGCGAGCACCTGACAGGTAGTCTCCATGTTCTTTATATCCACTGCACGCATGGTCAGAAATACGTTACAGCAACTCGTCGGGATGCAAGGCGAGGTGGCGCGCCCGCTTGCGCTATCCGACCGGCAGCTCGCCCGGCAGGCAGAGTTGGTGCTGCGACAGATGCAGCAACGCCTGACCGAACTCGAGCAGATGAATGCGCGAGGCTTGCTCGAGCAGCACCGTCTCGAAGCGAGTAACGTCGGCTTGCAATCCACGCACAGGCTCGCCCAGGAGCGCTTCGATCGGCTGGTGTCCTGCGTCAATGAAGCTTCTGGGAAATATCGATGGCTGAGGGTCATCTGCCGGATATGAATAGCGAACTTGTTCTCTCGACAAGGTCGGGGGCCTTGTTCGGGCACTACGCGCCAGCCCGGTTGGACGGCTGGTTTGAGCGCGTGCATCCAGATGACCGGCAGACCCTGCGGCAGGGGATGTTGGCCTGTGTAAAGGGCAGCACAGAAACTGCTTGTTGTCAGATGGAGTTCCGCCTGGAAGTGACTTCGGGTGAGTATCGCTGGTTCTTGGCGCGCTATGAGATCACCCGTGATGGGCGTGTCAGGACCAGTCATTTGCTGTGTGCACTGCGGGATATCGAGGTTGGCAGACAGCAGTCCGCCATGCTGGAAGTCAGCATGCTGCGTTTCCAGCTCACCCTCGAAACTATCCACGATGCGCTCTGGGATATGGGCGAGTTGCGCGCTTAACACGGAGGCTGGGCGAAAAAGCCCTGAACCCCCGATAAATCGTGTGCTTTTCAGCGCTCAGCGCTGAGTGCCGAGGAGATTTCGGCTCGCCACCGCTGCACGGCAAGTTGATCGGAGCATCCCTAAAAATGGGGGGATTACCCTGCATTGCCATCGTTCAGCCCCCCACTTTCCCCCCGTCTATGGGGGATGTGAATACAGCCGATTCTCATATCCTTGGAATCGAACGCAATCAGCTTTGCACCAGTTGATGGCACTCCAAGGATTTCAAAATGACAAGAAAAACAGTAACGGTCTTCTCGGCCACAGGCGTGGCAGGTAGGTGCCTGTGTCAAAGAACTATTGGCACATGACCTCTTCAATGTTCGCGTATTGCTTCGAGAAGGTAATGCCAGCGAAAAGTCCTCATCTGGCATTTTTTTGTTCGGTGAGGAAAAGCAGAGAAAATGGACGGATTGCAAGAGCGCGGGGTGGAGTTGCGCTCAGCAGACATGAACAGCGTCTAGTGGGCTTAACGACTGCGGCTTAGGCTGGTATTTGTCAGTCTGAGCGAAGCCCCCGCTAAACACTCAGACGCACAGGTGAAATCAACAGCATGAGCACGCAGGCCATATTGATTGACCCAGGCCGTGCCTAATCCAACCACTGAGAATTCGAACAATGATTATCCATACTCGCTGGCTTATGGGCACTGCCGCCCTCTTCAACTGGTCCTTTGTACTTTGCTTTCTGCTCCTGAACACCCAACTTAGTGCGCTACTTCAGCTTGATAGCGCTAGCGGCAGCAACCTTGCCATGCGTGACTTGGCACTGGCCCTCGTCGCCACCTTCGGTGCCGCATATCTCTACGCTGCAATCGACCCTATACGTGGCAGGCCTTATATCGTCCTCGGAGTCCTGGGAAAGAGCCTGGCCGTACTTACGATATTCACTCACTGGTTAGTCGGAAACATTGGCTGGCAATTGCCAGTGCTTCTGATAGGCGATGTGCTCTACAGCCTGCTGTTCATCAACTTCCTGAGTCGTCATCGAGCAATAAGGCCCCCTTCGTTACACAAGGCGTAGTAGATAAGTCCGATCTTGGAAAATACTAAACAAATTTGTAAGTAAGGAACATCCAAATAAAACAAAAACAACAATAGAAGAAAGGCTGCGGTGCCCCGTTTTCCAAAAAATTTATCCCAGATAGCCAGGTAACTTTTGTAACGTTGGCGCCTATGTCGCAATACAATCAGTACAGCATAGGTTCGAATTACCGAGTTGGTAATGGGTGGGAGTTTACCGGAAGCTATCTTTACTCCAAAAATGACGAACTGCATGGCAGTGGCCCTAGCACAGGAGTGAATGTTGGAGCTCGTGGCGATTCTTTAGATTTTGGCGTTGTTTACCACTTTTAGGAAATGATTTTAGTTGTTTTGGCTAATAGAAAAAACTAGGTTTTCATGCCGTGGAAGCGCTTGGACGGGAAATGAAATTTTATTACCCGGCGAGTCGCCAATGCATCATGTAGGTGTTCCAGTCGTGTGCTGGATTAATATTTCGTATGGAGTTATATGTGAAAATCGGTGTTCCTCTTGAGTCGCATTCCGGTGAAACACGGGTCGCTGCTACCCCGGAAACCATCAAGAAGCTGATCGGCCAGGGTCATAAAGTCACTGTACAAAGCGGCGCCGGCATCAATGCCAGCGTTGTCGACAGTGCCTATGAAGCCGCAGGCGCAGCCATTGGCAGCGTCGGCGACGCGTTTGGTGCAGATCTGATTTTGAAGGTCGTCGCCCCCAGCGACAGCGAGTTGGCGCTCATCAAGCGCGGCACCGTTGTGGTGGGGATGCTCAATCCGTTCAACAATGAAACCATCGCCAAGCTGGCCGAGTGCGGCATTACCGCGTTTGCGCTGGAAGCTGCGCCGCGCACCTCTCGCGCCCAGAGCCTGGATGTGCTGTCGTCCCAGGCCAACATCGCCGGCTATAAAGCCGTGTTGTTAGCCGCTCACCATTATCCGCGCTTCATGCCGATGCTGATGACGGCTGCGGGCACCGTAAAAGCGGCGCGTGTGTTGATTCTTGGCGCTGGCGTGGCCGGTTTGCAGGCCATTGCTACGGCGAAGCGTCTGGGTGCGGTGATCGAAGCGTCTGACGTGCGTCCTGCGGTAAAGGAACAGATCGAATCCCTCGGCGCCAAATTCGTCGACGTGCCTTACGAGACCGATGAAGAGCGTGAATGCGCCGTTGGTGTCGGCGGTTACGCGCGGCCAATGCCGGCCAGCTGGATGCAACGTCAGGCCCTGGCCGTGCACGAACGCGCCAAACAGGCTGACATCGTCATCACCACCGCACTGATTCCGGGCCGCAAGGCACCGACGCTGCTCAGCGCGGAAACCGTGGCGCAGATGAAACCGGGCTCGGTGGTCATCGACCTCGCGGCCGCCCAGGGCGGCAACTGCCCGCTGACCGTGGCCGATCAGGTGGTCGTCGAGAATGGCGTGACCATCGTTGGCCCGACCAACCTGGCCGGCGCCGTGGCGGCCGATGCTTCGGCACTGTATGCCCGCAATCTGCTGGACTTCATGAAGCTGCTGTTCGATAAAGAAGGACAGCTGGTGATCAACCTCGAAGACGATATCGTCGCCGCGTGCCTGATGTGCCGCGACGGCCAGATCGTGCGCAAGAACGGCTGAGGATAAAAACAATGGAAGACATGCTGATCTCTCACGGTATCTACAACCTGATCATCTTTGTGCTGGCCATCTATGTCGGCTACCACGTGGTCTGGAACGTGACACCTGCACTGCACACACCGCTGATGGCTGTGACCAACGCCATCTCGGCCATCGTCATCGTCGGCGCCATGCTCGCCGCCGCCCTCACCGTGACCCCGCTGGGCAAGACCATGGGCACCCTGGCCGTGGCTCTGGCTGCGGTCAATGTATTTGGTGGCTTCCTGGTGACCCGGCGCATGCTGGAAATGTTCAAGAAGAAAGCGGCTCCTGCAAAAGCTCCGGCAGCCAAGGCCGAAGCAGTCAAGGCTGAGGTGCAGCAAGCATGAGCATGAACCTGGTTACGTCCCTGTATTTGATCGCCTCGGTCTGCTTCATCCAGGCGCTCAAGGGCCTCTCGCACCCAACCACGTCGCGTCGCGGCAACCTGTTCGGCATGCTCGGCATGGGCCTGGCGATCCTGACCACGGTCGGCCTGATCTACAAGCTCGGTGCCGAGCTGGCCCATGACGGCATCGTCTACGTGATCGTCGGCCTGCTGGTCGGCGGCACGGTTGGTTCGATCATGGCCAAACGCGTTGAAATGACCAAGATGCCGGAACTGGTCGCCTTCATGCACAGCATGATCGGTATGGCCGCCGTGTTCATCGCCATCGCTGCTGTCGTCGAGCCGCAATCGCTGGGTATCGTCAAGCAATTGGGCGATTCGATCCCTGCCGGTAACCGCCTGGAGCTGTTCCTCGGTGCGGCCATCGGTGCGATCACCTTCTCCGGCTCTGTCATTGCCTTCGGCAAACTGGCGGGCAAGTACAAGTTCCGCCTGTTCCAGGGCGCACCGGTACAGTTTGGCGGTCAGCACAAGCTGAACCTGCTGCTGGGCCTGGCGACACTGGCATTGGGCATCACCTTCATGCTGAGCGGTAACCTCAGCGCCTTCGCGCTGATGCTGGCCCTGGCTTTCGTGCTCGGCGTGCTGATCATCATCCCGATCGGCGGCGCTGACATGCCGGTCGTGGTGTCGATGCTCAACAGCTACTCCGGCTGGGCGGCGGCAGGTATCGGTTTCTCGTTGAACAACTCGATGCTGATCATTGCAGGCTCCCTCGTGGGCTCGTCCGGTGCGATCCTCTCGTACATCATGTGCAAGGCGATGAACCGTTCGTTCTTCAATGTATTGCTCGGCGGTTTCGGCAACACGGCAGACGCGGCCGGTCCTGCCGGCTCGAAAGAAGCTCGCCCGGTGAAATCCGGTTCGGCTGACGACGCGACCTTCCTGCTGACCAACGCCGACACCGTGATCATCGTTCCGGGCTACGGTCTGGCGGTAGCCCGGGCACAGCACGCGCTGAAGGAGCTGACCGAGAAGCTGACCCATCGCGGCGTGACCGTGAAGTACGCGATCCACCCGGTAGCCGGTCGGATGCCCGGCCACATGAACGTGCTGCTGGCCGAGGCTGAGGTGCCATACGACCAGGTGTTCGAGATGGAAGACATCAACTCCGAGTTCGGTCAGGCCGACGTGGTGCTGGTGCTCGGCGCCAACGACGTGGTCAACCCGGCGGCGAAGAACGATCCGAAATCGCCAATCGCCGGCATGCCGATTCTCGAAGCCTTCAAGGCCAAGACCATCATCGTCAACAAGCGTTCGATGGCCAGCGGTTATGCCGGTCTGGACAACGAACTGTTCTACCTGGACAAAACCATGATGGTTTTCGGCGACGCCAAGAAGGTCATCGAAGATATGGTTAAGGCAGTCGTTTAGACCTATTGACTATTTGACCAGATCCCAGATCCCAGATCTCCATAGGACGTAGCCAAACCAGCTCTGGTCGCGTTCGCTCGTCCGTTCCGCTAGCGAGCGTGGACGACCTTATCGCCCTGCATGAGCGGCGGTGCCTGCATTTTCTGATGTCCGAGCAGGAGTTCCGTTGCCTGGCCCCGGCACACCAGCGGAAGATCCTGCTGTTGCGCTGCAGTTACGAGGACAAGTTTCTGCAGCGCTTGCAGGCAGCTGGCGCCACGGCACCCACCGCGATGCTCAAGGCCTTCGTGCAAGGGCTGGTGGTCTGGCTGAACACCGCTGCCGAGCGGCAGCACGCACTGTGCGCTATTGACCGAGCAGAGGCGGGCGTTAATCGGCGCAATGGCCTCGGTGCCTTGTCCGTCGTGCTCGGGCCATAGAGCGTCGTGATCACCTGTTCATATCCCAGTGACGCCGCCGCGCGGTACTGATTTTTTCAACCGCAGGCATGTGTAATGCCCATTGACTATCCGCGAGACTCCATCATGGCTGACTACAAAGCCCCCCTGCGTGACATGCGTTTTGTTCTCAATGAAGTGTTCGAAGTATCCAAGCTGTGGGCCCAGTCGCCGGCCCTGGCCGAGGTGGTGGACGAAGACACTGCCGCCGCCATCCTAGAAGAAGCCGGCAAGGTCACCGGTGGCGTGATTGCTCCGCTCAACCGTAGCGGCGACGAAGAAGGTTGCTCTTGGGAAGGCGGTGCGGTGAAGACCCCCGCCGGGTTCCCGGCGGCCTACCGCACCTACGCCGAAGGCGGCTGGGTGGGCGTCGGTGGCGACCCGGTATTTGGCGGCATGGGTATGCCCAAGGCGATCTCGGCGCAGGTCGAGGAAATGGTCAACTCGGCCAACCTGTCGTTCGGTCTGTATCCGATGCTGACCGCCGGTGCCTGTCTATCGATCAACGCCCACGCCAGCGAAGAGCTGAAAGAGAAATACCTGCCGAACATGTACGCCGGCGCTTGGGCGGGCTCCATGTGCCTGACCGAGCCGCACGCCGGCACCGACTTAGGGATTATCCGCACCAAGGCCGAGCCGCAGGCCGATGGCAGCTTCAAGATTTCCGGCACCAAGATCTTTATCACCGGCGGTGAGCACGACCTGACCGAGAACATCATCCACCTGGTGCTGGCCAAGCTGCCGGACGCCCCGGCGGGCCCGAAAGGCATCTCGCTGTTCCTGGTGCCGAAGTTTATGGTCAATGCCGACGGTTCCCTGGGTGAGCGGAACGCCCTGTCCTGCGGCTCCATCGAACACAAGATGGGCATCAAGGCCTCGGCCACCTGCGTGATGAACTTCGATGGTGCCACCGGCTGGATCGTCGATGCGCCGAACAAGGGCCTCGCCGCCATGTTCACCATGATGAACTACGAGCGTCTGGGCGTGGGTATCCAGGGCCTGTCCCTGGGTGAGCGCAGCTACCAGAACGCAGTGGAATACGCCCGCGACCGTATCCAGAGCCGTGCGCCGACCGGCCCGGTGGCCAAGGACAAAGCCGCCGACCCGATCATCGTGCACCCGGACGTGCGGCGGATGCTGCTGACCATGAAAGCACTGAACGAAGGCGGTCGTGCCTTCTCCAGCTACGTAGCCATGCAGCTGGACACTGCCAAATACAGCATCGATGCCGCGGTGCGCAAACGAGCGGAAGAGCTGGTGGCGCTGCTCACGCCCGTCGCCAAGGCCTTCCTCACCGATATGGCGTTGGAAACCACCGTGCACGGCCAGCAGATCTTCGGCGGCCACGGCTTTATCCGCGAGTGGGGCCAGGAGCAGTTGATCCGCGACTGTCGCATCACCCAGATCTACGAAGGCACCAACGGCATCCAGGCCCTCGATCTGGTCGGGCGTAAAGTGGTCGGCAGCGGTGGGGCGTTCTACGAACACTTCGCTGAAGAGATCAAGGCCTTCACCGACAGCGCTGACGCTTCCCTGGCCGAGTTCGTCAACCCACTGAAAGTTGCCATCGCCAACCTGGAGCTGATGACCAGCCATCTGCTGGATCGGGCGAAGGCCGACCCGAACGAAGTCGGCGCCGCCTCGGTGGAGTATCTGCAGGTGTTCGGTTACACCGCCTACGCCTATATGTGGGCCCTGATGGCACGCACCGCGCTGGCCAAGCACGACCAGGACGAGTTCTACCGGACCAAACTGGGCACCGCGCGCTTCTTCTTCGCCCGCCTGCTGCCGCGCACCCACTCGCTGACCGCTTCGGTCAAAGCCGGCAGCGAATCGTTGTACCTGCTGGACGCCGCGCAGTTCTGATCAAAGCCAAAGTGTCTCGGTCTGATCAGAGATCAGCCGGGGGGGTATTGTTTTGCTCTGTCTTGGTTCGGGAGGGGCACCCAGATACCAGCCCCGCGGCACGATGCAGTAACCCGCCGGAGCGTTGCCGACGAACTCGCCCTGGAAGTAGGCGCCGATTACGCCCTCGGCGTGGCGGAACTGGACGTAGGGCCGGATGAGTACGACCATGCCACGAGCTGCTGGGGCGAGCGCCGAAGCAGCTAATACACCTGCCTGCAACTCGCGCCACCCTTTTACCACCTGCATTGGGGGAAGAGGGGCGGGTCTTACCTTGGCACGATTGACATCGCTTGAGACCACGGGACAAGTCGCGCTGGGTATTACTCTCACCCCCCCCTGTTGCCTGGGGTTGCAGTCGGGCTCGCTGTTTTAGCGATAAATACGTGAGCGCGCGAGCAAGCCTCCCGACACCTTATCAGCTCGCAGTGGCCAGGCTGAATGAACCGATTTGAGCGTTGGACGGTGCTACTCATGGCACCGCTCTTTTTTACCTAGCGCCTCCTTGCCGCTTTTCCATTGATCACGACGCGCTGGGTGATGTCTGCATTCTTTCAGGGGTAGTCCATGTTCTTTTTTTCTGCTGCACGCCTTGCGAGGAAAACGTTACTGCAGTTGACGGGGTTGCTCGATGAGGAGGTACTTGGTACCGAGATAAACGACCGGCAACTTGCCTTTCGGGCGGGGCAGGCGCTGGAGCGCGTCCGGAACCGCCTGGCCGAGCTGGAAGGAATGCATGCTGAGGTATCAGCCGAACTTCGTCGGCTGGAAGAGGGACATTCAGTGCTCAGGTCTCGGCATCATCTGGCGGATGATCGCTTTCGGTTGCTGGAATCTAGCGTTGATGACGGCTTCTGGGAGGCTTCCATTGGTGAAGGCCAGTCTCTTGACCTGCGGAGTGAGCTGGTTCTTTCGTCCAGGTTGAGAGGATTGTTCGGTTCGGCTGTTCCGACTCGTTTAGGCCAATGGCTGGTGCGTGTGCATCCGGATGATCGACATCTCCTGCTGCAGTCGTTGAACGATTGGCTGGCCGGGTGCGCAAATATGACTCATTGGTCGTTCGAGCATCGCATGCGGGTGGCATCCGGCGACTATCGGTGGTTTTTGGCTCGCAGTGGTGTCTGTCGAGACGACTGTGGGAATCCGGTTCGCCTGTTGTGCGCGTTGCGAGATATTGAGGTTTCCAGGCACCAGTCCGCTGAGTTGGAGATGAGCAGGGTCCGTTTTCAAATGGTACTCGAAACCATCCACGATGCTCTCTGGGGTATGGAAGTCGTCGCGGGAGATCCGGTCAATCCGCGAAACGAGATCTGGTGGTCGCCGCAGTTCCTGCAGTTGCTAGGCTTCGAGAGGGCCGAGGACTTCCCCAGGGAGCTGAACAGTTGGGCGTCACGACTCCATCCTGAGGACAGACAAGGCAGCATCGGCGCATTTGCTGCCTACATGGTGGACCCCGGGGCGGATGGGCTCCTTGAACTCACTTACAGGCTGCAGCTCAAGAATGGGGGCTACCGCTGGTTCCGAGCGCGTGGGCTCGCTCAGAGAAACAGCGATGGCACCCCGTTTAGAGTGATTGGCTCTCTGATCGACATACAGAACGAGTACGAGGAGGCCGAGCTGCGGAAAATACAGACGCATCAGCATGAGGCGCTGCAGGATAGCCTGAAGAAGCTCGGGGCTATCGTGACCTCGATCCAGGGAATCGCGACACAGACCAATCTGCTTGCGCTCAACGCCGCCATCGAAGCCGCGCGTGCAGGGGAGTGCGGCCGGGGGTTCGCCGTGGTGGCGGACGAAGTGCGCACCTTGGCCATTCGCACTACCGAAGCAACTCAGCAGGCCAGGGCAATGATGAACGGCGACGAATAAGTCAAGGCTCGGCATGGTAGGTGGTTTCCCCCCACCTACCACCTGCGCCGGGTGGACGTCCGGGTACTGTTGCGGCGCCATGATCGGTGCCACAAATAAGAATAACTACCGGTGTCCCCCATGCGAAACCAGCAAGCCCTTCTAGATACCAATTCACCAGACTCTGCCTGCCGGCCTGTTTGTGCAGTTGTCTCTTCTACGAGTCACGAAGCGTCGTCCCAGTCTGTGCCGTGCAGTGCGCTTAAGCATCACGGTGGGGGAGCGGTGTTGTCGTGGGTGGCGCGTCTTTCCCCTTGGGGGCTGATCGCCGGCCTGGCCTATGCAGCAGTTTTCATCAAGCCGGCCGTCGATGCTGCGCCCTTGCTGCAGCCGGTAGTAGAACAGCGCGATATGTTTTTTGGTGCGGCAGGTGATTTGACATCGCTTTGGGTGGTTGGCCAGGATGGCGCTGTGCTGCACGGTGTAGAGGGTGCGACACGCTGGAGTCGCGAGGTGTTGCCTAGTCGGCGCAACCTGCAAGCCGTGGCAGTTTCCCCGGACGGGGTTGTGGTGACGGTCGGAAATCATGGCGATTTATGGCTGAAAGCGCCTGGGCAAGCCTGGCGCAATACGCCGCTACCCGTCAGCGAGATCGGCGGAAAGCTGCTGGATGTTGCCTTCATCGATGGACACTTCTGGGTTACTGGTGAGGCGGGGGCTCTGTTCCGTTCGGGGCCGGGAGCCGGTACCTGGGAAAGGGTCGGCAAAGAGCAGGATGTCGCCTTCAACACTATTCGTCAGGGTGTTGGGAATGATCTATGGATCGCCGCAGAGTTCGGGCGTCTGCTGCGCAGTCGTGATGGCGGACTGAGCTGGACGACACAAGAGCTGGGTAGCGAGAGCCTGCGCTCTGTTTCCTTCGATGGTCAGGTTGGCGTCGCCGTCGGTAATGCCGGGCATATCTATGTCAGCCAGGACGGAGGGGATAGCTGGAAAGCCCTCTCGCGCTTCACATCCGATCACCTGCGTGACGTGATGGTGGCGGACGGGCTGTGGAGTGTAGTGGGTGACAACGGCACCTATTTCCAGAGCCGGAAGCCTGCCGGAGGGTGGGTCAATGCTGCTTTAGAGTTTGGCGGGTTGGGCAAGGGCTACTTCACCCGTGTTCTGCCGATCGCTGGTGGCAACCTGTTGGTGGGGCAGCAATTGGCCGTCATCGATAGCGGGCAGCTAACCGTCGTAAGTGCGGGGATGCAGCCATGAGGAAACTGAAGAATTTCGCAGCCCGCTTGGCCGAATGGTCAATCGCACATCGGGGGCCGGTGACCGTTGTCGTTGGGTTTATCACCCTGTTTTTCGCGCTCTGTCTGACTCGTCTGGACATTCAGACCCGTTTCGCGGACATGATTCCGCATAACCACCCATACGTGCAGGTGCACCAGGCATACAAGGACAGCTTCGCTGCCGGCAATCGGGTAACGATCCTGGTCAAGGCGCGAGGAAAGGACATCATACAGCCTGACATCCTTGCAGAAGTGCAGCGCATCACTCGCGAATTGCGCAAAGTGGAGGGGGTGAATCCGCAGCAGATCGTGTCACTTGCCTCACGTAAGTTAAAGCGGGTGAATGCCTCCAGTGAAGGCATTGTGACCGAGCCCTTGATGGGGGAGCAGGTGCCGCGTGAGCAGGCCGAGCTTAATCAGTTGCGTCAGGCGATTCTCAGTAACTCGATGGTCTATGGCCTGTTCGTGGATCGTGCGTTCAGTTCGACCCTTATCCAGGTGGATTTCTATGACCAACTGGTGAATTACAAGGCAATTTTTCCCCAAGTCCAGGCAATCCTCGATGCCTCGCCAATCAAAGATCAGGTCACCCTGCACTTGGTCGGTGAACCGGTATTGTATGGCTGGGTAGCCAACTACTTACCCGAGACTTTGACGCTTTCACTATTTTCGCTGGCAGCGATGCTGGTGTTGCTGTTCATCTTTAGTAGAACCTGGCGCGGTACGCTGCTGCCGCTGCTGGCGGGGGGCATATCCGGTATCTGGGCGCTGGGCATCAGCGCACTACTGGGCTACAACTTGGACCCTCTGGTGGTCGTTGTGGCCTTTATCATCACTGCGCGTGCCTTCTCGCACTCGGTGCAGTTGATCACCCGTTACGATGACTTAGTGCTAGACGATCAGGTGGAGTCTCGCCGCGCCGCTGAGCAGTCCATGGCGGAACTGTTCCGCCCCAGTATGCTCGGGCTCTATGCCGACGCGGGTGCCATTCTCTGCGTGATGCTTACGCCGATCCCGCTGCTGCACAAGGTGGCGATCATCGGGGCCGTGTGGGTGCTGAGCATTGCGGTGTCTGCGGTGGTGATGACGCCGATCATGTTGTCCTGGGTTCGTCGCCCGCAGGGTTATGTACATCCGCTGAATCTCGACTTTATTCTTGCTGCTGTATTGCGGATGGCTTCCCTGCTAGTTACCTCCCGCGCCCGCTATCTAGTAGCACCTGTTTGTGTAGTGCTGCTCGCCGGGTTGCTGGTCGAGGCTTCGCGGATTCAGGTTGGGGATGCCAGCGACGGTTCGCCGATTCTCTGGCGTGATGCATCGTTCAACCGCGACAGTGCTTTGATCAACCGCCTGTACCCCGGCTCCGAGCAGATGTTCGTGGTTATCGAGGGTAGTGGGCCGGATGCGCTCAAAGCTCCTGAGGTGCTGGACTGGGCGCAGCGCTTCTCGCGCTATATGGAGCGCCAGCCGGAGATAGGTGGCAGCGTGTCGCTGGCCGACCTGGTGGTGGACATCCGCCGCAACCTCTATGAAGGTAACCCGCGCTACCGCGAGTTGGGTGCCTCGCAGACCGAGAACGGCGAGCTGATCAACTTCTACCTGCAGGGCGCCGCCCCCGAGGACATGGCGCAATACGCCGACCGGCAGTTCCAGAACGGCGCGATTACCTTTTTCTTTCAAGACCACAAGGGCGACACCCTGCGCAACGCGGTGCACTACGCAAAGCGCTTTATCGCCGAGAACCCGTTGGAGAAGGCCGAGGTAAAACTCGCAGGCGGCGGCTTGGGGGTGATTGCGGCGGTCAACGAGGTGCTGCTGCGGGACCAGATCGAGGCCATCGCCCTGGCGTTCCTGGTCGTGGTGCTCTGCTGTCTGGTGGTCTACCGCTCTTCGGTCAGCGGCATCTTCTTCATCATCCCGGTGCTGGTGTCCAACGTGGTCACCTTCGCCTTCATGTCCTGGCAGGGCATTGGTATGAGCATCAGCACTCTGCCGGTGGTCGCGCTGGGTATCGGTTTGGGTGTGGACTACGCCTTCTACATCGTCGACTCGATCAAGGAATACCTGGAGAAATACCCCAAAGCGAGTCCCCTTGAAGCCGTGCTGCAGTCCATCGGCTCCGCCGGGCGCGGCGTGCTGCTGACGGCCTTCACGCTGGCCGCAGGGGTCATGCTCTGGGCCTTCTCCTCGCTGCGTTTCCAGGCCGAAATGGGCCTGTTGATCGGCCTCTGGCTGATGGTCTCCGCCTTCACATCGCTGTTCGTCATACCGGCGCTCGCGTTGGTGTTCAAACCCGACTTCATCTTTGCCGCGCAGCACCAAGAGGAGCTGCGCGACTTTAACTCCGAACCGGCCCTTTGACGGTTAGTACTGAGCGGTACCTCCATCAATAAGAACAATCAGAGGTGTTAACGATGCAATTGAAAAGACAGGCCTGCAAGTCGTCCTGGGCCTTCGCCTTGCTGCCGCTGGGTCTACTGCCTTCCCTGGGGCAGGCAATGGACTACGGCAACGACGAGTTCGGCTTCAGCCTGGGCGGCTATCTCAGGGGCTGGTCGTCCTTCAACTTGAAGGACGCGCCGGAAACCCGCGCCGACGACAAGGGCAAGCTGTCCATGACGCGTGGCTCGCTGCTGCTGGACGCCGACGCCGTCACCGGCCCCCTGAGTTGGAAGGCCATTACTCGTTTCGACAAGGAATGGATGACCAACTATCAGGATGATCTGCAGGATATCAACCGTTCCATGGTCAACACTGGGTTTCGCGGGCGCGGCAGCGACCTGATGGATCAGTACGACCGGGCCGAATTGCGCGAGTTCTACTTCGATTACGAGTACGACCGGGTCAAGTTCCGCGTGGGCAAGCAGCAGGTGGTCTGGGGCGAGACCGACTTCTTCCGCGCCATGGACGTGGTCCAGGGCTTCGACTATCGCTGGCGTTCGTTCCTTGAGCCGGAGAACGAGGAGCTGCGCAAGCCCCTCATCATGCTGAATACGATCGTCCAGGTGCCGGAGCTTGAGGGTTCGTTACAGGTGTTGGTACGTCCAGGGCTGGATGCGCAAAACGCCATCGGCAACAACGTCGACTTCTATGGTGGCCGCTGGGCTCCTCAGCCTTATCGTGGAACCGACTTCTTTTCGCTGTTGGATACCGACTATAAGCACCCCGAAGGCGATAGCGAAAAAGTCACTGGCGGGCTGCGTTGGTCGGGGATCGCCGGTGATGTGAACTACTCGCTGGCTTGGCTCAAGTCCTACCAGGGCGACCCGGTAATCAATTCACGTTTCAATCCTTACAAAAAAGCGCCTAAGGGGGTACTTGGCGATGTCTTCCACCCCGAGATCACCGTGTGGGGCGCAACAGCCAGCACCTACGTGCCCGCGGCGGATGCGGTGTTTTCCACCGAGGTGGTCTACACCCAGGACGTCGCCTTCAACCAGGGCAGCGAGACTTTGTTCGGTGGCGCGGTACCGCCGGGCTTCGCCGGGCTGCTACGTAAAGACACCCTGACCACCATGCTGCGCATGGACAAGACCGTGGACCTGATCAGCGTGCTTGGCACCAGCCGTCCGTCGTTCCTCTCCATGCAGTTGTTCAACACCCGCGTGCTCGGCTTCGACAGCGATGACGATCTGGTTGAGCTGGCAGCGTTTGGTGCGAAGAAGAAGCGTGACACCACTCTGTTCACCACCGTGCTGCAAACCAACTACCGCAACGACACCATCAACCCCTCGTTGGCCGCTGGCGTCGACGTGAACAACAAGGGTGGCTTCCTTATTCCCGCCGTGGAATTCGCCATCGGCGATAACTGGCGTCTACGCACTGAGGCTGATCTGTTCTTCGCTGCCGGGCGCGGCAGCGACGACGCAGCCGAGGCCCAAGGCCAGGGCAATACCCGCCTGTTCGGTTATCTCGACAACCACGACCAGTTTGTACTGCGTTTGACCCGCCAATTCTGACCTGGAGCTGCTGACCAATGAAACTCTTCAAATACGCGGCGCTGAGCTGCGCCCTGCTGGCCGTAAGTGCTACTGCCTTGGCCGCCAAGCTGCCCGCCGGCACTCTGGTGGACAAAAGCAACCTCGACAAGGTGCTGAATGACACCTTCGAGGGCAAACCGCTCAACCAACTGTTGACCGACAAGGTGCAGTGGCAGATCCGCAATTACAACCTGGGCCTGACCCTGGCGCCCTCCAAACGTGTGGAGCTCGACCCGGCATACCTGGCTGCAGCTGCGGCCAACGCCGGCAAGGTCGGTTTCGATAAGGCCACGCGCACCGTGCAAGGCTGGGAGAAGGGCGTTCCGTACCCGGAAATCGACGTCAACGACCCGGACGCCGGCGACAAGATCGTGTGGAACTTCATCTACGGTCGGCCGATGGGCGACTCGCTAGAACTGAAGAACTTCCACTACCTTCTGATTGACGCCAAGAAGGGCTTGGAACGGGTACAACGCTATCACCTGGATCGCTTCTACACCCGCGGCAGGCTCAATGGGCCGGCCGCTATCGGCGACGATTTCATGCTGCAGAACACCTTGCTGTTCGCCGAGGCACCCCAGGACATCAAGGGTATCGGTACCTACACCAAGCGTTATGCCGACGGCTTCAAAAACGACGACGTCTGGGCCTACGTGAAGTCGGTGCGCCGCGTGCGGCGCATCTCCGGCAACGCCTGGATGGACCCGATAGGCGGGCTGGACGTGCTCGGTGACGACCTCGACCTCTGGGACTCGCCGCCCAACTGGTACAAGAGCGTCAAGCTGATCGGCAAACGCTGGATCCTCGCGGCGACCGACACCCCGCAGACCGTTGGCGTCGGTGAGAAGGAGCCGGCCGCCCAGTTTCCGTTGCAAGATGTGAGCAACCCACCGTACTGGAACCCCAGCCCTAAACTGGGCTGGCAGCCGCGCGAAGTGTGGGTGCTCGAAGGCACACCGCCGGACGCCCACCCCTACGGCAAGAAGATTCTTTACGTGGACGTGCAGGCCAACCGCCCGTTGATGTCCGAGATCTACGACAAGAACGGTGAGTTCTGGCGATTCCATCATTTTCAGCAACAGCCGATTACCGGTGAAGACGGCTACAAGGCGATCCTGCCGGTGCAGGGCCAGCAGATCGACTTCAAGCGCCAGCACTCGACCAACTTCGTTTCCACCTACGTCATCAACCGAAAGGGTGCCAAGGAGTCTGATTTCTCCTTGGGCAAGCTAGAAGCGGCCGGCAAGTGATTTCATCTTCGCCGGTCTGGCGGCCGGCGACGTCAATAAATATAAGTACAACAGGAGTCAAGCTTATGAATACTCCCAATCTGCCCCCGCAGCAATGGCCTGCCGAGCCCAAGGTACAGTTCGGCCCCTGGACCTGCGAGCCGCCGCTGGACGAGGAGTCCGAAGCGTTCCGCCAAAGCCTGCG
>NZ_JAHBDN010000083.1:0-31359 GCF_019956445.1 Pseudomonas sp. BF-R-19
AGATGTGTATAAGAGACAGACATAACGTGGCGTCGATTGT
The DNA here is from genome assembly GCF_019956445.1 of Pseudomonas sp. BF-R-19. NCBI lineage: Bacteria > Pseudomonadati > Pseudomonadota > Gammaproteobacteria > Pseudomonadales > Pseudomonadaceae > Pseudomonas > Pseudomonas sp. BF-R-19. The sequence goes on from NZ_JAHBDN010000083.1 coordinate 41, forward strand.
CAGACATGAAAAAACACCGATAGGATAGGCCAGCTTCCGAAGGGGCTCTGGATTGCGGGTTTCAGGACTATGCTCTGAAACAGCCGCTCCAGGCACGCACCCTTACGGCGCCCAGAAAGGTTGAACGACCTAACAATAATAATGGGAGAAGGTCTATGAGTGAGCCTGTCATGGGTGTGGGTATCTGCCGCCCGCCGGCATTACGCAAATTCGCGTTGCTGGCCACAGCGCTCTCGCTGTTGGGCTCTGCCATGCTGTCGGCACCTGCGCTGGCCGCGGCGGCGCCAGCATCCGATGTTGTTTATTCCATTGAATCCACCAAGGCTGCCAAAAGCCTGATGCTCGATGTCGTCCACGCCGGCAAGCGCCTGGTGGCGGTCGGGGATCGTGGGCACATCCTGTATTCCGATGACCAGGGCACTACCTGGACCCAGGCCAAGGTCCCGACCCGGTCCTTGCTGACATCGGTGTTTTTCGTCGACGACAAGCACGGCTGGGCCGTCGGCCATGACGCGCAGATCCTCGCCAGCGACGACGGCGGCGCGACCTGGACCAAGCAATTCGAAGATCTGACACGCGAATCGCCGCTGCTCGATGTCTGGTTCAAGGACGCCGACAGTGGCTTTGCCGTGGGCGCCTACGGCTCGCTGATGGAAACCACCGACGGTGGCAAGCATTGGGAAGACGCCAGCGACCGCCTGGACAACGAAGACCAGTACCACCTGAACGCGATCGCCGCGGTCAAGGACACCGGGCTGTTCATCGTCGGCGAGCAGGGCAGCATGTTCCGTTCCGCGGACTGGGGCCAGACCTGGGAGAAGCTCGAAGGTCCGTACGAAGGCTCGTTGTTCGGCGTGATCGGCACGGCGCAGCCCAATACGCTGCTGGCCTACGGACTGCGTGGCAACCTTTACCGTTCCACGGATTTCGGCAGCAACTGGGAGCAAGTCGAGCTCAAGGCTGAACGTGGCGACCTGGAGTTCGGGCTGTCCGGTGGCACGCTGCTCGACGACGGTTCCATCGTGATCGTCGGCAACGGCGGCTCGGTGATTCGCAGCAGCGACAATGGCGAAACCTTCAAGGTGGTCAACCGTCCGGACCGTATTTCGGTCTCGGCAGTGACTGCAACAGGCAATGGCAATCTGGTTCTGGCAGGTCAGGGCGGCGTTCGCGTCACTTCGCCAAACGGCACTGAGCTTGGCAAATAAAAGCGGGCAAATGAGTCGAGTAAATAATAACAAGGCGGGCGTATGACATCTTTAAGTACTCATCACCAGGACAAGGCGACGTTCCTCGAGCGCCTGATCTTCAACAACCGCCCGGCAGTGATCACGATCTGCCTGCTGGTCAGTATTTTCCTGTTCTGGCAGGCGACGCTGATTCGTCCGTCCACCAGTTTCGAAAAAATGATCCCGCTGGAGCATCCCTTCATCCAGAAGATGATGGAGCACCGCAACGATCTGGCGAACCTGGGCAACACCGTGCGGATCTCGGTGGAAGCCACCGATGGCGACATTTTCTCCAAGGAGTACATGGAGACCCTGCGTCAGATCAACGACGAGGTGTTCTACATCTCCGGTGTCGACCGTTCCGGCCTCAAGTCGCTGTGGAGCCCGAGCGTTCGCTGGACCGAAGTGACGGAAGAGGGCTTCGCCGGCGGGGAAGTGATTCCGCAGAGCTACAACGGCTCCCAGACCAGCCTCGACTTGCTGCGCAACAACGTGCTCAAGTCCGGTCAGGTCGGGCGCCTGGTGTCCAACGATTTCAAGTCGAGCATCGTCGACATTCCGTTGCTGGAGTCCTACCCGGACCCGCAAGACCAGGGCAAGCTGCTGGCGCTGGACTATCGCCAGTTCTCCCACGAGCTTGAAGACAAGATCCGCACCAAGTTCGAAGCTCAGAACCCGAACGTGAAGATTCACATCGTCGGTTTCGCCAAGAAAGTCGGTGACCTGATCGATGGCCTGGTGATGGTGGTGATGTTCTTCGGCATCGCCTTCGTCATCACCCTGATCCTCCTGTTGTGGTTCACCAACTGCCTGCGCAGTACCGTCGCCGTGTTGAGCACGACGCTGGTGGCAGTGGTCTGGCAACTGGGCTTGATGCACTTCTTCGGCTTCGGGCTCGACCCCTATTCGATGCTGGTGCCGTTCCTGATCTTCGCCATCGGTATTTCCCACGGCGTACAGAAGATCAACGGGATCGCCCTGCAATCGAGCGAGGCGGACAACGCCCTGACGGCGGCGCGTCGTACGTTCCGTCAATTGTTCCTGCCGGGGATGATCGCGATCCTCGCCGATGCCGTGGGTTTCATCACGCTGCTGATCATCGATATCGGTGTGATCCGTGAGCTGGCCATCGGCGCATCCATCGGCGTGGCGGTGATCGTGTTCACCAACCTGATCCTGCTGCCGGTGGCGATTTCCTATGTCGGCATCAGCAAGCGTGCCGTCGACCGCAGCAAAAAGGACGCGACTCGCGAGCATCCGTTCTGGCGCCTGCTGTCGAACTTTGCCAGCGCGAAAGTGGCCCCGATTTCCATTCTGCTGGCACTGATCGCCTTTGGCGGCGGCCTGTGGTACAGCCAGAACCTGAAAATCGGCGACCTTGACCAGGGGGCCCCGGAGCTGCGTCCGGACTCGCGCTACAACAAGGACAACAACTTCATCATCAACAACTACTCCACCAGTTCCGACGTATTGGTGGTGATGGTCAAGACCAAGTCCGAAGGCTGCTCGCGCTACGAAGCCATGGGGCCGATCGACGAGCTGATGTGGAAGATGCAGAACACTGAGGGCGTACAGTCGGCGATTTCCCTGGTGACCGTGTCCAAGCAAATGATCAAGGGCATGAACGAGGGCAACCTGAAATGGGAAACCCTGTCGCGTAACCCTGACGTGCTGAACAACTCCATTGCCCGCGCTGACGGCCTGTACAACAACAGCTGTTCCCTGGCGCCGGTGCTGGTGTTCCTCAACGATCACAAGGCCGAGACCCTGGATCGCGCGGTGCATGCGGTGCAGGAGTTCGCCAAGGAAAACAACAAGGATGGCCTGGAGTTCATCCTCGCTGCCGGTAACGCCGGGATCGAGGCGGCCACCAACGAGGTGATCAAGAAGTCTGAGCTGACCATCCTGATCCTGGTGTACATCTGTGTGGCGGTCATGTGCATGATCACCTTCCGTTCGTGGGCGGCGACCTTGTGCATCGTGCTGCCCCTGGTGCTGACCTCGGTACTCGGCAACGCCCTGATGGCCTTCATGGGCATCGGCGTGAAAGTGGCGACCCTGCCGGTCGTGGCGCTCGGGGTGGGGATTGGCGTGGACTACGGCATCTACATCTACAGCCGCCTGGAAAGCTTCCTGCGTGCCGGCCTGCCGCTGCAAGAGGCGTACTACCAGACGCTGAAGTCCACCGGCAAGGCGGTGCTGTTCACCGGCCTGTGCCTGGCCATTGGTGTGTGCACCTGGATCTTCTCGGCCATCAAGTTCCAGGCCGACATGGGGCTGATGCTGACCTTCATGCTGCTGTGGAACATGTTCGGTGCGCTGTGGCTGTTGCCGGCACTGGCGCGGTTCCTGATCAAGCCGGAGAAACTGGCGGGGCAGAAGGGCAATTCGTTGTTCGCCCACTGACCGTTTCGTTGCCCTGACACCGAAAGCCGCGACCTGAAAAGGCGCGGCTTTCGGCGTTTATGGCGGTGTACTTCGCAGTTGGCGACTCGACTACCGAACGGGCAACAGGTCCAGAAACAGCCTTTGATCCCATGGTGGGGTAATGGGGCTGTAGAGGTCGCGGATGATCACCTTGTTGTCCGGCCCGGCCTGGGCAATCAGATCCTTGAGGGTCATGAAGCGATGTTCGGGACGTTTGAGGTGGGCGATGGTGTAGGTCGAGGGCGCGTTGTTCACCTGGGCGTAGTGGAAATGCGCATACCACAGCACCGTTTCCGAGTTTTTCTCCCGAATGGCGAATTCAGTCAAATAGTCTTTGGCGGCCGTCCGCTTGAGTGCCTGTACCAGCCCGATGTCCACCGCCTGGCGATCGCGAAGGTACTCGATACTTTCCTGTCGGGGGCGTTGTGCCTTGTATCCCTCGATGCAATGTTGCTGGCCTTTGAGCCGGGTTTCGCTGGCGGTGTTGCGCAATGATTCAAGCACGTTGTTGATTTGCGGGTTGTCTGGCTGGGCGTGCTCCAGTTCGCTGGCCAGCGTTTCGATCCGTTCAGCCTGGTGTTCCAGCATATCGCTCCAGTCGCGGGGGTTGAGTTCATCCCGCCGTTGCGGATCACTGAGCTTTCTTTTCTGAAATTCGATTGAGCGCTCAATGGCCGGGATTTCGTCGATCAGTCGCTGCCCCTCCGTGCGCAGCGCGGCAACAGTACGCGGTTGCGCGGCGTGCACAGGCCGCACCGGCGCGGCTTCGACAATTTCGACCCATCCCTCATTGGGGTGCTCCATGAACCGTCCACTGACCTGGAGGGTGACCGGGTTTCGGGTGACGATTGTCGGAAACGGCATGTCAGTGCTCGCCGGTTCCAGCTCTCCCACCAGGGCGCCGTTATCCCGTGACTTGAACACCCGTTTGGTCTTCGACGGTGCTTTGACGGGTGTGAAGGCGACGGGCAATACCGGCAGAAATTCGTCCTCGCGCAGCAGATCGGCCAGTTCGCTCTCGGCACTGTCCCGTGCGATCTCCAGACGCTCCATCAGCAGCGACATATAGCGGGGGCGGATCAACGGCGAATCAAGCTCCAGCAGTGAGGTGTTGATTTGCAGGCGTCTTTTGTAGTGCCTGATCAGGTTGATCAGGACATCCTTGCGCTCCCGGGAGGTAAAACCATCCGTGCTCAGCAGCTCCAGATGAGAGTCTTCGAGCGCTGACATGGCGCCCAGACGGTCTTCATGGACCTTGAGAAAGTACTGCTCCTGCGGGGTTTTCGCCTCGACGGTGGTGTCGATGCTCAAGATATTGAGTATGTCGAGCGACTCGAGGATGGCGGTGACTCGGTTGGAAAACCTTCGATCAGGATGGCTTTTGAGGTATTTCAGACGTTGTGCCGGCCCGGTCTTGAAGTCCTGCGCAAGCTCTGTCAGAACCCCGTCCTGCGTGATGATTGCCTGGGTATGTCGCTCGGAGGCGGCAAAAAGGGTTTGCAGAAGGTCGTACATGCGCTGGGCGGTTTCGATGTCATTGCTGTTGTGTTGCAACTCGATCAGCGACTCGCCTTGCTCGGAAACGAAGCTGGCCAGGTAGAGGGTCGCCAGCCGATAGATCCTCAGTCCGTAGGAGGACAGGATCGCCGTGTACTCGCCGGTCGCTTTCGCCTCGTATTCGAAGCGCACGTCAACGTCCTTGAGTTGTCGATAGGCCTGGATCAAATCGCGACGGGCCTGGATCAACTGATCGACAATGACCTGGTCTCTTTCCTGCAATACCTGGAAATCCAGCCGGCTGCGGGATCGCGCAACAGCCTTGAGCCGATGGTCGCCCTGGAGGGCCTGATCCTCGGGCGATGCGCGAAGACGCATATGGGCGGTTTCCAGTTCGTTGTCGGCGCTGTCATACGCGATTCTTGCGTCTTCCAGTTGCCGGTCCATATCCTTTGCCTGTCTTGCCAGCGTCGATACGCTCCCACCGATTCGGTTGACCTCAACGGTGGCTTGCTCACGTTTCTTGTCTATTTCCGCGAGTTTGGCTTTGAGTCGATTCTTGGGGCCTCCGCCCTGCAGCTTCAGACCCGTGTCCAGCGACCATCGGCCTTGTCCGTCGGTCTTGAGCTTGAAGCCGGGATGGAGCGGCTTTTCGGGGTGAATGATGTAAACGTCGCCGAACCCTGGAACGATACTGACCTTGAACAGCAATCCTCCCAGTGAGGCATGCCATTGATGGTTGATCCGGTACAGTCCCTTGAACATGCCGATTTCAACGGGGGCGGGAACCGGGACGGGCCAGGCGACCTTGAGTTCGAGCAATGCATTCAACAGGCGCCGGCTTGACGAATCCCTGGCGGTGGAGTGAATGAAATCGATCTGGGTGTGGTCGGCGGCCGGAGGTTCTGCGGGCAAACCGACCACGCCTTGCTCGATTTCGGCCGTCGGTGGTGCGACATCCTGGGGTGGACGACGCAGGCGGGCGAGGCGCGGTGGCGGCTCTGCCGGCCGGGGTGCCGGTGTCGAAAGCTCGGGCGGATGGAGTTGGGGCGAAACATGCAGCAGGATCAATCCGACATTGAGCAGCAGATCGACCCAGGCCAGTTCCCTGGCCGTCGGGTCATTGCTGTGCAGCGCCGTCACATCGCTTTTCAGGGCGACGGCCAGCTGCAGCATCCAGCCGGCCAGCATCGCCGGGCCACGAAGCACTGGCAGGAGCAAGGCGTTGAACAGCAACCAGCCGCCCTCGCGCACGATGGCCCAGCGGCTTTCGGCGTTGGAAACCGATTCTCTGTCAGCCAGGTCGACGAGCGCCCGTGCGTTGCTGGCGTAGAGGTACTGCGTGAGATTCCCGGTGGCCAGCGCCTGTACCAGCGAACCAGGTATTTCTTCGGTGCTGGAGTCCTGAGCCAACTGCGCCGGCTGCGATTTTTCCCAACGGACGGTGTCGTCGCCCAGGCCGAAACGAAGGATGTGGGGGCTGTTGAACCCGTCATTGCTGTAGATCGGCCGGGCCCTGTCCGGCAGCCAGCTCAGTACGCTGTCTTGCAGGGGGCCGGCTTGTGCAATGGCGTTGAACAATGCTTCACGACTGGAGAATTGCTGCAAGGCGTCCTGGTATACGGGTCGATACAGGATGTGCGGGCCGATGCCGGTGTCCCGCGGCTCAATGATGAACATGTTGTCGACGACATCGGCGGCCGCGCCGGCCTTGCGGGTAAAGGCAAGCGCGCGGATGACGATGTCCTGGCCGTCGACGACGCGCTCGGGGGCTTGGGTGTGCAAGACGGCCTTGATAAATCGGAAGCCCTGGAAGCTCAGTCCGTGCTCGCCGCGGATCGTGTGTTCCAGCGCCTGAAGTGGCAGCTGCACCTTGAGCGCCTGGCCAAACAGGATTTCCCGACGTTGCGATTCGCTGTTGTCATCGAGCAGCAGGGTTTTGAGGGTGTGCGGGTAACGTTCGCCGATGTTCACCCGGCTGATCAGCCCTTCGGTGCTGCTAAACAGGCCTTTTTCACCCAGGATATAGTCGGCGGTCAGCCACGACGGGACGGCTTTGCCGGTCTTGTCCGCGACGGTCATGCTGCCCGAGGGCGTGGCGCTGAGGTTCTGGATAGCCAGTTCAGTCAGCGTCATGGGGACGCGGGTGATGAAGCCGCTGCCCAGATCACCGGCCGCCACCCGGAAATTGAGCAGCAGATCGCCAGGTTCGCAATCGGAATCGGGATGGTCCAGGCGTATCTGATCACGCAAGGCGTTGTTGGTGAAGTCATGCAGGTTTTCGATGCCGTCGAGGAAGGACTTGCCGCCAGTCTGTCGTTGCCATTGCGCCTGCTCGACCAGCAATTGACGATATTCGGCACGCTCGCTGTCGCTGGCATCCTTGAGCCACTGGGGCAGGGTCGCGCGTATTTTTTCGCCAGATTGCCGGCCAGGCGCCGGAGCATGGCTGAAGTAAGGGGCCGGGTCGGTACTGGCCGCGAAGCGTTCTTCCAGTGCACGAACACCCTGGTCGGCGGGAAGCCGGATGGCGTCCAGGTTCTCCAACTGGCGCTCCAGCAGCAACGCGGCCTGAGTATCGAAGATATTTCCATCGGGCTCGGAACGCTTGATGACGACTTTGTCGGCGATGAACTGGCGCTCCACCTCATGCCCCCAGGCCTGATTGAACGCTTCCATGCTGGGGTACGACTCCAGACGACCTGAAATGCGGTACAAAAATACCCGGCTTCCTTGCACCACCAGCAGGTCCGACGTGGTGAAGGACGTGCTTTCGCCGTTGCGGACCAGGCAGGTTTCCAGGCAATAGGCATGCACAAAGCCGTCAGGGTGGGGGATAGCCAGGCGCTCACGACGGTCGGGATATCGAGCCAGTTCGTAGAGTGCGGCCCTGTCATCTTTTTGAGCTGCGGGAAGAAGACTCGCCGCACTGTTCAGGCCGCTTGCCAACAGGTCACCCAGCCATTGCCAGTGGCTGACCTTCGTGTCGTGCGCCTGGTTCCAGTAGGCCGTCAGGGCATCCTGAAACCGGGTGCCCAGGGTCAACGCCAATGACTGGATTTTTTCCTGGATAACGCCCATGTCGGGACGCTTTGGCCCTTGCGCTTCGTAGGTCAGACGCGAGGGAGCACGGTTGGTGAGGAAGTGTACGCGTCCGTCAATTTCTGCCGTGAGATTCAGCGATGTGTTGTTACCCAGATAGTCCAGGGCCACGTCGATCAATAGCTTGAGGTCCCATCCCCCCGTCCGGTTGGGTATGGCCAGCCGGGTGACATCCAGATCCAGGGCCAAAGGCGGGTAGTGCTCCAGGATACTGGCGTGCAGCATTTGTCCGGCGACCTGGTGCAACGTCGGTCGGCTGGCGAATCGACGGGTGACCGCTTGAGCGGGAGCGTCGCTGGTAGCGGGGCGTGTGGGTTGTCCCTGACTCTCGTCTGGCGGGATGGCGGATTGATTCTGCATATCGGATACCGTTCTGTAGCGAAAGAAGTGTGGTTTCGCTGCCAGAATGGCGAGTTTGTCGCAGGCGAGTGCGGTATCCGGCTACCACCGGAGTACTCGAGAAGTGTGTCAGATCGTGCCTGGCGACCAGTCGCTCAGGACAGCTCGGAGCCGAGTACGGCACTCAGCGCGCTGCGGGCATCGTCCAGCTGCACCAGCGTCGCATGCCGCGCGCCGAGGGCATCGCGGTTTTCGATGGCGGTCAGGATTGCCTTGTGCCGGGGCAGCGCCAGTTCATGCAGGTTCGGCCGCTGGTTGGAATGCTTCAAGGCTTCGGCAATGGCCACCGAGAGCATGTTGCACAGGTTGGCCAGCAGGTCGTTGTGCGTGGCATCGGCGATGCGACTGTGGAAATCCAGGTCCGGCTGCAACAGCGCCTCCGGCGTTGGCGCGGCTTCCATGCGCTGGTAGGCCTCACCGATGGAGGCAATGTCCGCTTCCGTGGCGAATTGCGCGGCGAGGGCGGCAGCGGCCGGTTCAATGATGCTGCGCACGCTGGTCAGCAGTTCAAAGAACTGATTCTGCGGACTGCTCTGCATCAACCAGTGCAGCACGTCCGGATCGAGCATGTGCCAGTCCTTGCGCGGCTTGACCACGGTGCCGACCCGCGGGCGGGAATACACCAGGCCTTTGGCAACCAGGACCCGGGTGGCTTCACGCAGCACCGGCCGGCTGACCGCATACTCTTCGCACAACAGCGCTTCGGCGGGCAATTTGTCGTCCGGCAGGAAACGCCCCGAGACGATCTGCATGCCCAGTTCCTGGACGATGCGTGAGTGCATGCTTTTGCGGTCGGAGGGTTTGCGGTAATCCATGGGGAGCGGCGCGGTCCTGTGCGAATAGGTGGCGCGCATGATAGCAGGCGCGGCGCGAACCTGAGGCAGGCGTAGCTCAAATGTGGGAGCGGGCTTGCTCGCGAAAGCGGAGTGTCAGCCAACAGAGATGTTGAATGATAAACCGCATTCGCGAGCAAGCCCGCTCCCACAGGTTGCTCATTCCAACCGAGGGAAGTGGGGTGCTATGAGCTATCATTGCGTCTTTCCCATTCAAAGACTGATTGCCATGACTGCCCCAACCGACACCTTGCTCAATGCCCTCGAACACTGCGGAATGGTCGAAATCGACGGGCTGCATGCCTTCGAATTCGCCCTCGACGAGTTCGATAACCTGCACATTGAATGCATGGATGGCCGTGCGGCCAAACACTGGGAGTTCACCCCGGCGCAGATCCAGGCCGCGACCTTCGACACCACGCTGCAAAGCTGGTTGATCACCGGTGACTCGGGTGAACACCGTTTGGTGTGCCTGGGCGATGTCGTCAGCGGTGACAACGAAGATGACGACCAAGACGATGCGTAACCTCTGGCCACTGTTGATGGCCGGCAGCATCGGCGCCATGGGCGTACAAACGGCGATGGCCGAAAGTGTCCAATTGCTGGTGGGCTCCTACACCGCCGGTCAAAGCCAGGGCATCTACCGCCTGGCTTTCGACAGCCGCACCGGGCAGATCGATGCCAAGCCCCTGCAAGTGATCAAGAGCGAAAACCCGTCGTGGCTGACCCTGTCGAAGGATCAGCGACACCTGTTCGTGGTCAACGAAAACGGCCCGGGCCAGACCGATCCGGTAGGGCGCGTCAGCAGTTTCGCGATTGATCCCAAGACCCATGCGCTGAGCCTGGTCAGTCAGGTGCAAAGCCTGGGCAACGAACCGACCCATTCCAGTCTCAGCACCGATGGCAGCCATTTGTTCGTCAGCAATTACTCGGTGGCCGAAGACCCGGGCGGCACCCTTGCGGTATTGCCGGTGGCGGCCGATGGCACGCTCAAACCGCTGGTGCAGATGAGCAGCCACCCGGCGAGCAGGGTCAATCCCGAGCGCCAGGCCTCGGCCCACGTGCATTCGACCATCCCGTCACCGGATGGCCAATACGTGTTCGCCAATGACCTGGGCGCCGACAAGGTGTTTGCCTACCGCTTCGATCCCAAGGCCAACCCGGAGCTGCCGTTGACCCCGGCCACCCCGGCATTCGTGCAACTGCCGCCGGGCAGCGGGCCGCGCCACTTGCTGTTCAGCGCCGATGGCAAACACGCCTGGCTGACCATGGAAATGAGCGCGCAAGTGGCGGTGTTCGATTACCACGACGGCCAACTCAAACAGACGCAGATGGTCGATCTGGCTGCCGGGCAACCGGTCTCGGACAAGGCTGCGGCGGCGTTGCATGCCTCGGCTGATGGCAAGTTCCTCTATGTCAGCAACCGTGGCACCGCCAATCAACTGCTGGTGTTTGCCATCGATCCTGCGACCGGCCACCTCAGCGAGCTGCAACGGCGGGCGGTGGAGGGCGATCATCCGCGGGAATTCAGCCTCGATCCGAGCGGCAAATTCCTGTTGATCGCCAACCAGAAGAGCAACCAGATTGTCGTCGTCGAACGCGACGCCAAGACCGGTCTGCTGGGCAATACCGTGCAAAAACTGCCGATGGACGCCCCGAGCGACCTCAGGTTTCTGCTGCGTCAATAAGCCGCAGGCCCCGGTTGATGGGGCCTGCCGCTTTTATCAATGACGCTGATATCTGGTACTGCTACAAAGCATTTCAAGGCACGGACCCTCGAGGGTTAAGTTTGCTTCACGGCCCCACCGGGCAAGCAAGCCAACTGAATCCGAGGAATACCGCCATGAACTTCAACATCTTCTCTGTCATCGCCGCTTCCGCCATTTCTGCCACCGTTGCGCTGCCAGCCAGTGCCAACGTTGAAATCAACGACAAAAAAGCCCACACCCAGAGCTACACCCAGAAGTACCTGCAACAGAGCGCCAACTTCTACGCCGCGCTGGATCACAAAACCCAAGCCTGAACGCTCACCCTGCCTTTATGCAGGAGCGAAGTCACTGATGATCGAAGACACTGATGTTGAAACACGGGTGTTGAAAACGATCAGAGTGATGTCGCTCCTGCATAACGCATTTGCGACAGCATCATTTTGCCATCAACATCGCGCTTGATATCACATTGCCATGAGTTTAAATTGACGCTGATTTTTTGACTCCTCCTCACGGCAAGGATCGGCAGCATGGTGACGCGTCTGGCATTGGTTCTTCTGTTTCTCTATTCCACCCCCATTCTGTCGGCGGCCGACCCTGTTTCGGGTGAGCCGGAGGCTGCGCGCGAGCGCTTGATAAGTTTTATTGAAGACTGAAATAGTCTGGCTTAATGATCAATGAAGTTGATGGTCACTATGGATAACCCTGAGTGGTTACCCAGGCTTTTTTGATCGATTCTGTGGGTATTGAAACATGCCTGCGGAGAACATCATGGCCAGCGCAATTCTCACTTCTGCCAAACACGGCGCCTATGTGGCGATCGGTCTTTACCTTGCCATGGTGCTGCTGGTCAGCCTTTCAGCGCAGTCGCAATCCACCTTCGAAGCACCGATCCAGGTCGCTCATCCCGGCATCCAGTTCGAACACCGTGCGCAAAACGCGGGCGTTGATCAGGCTGAACTCGCGGGAGTCGTCGGCGCATGAAAGGGCACAGACTCTGGGTCATCGCCTTCCTGGCGTTCATGACCAACGGATCCTCCCTGTTGGGGATCGGACAAGGCTCGGCGGGCTCGGTGGCACGGGCCATCGAAGCCAACCACAACATTGCCCGCAACATCGAAAACGCCAGTGCCCAGGGCATGCTGGCCGGCAATCCGCCGATCAGGAATGAAGGTGTGGCTTTCGGGCCGTTCAAGGTGGATTGCTCGGCGATCGGGATGTGTGGGGTGTTGGCGTAAAGTGCCTGGCCTATTTCTTCATGATTGAAGTAAAGAGTTCCGATTCCAGAAACCGCTGCAACCAGTCTTGCAACCGCCGATATGGCGTCTGCGCGAACCAGTCGCGGTCGACGTGGGCGAACTGGCGCACGAAGGGCATCAATGCCACATCGGCCAGGCTTGGATGGCTGGCCAGCAAGTAGTCGCGTCCCTCCAGCAACGTCTCCAGCCTTTGCAAAAACACCTCGCCCTCGCCGCGATAAACCTCCATCGGCTGCTCGGGATAACGCTCGGCGTACTTGTAGCGATTCAAGTGCACCTTGAACTCCTGATCGTTCTGTTCGATTAGGGGGGCGATTTGCGCCGCTGCCACAGGATCATCCTTGAGCAGCCAGTCTTGCGGGTCGTTCTGTGCCAGGGCCCAGCGCATGATATCGAGGCTTTCGTCGATCACCCGGCCATCGGCGCTCAGCACCGGCACCGTGCCTTTGCCCGACAGCGCGAGCATTTCGGCGGGCTTGGCCTTCAGGCTGACTTCGACGATGTCCACGGCCACGCCCGAGTAGCGCAGGGCCATGCGTGCGCGCATGGCGTACGGGCAGCGGCGGAAGGAATACAGGGTGTTCATTTCACCTCCAGGGTGCTTAGGCCGTTGCCCTGGCGTTGGACCTGAATCTGCACCGGAATCCGTTCATGCATTTCCTGTACGTGGGAAATCACCGCGACCTTGCGGCCCTGGGCCTGCAAGCCGTCGAGGGCGTCCATGGCCAGTTGCAGGGATTCGGGATCGAGGCTGCCGAAGCCTTCGTCGATGAACAGCGACTCGATTTTCAACGTGCTCGATGCCATCGACGCCAAACCGAGGGCGAGCGCCAGCGACACCAGGAAAGTTTCGCCACCGGACAGAGAATGCACCGAGCGCAGTTCGTCGCCCATTTCGGTGTCCATCACCAGCAAGCCGAGCATGCTGCCGCCGCGCTTGAGGCGATAGCGGCGCACCAGTTGGCGCAATTGCACGTTGGCGTGGTGCACCAGCAGGTCGAGGTTGTAGGCCTGGGCGATCTTGCGGAAGGTGTCGCCGGTGGCGGAGCCGATCAAAGCATTCAGGCGCGCCCAGCGTTGATACTCGTTGTAGGCGTCGGCAATCTGCTGCGCCAGGGCCTGATTGGCGTTCTGCCGGCGCTGGTCCTCGACCTGTTCTGCGCGCAGTTCGGCGCAGTGTTGCTCGCTGGTGGTGGCGAGGTTTTGCAGGTCGATGAGCGCACTGGCCAACTGCTCGGCATCGAGGTTGCCGTTCTGTTGAGCCTGGTGATCGAGCAGGCGCTTGTCGCGCTCCTGCACCAGGACGCGGGCCTGTTCGATGGCTTTTTCGCTGTGCTGCAAGCGCTGGCGCAGTTCGCTGACCTGGGTGTCGTCGACGTGCAGCAAGTCTTCGAGGCCGCCGTCATCCAGTTCGGGATGACGGGCACGCCAGTCGCCGATCTTGCCGGCGAGTTCACGTTCTTCGCCTTGCAGTGCGTGCAAGCGCTCCTGTTGGGCCTTGAGCTCGGCGGCGATTTGCACAGACTGCGTGAGGACGCTTTGTAGCGTCTGTGCGGTGCTGGCTTCGGCGCTGCGTGCCTGTTCCACGGCCTGTTCCAGTTGCTGCTGCCAGTGCTCGGCGCTGCTGTGTTCGCCGAGTAATTGCCCGAGCGTGTGCTGGCTCGCCTGTTGCTGCTCGGCCAGCCCGGTGAACTGCTGTTCGGCGGCCTGCAATTGCTGCACGCGGCTTTGCTGGCGATCCTGTTCCTTCTCCAGGTTTTGCTGGCGTTGTTGCTGCTCGGCCAGTTCTTCCTTTTGTTGCTCGAGTTGCGCCAGGCGCTCGGCGATCTGTTGGTCGAGCTGCATGAAGGTCGCGGCCGGTTCGACGCGCAGCGCTTGCAGGGTCTCGGCTGGGAGCAGGCTGGAGAATGCGCTGAGCTCTTCGTCCAGGCGCTGGCGATCGTTGCCCAGCTCGCGCTGTTGACTGCTCAGGTGCTGGGCCGCTTGCTGGTGCGCGGTTTCGGCATGGCGCAGTTGCTGGGTCAGGCGTGCGGCATCCTGTTGCAGGGTGAGCAGCGCGCTCTGCCGTTGCTCGTCCTGGCTGATGCTCTGGTTGAGCTGACTGTTTTGCTGGATGAGCCAGGCATCGCGTTTGGCGGCATCCTGATTCAGCAGTTGGGTCGCCAGCGGATGCGCTTCCAGACTTGGGGCGAGGGCTTGCTGCTGGGTCGCCAGATGCTCCTGCTGTTGCAGCAGTTCCTTTTGCTGGGCGATCAGCCCACCGACTTCGGCGCGCAAGTCAGTGAGTTTTTCCTTGAGCAGGTCGACGGCCTTCTGTGCGTTGGCCTGTTCGCTTTCATCAAAGCGGCCGAGGCTCTGCAGCAGGGCTTCCGGCTGATGATACGGATGCTCGTTGCTGCCGCAGACCGGGCATGGCTGGTCATCCTGCAATTGCGCGCGCAGCTCTTCGACACTGGCACTGCGCGCCAGACGCTGACGCTCCAGCAGTTCGCGTGTGACGTTGAAGGTCTGTTCGGCAACGCTCAGATCAGCCTTGGCCTTGACCCCGTCCTGGGTCAGGCGCTCACGTTCCTGCTGCGCGGTGAGCTGGCGTTGTTGCAGCTCGGCGCCGCGCTTGTCCAGGACCTGCTGGCTGTCCCACAGGCGCGCAAGGTCTTCGACGGCGCGCAGTTGCTTGCGGTTGTCCTGCAACAGGCTGCCCAGAATGCCGATCTGCTCGGCGACGGCATCCGGTTCGGCGCCGGCCTCCTTGAACAGTACCTCCAGTTGCTGCTTCTGCGCGGTGAGTGCCTGGTCGGTGCTCGCGGCGTTTTGTTCGAGGCTGGCCAGTTCGGCCTGACCCTGATTCAACCGGTTGCCGATCAACATCAACTGTTGCAGCCGGTCGCGGTAGGCATTCCAGGCATCGCTCAACGGAGCCAGATGCGTGCTTTGCTCCAGCCCGGTGGCGATGCGCTGCAAGTCCCCGGCGCCACGGGCTTGCTGATCGAGCAAGGTCTGAATCGTGCCCTGGCCCTGGGTGCAGGCCTGTTGCGCCTGTTGTCTGGCTTCGGCGCTGAGGGCGGTGTCCTTGGCCAGGCGGGCGAGGGTGCTTTGCGCTTCGAAGGCCTGACGCAGCAACGGTGCGCTGTCGGCTTGCCGTTGTTGGGTTTCGCTCAAGGCGATTCGGGCGGCACTGAGCTGTTGTTCAAGCTGCGTCTGACGCTCGCCGAGTTCGCCATGCTGCTGCGTGTGCAAGGCAATTTGCGCCGCCAAGGGTGTCAGCAGCGCATCGACCTCGGCTTTACGGGCGAACTGATGACGTTGCGGCGCCAGTTGCTCCAGTCGTGTGAGCTTCAAGCGTTCGCCGGGCAGTGCATCCCAATGTTGTTGAGCCGATTGCAGTTGCTCGCTGGCGGCCAGATGTTCGTCCTGCAAGCGACGCAGGTCCTTGAGCCAGGTGTCCTGCAGTTCAAGTTGTTTGAGCTGCGCCTGTTGGGTCTTGAGTTGTTGCTGCGCCTGGTTGAAGCGCTCATCCAGTTCCGCCCGGGCTTCGGGTGACAGCGGCGTCACACCGCTGGCCTGATCCTGCAGCAGCTTGTGCGCCTCGCGAGCCTCTTTGGTCTTGTCGAAGGCGCGACGACCGAGGCGGGTGTAGAGCGCCGTGTCGGTGAGCTTTTCCAGCAGTTCGCTGCGGTCGTTGTCGTCGGCCTTGAGGAATGCGCTGAACTCGCTTTGCGCCAACATCACGGCGCGGGTGAACTGTTCGAAATTCAGCCCCAGCGCGGCTTCGAGCTGAGTCTTGTATTCGCCTTTCTGGCTGGCGAGCAATTGATCCTGATCGATGTCACGCAAGCTCTGACGGCTGGCCTGCAGCTTGCCGGCGGCCTTGTCCCGGGCGCGATTGGCTTCCCAGCGGGCGCGGTAGCGGCGGCCGTCGACTCCGACGAAATCCACTTCCGCATAGCCTTCACCCGTGCCGCGACGCAGCAGGGTGCGCGGGTCGCCGGTAGCGATTTCGCCGTCGGCGTCCGGCACCTTGGCATCGCGGCCGGTATTGTTCAGGCGCGGTACGGCGCCAAACAGCGCCAGGCACAGGGCATCGAGCAGGGTGCTTTTGCCGGCGCCGGTGGGGCCGGTGATGGCGAACAGTCCGGCACTGGCCAGGGGTTCGGCGGTAAAGTCGATTTCAAACGGCCCGGCCAGGGAGGCGAGGTTTTTCAGGCGGATCGCGAGGATTTTCATGGCTGTTCGCTCTCCATCTGCACGTCCTGCAACAGCTCGGCGAAGTCCTTGAGGGTCTGCTCGTCGACCTCGCTGCCGTAGTTGTCCTGCCAGGCGCGGCTGAACAGTTCCTGAGGCGTGAGCTGGTCCAGCTCGATCAGCGTGCTGCCTTCGTCGGCACCGTCACGGCCGCCGTTGCCGGCGTACTCGGCGGCGATGCGCACCAGGCGCACGGCCTTGCCTTGCAGGGCGGTTTCCACTTGATTGCGCAGGTCGGGCTGCGGTTCGTCGAGGCGCACCCGCACCTCCAGCCACGGCTGGCGCTGGATCTCGGCCAACAGGTCGATGTTCGGCAGGTCCGCCAGTTGCAGCAGGATCTCGCTCAATGGCGCCGGGCCGATGCGCTGCAGATTGACCGCGCGGGGGATCAGTTTCGGCTCGACGCTGAGCAGGGTTTCGCCGTCGAGCTTGATGTCGAGAATCTGGTGCTGATAGCTGATCTCGGAGAACGACAGCGGAATCGGCGAGCCGCTGTAGCGGATGCGTTCCTCGCCGTTGACCTTCTGCGGTTTGTGCAAGTGGCCGAGGGCAACGTAGCTGATGCTCGGCCCGAACAGACTGGCGGGCAGGGCTTCGGCATTGCCGATGATCAGGCTGCGCTCGGAGTCTTCCGACACCGAGCCGCCGGCCATGTGCGCGTGGCTGATGGCGATCAGTGCCTGGCCTGGCTGGCGCTTGGCGTTGGCCGCTTCGATCAGCCACTCGTGCACCTGACCGATCCCGCGCAGGTAGTTGTCGCCCAAGTGTGCGCCGGTGACTTCCGCCGGGCGCAAGAATGGCAACGCCAGGCACCACCCGGCGACTTCACCACTGGCATCGGGCAAGGGCAGCAGCAGGCGCTCAGCATCCAGTTGCCCGTCATCCAGCCACAGCACGCGGCCCAGCGCATGGGTTCGCAAGCGTCGCATCAACGGTGCAGGCAGTTCGATCCGCGACCCGGAATCGTGGTTGCCGGCGATCATCACGATGGTCAGCAACGGCTGCTGTTCGTGGGCGCTGACGATGAAGTCGTAGAGGCGTTCCTGGGCTTTGACCGGCGGATTGACCGTGTCGAAGATATCGCCGGCGATCAACAGCACATCCGGCTGATCCAGTTTCAGCTGGCGCAACAGCCATTCGAGAAAACAGCCATGTTCGAAATCGCGATCCTGGCCGTGCAGGTTCTGCCCGAGGTGCCAGTCGGAGGTGTGAAACAAGCGCAAGGCGGACTCCGCTACAAAATAGGTAATGGCCGCGGGAAAAATGAAGGCGGCGAAAGGGGAGAGAGTTTACTGGTAAAAATACCCGGTCGCGCGATGGAATGCTCTGTGGCGAGGGGGCTTGCCCCCGTTGGGCTGCGAAGCGGCCCCCTAATTCCTTCAGGCATACCGAGCTGTCAGGATTTACGGCCGCTTCGCGACCGAACGGGGGCAAGCCCCCTCGCCACAGGCAAGCCCTTCACCACAAATGCATCTTTGCTTCTAGGTTGGTGTTTACTTGGGATAAAGCGGCGGCAACCCACTGTCACCGACCGGATCCTGAACCCGTTCGGCCATCGGGATCGCCTTGATCGCCCGCCACAACTCGTCACCTTGCCAGTACTGGCCGGTTTCGCTGTACAGCGCGCCGTTCAGGCCGTCGAGGGCGTTGGACAGTGGTACGAAGCGGGCGGCCATGTCGGCCAGGGTTTCCGGCTGTTGGCGGGCCCAGGCGTCGAGGGCTTGGCGGGTGGCGTGGGAATCGTTGGCCTGGCAGGCGCGCTTGAGGTCGTCGAGTACGGTGCGCGGGCTCGGGCCGGTTTGAGCGACACGCGCCACCGCCGGTTGCCAGCGGCCACGCCACCAGAGGCCGAAGCCGAGCAGGGTGGTGCACGCCAGGATCAGGGTGCTGAGCTTCCAGCGCCAGAGTGCTTCGCTGTCGGCGCCGGCATCGACCAGTGAGGCGCCAGCCGGGGTGTCGACCACCAGGCTCGGGTTGGCCGCCACGTGCAGCGTGCGAGCGGGCAGACTGCTGTGTTCCAGATGGTCTTCGAAGGTGTTCCACCAGACCACGTCGACGGTGGGCAACTCGATGGCGCCGGTCCGTGTCGGCACCAGGGCTTCCCGGTCTTCACGACTGCCGACCAGGCCGCGTTCGCTGTTCTGGTTGCCGAGCACCGGTTGATCCGGGTAGCGGCGCAGCCCGCCGACATCGGTGCCGGGCAGCGGTGGCAGTTGGGTGCTGGACAAGCCTTCGGCCTTCACCGTCAGGCTGCGGGTCAGTGAATCGCCGACCTGGGTGTGATCCGGCTCCGGGTTCCAGCTTTCGCTCAGGGTCAGGCTGCGCGCAGGCAGCCAGGGGACATCGGCCGGATAGGTGATGGGCTTGGCCTTGACCGTCAACAACAGTTCGGCCGAGGTGACGCGCATCAGCTTGCCGGCTTTGGGCCCCTGGGCGGTGTCCTGTACCGGTTGTGGGTCGACCAGCGCGGCGTTGAAAACCTGCGCCGGAATGATCAGTTCGCCACTGTGTTGCGGGTAGATCGCGTAGCGCATTTCGATCACGCCGTGGCGCAGGCCGTCGATGTCTTTTTCGTAGGTGCGTGATTCGCCCAATTGTTCGATGCGTGCGTCAGGTATCTGCAAGGGCGGCAGGCTGCTGTCGTCGTACAGCGACACCGAATGGTAGATGCGCAGGGTCAGGACTGCCTGGGCCTGTACGTAGACGCTGGTTTGATCGAGGCTGGCATCAATGAACACCGCGGCCCGCTTGTCCGGGTTGTCCGGTGTTTCGCTCTCGACCACTTGCAGGGTGATCGGCTGGCTCTGCAGTTCGCCCAGTTGCAGTGACGGAATCACCACGCTGCCGTTTTGCCGGGGCAGGAGGGTGACGATCCAGCGGGTGGTGGCCTGGTTTTCACCGCTCAGGGTGTTCAGCTGGTTGACCTGGCGTGTGCCGCGCACTTCGAACAACGGCTCCAGCGCTGCCAGGTCAGGTTTGCCGAACTGCGTGACATCGCTGGATTCCAGGGTCAGTTCGACCGTCTCGCCCGAGCTCAGACGACTGCGATCAACACTGGCGACCAGTTCTGCTGCCTGTGCCTGAACCGTGCAGAACAACAGGCCATGCAGCAGCGCGAGCAATAAAACGGTGAAGCGGGTCATCGAGTTTCTTCCTGATCCTGATGTTGTTGCTGTTCGTACCAGAATTTGCGCCTGAGCAGTTCACCGGGGTCATCCGGGATCTGCCGCAGCCACTGCTCCAGTGCCTGGCGCTGTTCACCTTCGATGCTGTCGGTGGCCGGGCGCAAGGGCGGTGTGGTGTGTTGTTCGTCACCCAGTTCGCTGCCCGGTACCTCGTTGGTCCCCGGTTTCGGCGGTCTGGTGGGCGATTGTTCCTCACCCGGGCGGGGCGGTTGCCCCTCGGTTTTCGGTTCGCCGCTGCTCGAGGATTGAGCGGCGGCACCGGGCGGTGGTTCCGCCGATTCGGTTTCGGGCCGGGTGTTGCTGGCTGCGTCTGGCTCAGGAGCGGGTGGCGTGTTTTTCTCCTTGAGCAGGCGTTCGACCAGCGCCTTGTTGGTCAGTGCCGGACGCAAATCCGGTTGACGTTCCAGTGCCTGTTCGTAAGCGTCCAGGGCTGCCTCCAGTTCACCGCTTTTGGCCAGGGCATTGCCTCGATTGTAGTGGGCGTGGGCATCGTCGCCTTCGGCAAACCGCTGGGCGGCGCCTGTGTAGTCGCCGGCCTCATAGAGCGCGACGCCTTGCCACTGATGGTTTTCGAAGCGTCGGGAGGCCTCGGCAGGGCGCTTCTGCTTGAGTAAATGCAGGCCTTGTTGATCAGGGCGAAGCCAAAGGTCTGCAAGGTCGAAGGCGTAGCTCGGTTGAGGCAGCGCCAATAGCAGCGGCAGGCACAGCAGCCAACCGCGACGTCCCGCGCAGGCCGCGAGCAGCAACAGTGGCAGCAGCAGCCAGTAACCCTGATCGGCCCAAGTGTCCAGGCGCAAGGTCTGACCGTCGTTGCGCAAGTTGCGTGGACCGTCGAGCAGGCCAAGGGCGTGCAGGTCGCTATCGTCCAGGCGCGCCTGGCGATAGCGGCCATCCAGGTCGTTGGCAAAACTTTTCAAGCCAGGCTCGTCGAGGCGCGGTACGAGAATGGCGCCTTGTTCATCCTTGAGGAAGCTGCCGTCCTCCTGGGTGATCGGCGAACCTTCGGCGGTGCCGATGCCGAGCATCAGGAATTGAGTCGATTTACCGCTCAGCGCGCGACGGATGCCCAGTCGCTCCTGGTCGGTCAGGGACGAACCGATCAGCAGGATCCGGCCATCGCCCAAAGCAGCCTGTTCGAGCAGCGCCAAGGCCTTGAGCACCGCCAGATCGGCGCGATGACCGGCCTCTGGCATCAACGACGGCTTCAGCACATCCAATAGGTTGCGGCTGGTGGCAAGATCATCCGACAGCGGTACCAGCGTGTGGGCACTGCCGGCGTAGACGACGATGGCGGTTTGCGCGTCGCTGCGGATCTGCAGCAGGTCAAGCAGCTTGCGTCGTGCCTGTTCGAGTCGGTTGGGTGTGACGTCGGTGGCGAGCATTTCCGGGGTCAGCTCGAGAATCACCACCAGCGGGTCGGCGGGCTTTTGACTGGTCTGTTCGACACGCTGCCAGCCCGGACCCAGCAGGGCGAACACGGTCAACAGCCAGGCGAGACCGAGGGCGATCCAGGGCAATTTACTGTCACGTCCACTGCCACCGCTGAGCAGTGCCGTGTGAAAGGCCGGTGGCAGAATCATTTGCCAGCGCCCGGCGCGCTTCTTGCGGTGCCAGAGTTGCCAGAGCAACCAGCCAAGCACCGGCAGCAACAGTAGCCACCAGGGCCGGAACCAGTAGGGCCACAGCGCACTCATCGGCGCCTCCGCAGGCGCAGGCGTTTAAGACGCTGGCGCCAGTCGGGCAGCAATTGCGTTTGCAAATACAGATCCTTGGTAAACAGGCGTTGCAACGGGTTGTCCGGCCAGAGTACGGGGGCCACCAGCAGCATGCTCAACCACAGCGCCAGGGCCAGCGGCCAGTGATACAAGGCTTGGGCCGGGCGGGCCTGGGTCGGTTGCTGGGCCACGGGCTCCAGTTGATCGAGGGTTTTCTTGATCGCCTGCAGTTCCTTGCCGTCGCGAGCACGGAAGTACTGGCCACCCGTGACCTCGGCGATTGCCTTGAGGGAAGGCTCGTCAAGGTCCAGGCTCGGATTGACGCCGAGAAAGCCGACCGTGCCACTTTGCTCCGGATCGGCGCCGATGCCGATCGGGTAGATTTTCACGCCTTCTTTGGCCGCCAGCCGCGCAGCGGTGAGCGGGTCGATTTCACCGCCATTGTTGGCGCCGTCGGTGACCAGAACCAGCACGCGGCTTGTTGCCGGGCGCGAGCGCAGGCGCTTGAGGGCCAGGCCGATGGCATCGCCGATGGCGGTGTTTTTGCCGGCAATGCCGATGCGGGCCTCATCGAGCCAGACGCGTACGGTGTGGCGGTCGAAGGTCAGCGGTGCCTGCAGGTAGGCCTGGCTACCGAACAGGATCAGGCCGACCCGGTCACCTTCGCGGCTTTCGAGAAAGTCTCCGAGCAGGTGCTGGACCAACGCCAGTCGGCTCACATCTTCGTCCTGCCACTGCATGTCAGGGAAGTCCATGGAACCGGAAACGTCCACTGCCACCAGCAGATCGCGGCCACTGGCGGCAATCGGCAAGGGTTCGCCGAGCCACTGCGGGCGCGCCGCCGCGACCAGCAGCAACATCCACAGCAGTATGAACGGTGCCTGCTGGCGCCATGCCGGCAGGTTGGCCCGGGCGCGACGCCCGGCGAGGCCTTCCAGGTCGCTGAGGAAGCTGACCTTGAGCGCCGGTTCGCCACTGTCGGCCACCGGCAATACGATGCGCATCAGCCACGGCAGCGGCAACAGGGCAAAAATCCACGGCCAGGCGAACTCAAACATGCTTGCGAATCCATGTGTCGACGGCCTGGGTCAGGCCGGCGATGGCCTTGTCGTCGAGTTTGCATTCGGGTTTGTAGGCGCCTTCCACAAGCACCATCCAGCGGGTCAGGCCGGCGGCCGGGCAGCGATTGTCGAGGAACGCCAGCCATTTGCGGCCGTTGAGGGTATGGCTCTGACTATAGGGGTAGTGGTTGCGGCACAGGCGCTTGAGCAAGCCGTTGAGTTGCTGCAGCCAGGCTCCGGCTGGCGCACCGTCGTAGGGTTTGGGCATCAAGGCCAGCTCCGCCAGGGCGGCCAGGCGCACCGGGTCAAGCGGCTGTTCGGCACGTACCAGGGGGCGTTTGTCCGGAATAAAGCGACGCAGCTGCCACAGGCCCAAACCGATCAGTGGCACCAATAGAAGCAGCAACCACCAACCCGGTGCCGGAGGCCAGAATTCCACCGGTGGCGGGGATATCAGTGGTTGCAGTTGATCAAGGCTGCTCATCGACCTTTCCCCGGTTTCTGTGGGTTCAGGTATGCGCGCAATTGCTCGACCATCTCGCTCTGGGTGCTCAGGGGCATCAGCAAGACCCGCAGTTTCTGCGCGAGCAGCTCCCAGCGCGCGATGCGTGCTTCGGCCTGGGCCCGGTAAGTCTGGCGCAGGTCGAAATTCAGCGTATCGAGTTCCAATTGCGCGCCACGCTCGGCGAAACGTAAAAGGCCTGCGGCGGGCAGGGCATGATCCAGCGGATCGGATACCGGCAGCAGCAGCAGGTCGCAATGACGCGATAACAGGCTCAGCTGTTGCTCGGCGCTTTCCGATAGCGCGCGTTCATCGCAAATCACAATCACAAGGCTGCCCGGACGTGACACCTCCCGCGCTCGGCGCAAGGCAATGCCAAAGGCGTCGCGGTCCGGCTCGCCTTCGGTGGTCAGCGACTGATTGACCCGCACCAGCCGGTTGAGCAACTGCAGCAGGCTTTGCTTGCTGCGCCGAGGCTTGATTTCGTAGTGCACATTGTCGCCGTACACCAGCCCGCCGACCCGGTCGTTGTGCCCCAGGGCTGCCCAACCGATCAGGCTCGCGGCCTGGGCGGCGAGCACCGACTTGAACATCAGGCCCGAGCCGAAAAACAGCCGACGGCTTTGTTCGACCATGATGAAAATCGGCCGCTCACGTTCTTCGTGGAACAGCTTGGTGTGAGGCTCCTGGGTGCGCGCGGTGACGCGCCAGTCAATGGTGCGCACATCGTCACCGGCCTGATAGACCCGCACCTGATCGAAGTCGACGCCACGCCCGCGCAATTTGGAGTGGTGCAGGCCGATCAGCGGGCTGCGTTGGCTCGGCGTGGAAAACAGCTGCACTTCGCGCACGCGATGGCGCATCTCGATCAGGTCAGCGAGGCTGACGCGGATGCCCGGCTCTGGCGGCAGGCTGGCGTTCATCGGGGTCAAGCGACGGCTACGACGTCGAGAATCCGCTGGACCACCCGGTCCTGATCGATGCCAGCGGCTTCGGCTTCAAAGGACAGAATGATGCGATGGCGCAGCACGTCGAACAGCACGGCCTGGATATCTTCCGGGCTGACGAAATCACGTCCGGCCAGCCAGGCGTGGGCGCGGGCGCAGCGGTCCAGGGCAATCGAACCGCGCGGGCTGGCGCCGTAGGCGATCCACTCGGCCATCTCCGGATCGAACTTGGCCGGGGTGCGGGTGGCCATGACCAGTTGCACCAGGTATTCCTCCACGGCGTCGGCCATGTACAAGCCGAGGATTTCCTTGCGTGCGACAAAAATCGTCTGTTGAGTGACCCGACGCTCAGGCTTCGCTTCGCCGTTCAGGGCTTCTCCACGGGCTTGCTGCAGAATCCGGCGCTCGACAGTGGCATCGGGAAAGCCGATTTTCACGTGCATCAGGAACCGGTCAAGTTGGGCTTCTGGCAGCGGATAGGTACCTTCCTGCTCGATGGGGTTTTGCGTGGCCATCACCAGGAACAGCGGCGACAGCTCATAGGTGCTGCGCCCGACACTGACTTGCCGCTCGCCCATGGCTTCGAGCAAGGCCGACTGAACCTTGGCCGGGGCGCGGTTGATTTCGTCCGCCAGTACCAGGTTGTGGAAGATCGGACCTTGCTGGAACACGAAGCTGCCGGTTTCCGGGCGGTAGATTTCCGTACCGGTAATGTCGGCCGGTAACAGGTCGGGGGTGAACTGGATGCGGTGGAACTGAGCCTCGATGCCTTCGGCAAGTTCTTTGATGGCCTTGGTCTTGGCCAGGCCAGGAGCGCCTTCGACCAGCATGTGGCCGTCGGCAAGCAGGGCGATGAGCAAGCGCTCGATGAGTTTTTCCTGGCCGAGAATCTGCGTTGAAAGAAAGGTTCGCAGCGCCAGTAGCGCTTCACGATGTTCCATCGATGACTGTTCCTGCAAAAGGGTGGCCGAGGACGTTCGAAGTACGCCAGGGCTGGGGGCGTTACTTTAATCCATCGCGGGGGGCGGCGACTAACGGCATTTTGCGCAAAGTGCGGGAATTGGTTGGCAATCGTTGTAGGAAGTTTGCACAGTTCAGCGGGTGCGGTGTTTTTGCGGGCCTCTTCGCGAGCAAGCCCGCTCCCACATTTGATCGCATTCTTACTGGAAGAACACGGTCGACTGTGGGAGCGGGCTTGCTCGCGAAGGCGTCAGTAAGTGCGCTGATATTCAGAGCTCGCTGATGTAAGTCCCGGTGCCCTTGAGAATGTTCTGCAAAGTCTCTTCCACTTCAGCCAGATCCACCATGTCGGCATCAAAGGTAATTTCCAGCACATCATCCCCATTCAACGCATCAGCATCCGCAGCAGCAATTTCAATCTTCAGTAGGGAAGGGCTGAGGGTGACTTTCACGCCATCCAGGGTCGAGGGTTCGCCGTCGAGGGTGATTTCCAGCTCGTCTTCATCCGGGTAGCGGCTCATCAGGAACATTTCGCCCTGGTCGCTGTGGCAGCAGAGCATGGCCATGTTGTCTTCTTCGTCGTCGCAAGGGTTGACGATCAAGAGGGCGGTTTTCATTTTCATGGGAAATTCCTGGCTCGACGGGCGTGGTAAACGCAACAAAGGGCGATTCTGCCAGCCCGCGCACATTTCTGCTTGGCTGAGTGTCGATGACCGGGTCGTGGACGGCCAGAGTGTTACTGGTCATTTCTGGTACGCATGTCCCGTAAAACCGGACGGAAAACCGTCATTTTCCTGTGTGAATGCTAGTGTTGTTCGATGCGCATGCCTTGAGCTGCGTACCGATGACCGAATATGTCGCAGCACCGCAAGCACGGGCCTTGCCGCACTGGTTAAGCTGCGCAACGGATGAGCACCCGTAAAGACATTGCGCTGCACGCAGTCCAGTCGTTTTTGCAGATGCCCATTCACGGAAGGTGAATGTGACCTGAGTGTCTCGTCCAGCTTCACCCACCTGTCGCCCTGTTTCCTCTGCCCGAGAATCAGGAACAGGGTGACGGGTAGCCCCGAACAGGGGTTTTGCACGCGACGCTTCCATCAATAACAAGCCCAAGCGGAGTACCACAGATGGCGTTCTTCACCGCAGCCAGCAAAGCCGACTTCCAGCACCAACTGCAAGCGGCACTGGCGCAGCACATCAGTGAACAGGCACTGCCACAAGTGGCGCTGTTCGCTGAACAATTCTTCGGCATCATTTCCCTTGACGAGCTGACCCAGCGTCGGTTGTCCGACCTTGCTGGCTGCACCCTTTCTGCGTGGCGCATGCTTGAGCGCTTCGATCACGCGCAGCCGCAAGTGCGCGTCTACAACCCCGATTACGAACGCCACGGCTGGCAGTCGACCCACACCGCGGTCGAAGTGCTGCACCACGACCTGCCATTCCTGGTGGACTCGGTGCGTACCGAGCTGAACCGCCGCGGCTACAGCATCCATACCCTGCAAACCACCGTGCTGAGCGTGCGTCGTGGCAGCAAGGGCGAGTTGCTGGAAATCCTGCCTAAAGGCACCCAGGGCGACGACATTCAGCAAGAATCGCTGATGTACCTGGAAATCGACCGCTGCGCCAACACCGCCGAGCTCAATGTGCTGAGCAAAGAGCTGGAGCAGGTGCTCGGTGAAGTTCGCGTGGCCGTCGGCGATTTCGAGCCGATGAAGGCCAAGGTCCAGGACATCCTGACCAAGCTGGACAACAGCCAGTTCGCCGTCGATGGCGACGAGAAGAACGAGATCAAGAGCTTCCTGGAATGGCTGGTGGGCAACCACTTCACCTTCCTCGGCTACGAAGAGTTCGTGGTCAGCGATGAAGCCGATGGCGGCCATATCGTCTACGACAAGGACTCCTTCCTCGGCCTGACCAAGCTGTTGCGTGCCGGCCTGACCTACGATGACCTGCGCATCGAAGACTACGCCGTGAACTACCTGCGCGAACCGACTCTGCTGTCGTTCGCCAAGGCTTCGCACCCAAGCCGTGTCCACCGTCCGGCTTACCCGGATTTCGTGTCGATCCGCGAAGTTGACGCCGACGGCAAGGTCATCAAGGAATGCCGTTTCATGGGCCTGTACACCTCGTCGGTGTATGGCGAGAGCGTGCGGGTGATCCCGTACATCCGCCGCAAGGTCGAGGAAATCGAACACCGTTCCGGCTTCCAGGCCAAGGCTCACCTGGGCAAGGAACTGGCGCAGGTGCTCGAAGTGCTGCCGCGCGACGATCTGTTCCAGACCCCGGTGGACGAGCTGTTCAGCACCGTGATGTCGATCGTGCAGATCCAGGAACGCAACAAGATTCGCGTGTTCCTGCGTAAAGACCCGTACGGCCGTTTCTGCTACTGCCTGGCCTACGTGCCGCGTGATATCTATTCCACCGAAGTACGCCAGAAGATCCAGCAAGTGCTGATGGATCGCCTGAAAGCCTCGGACTGCGAGTTCTGGACCTTCTTCTCCGAGTCCGTGCTGGCTCGCGTGCAGCTGATCCTGCGCGTCGACCCGAAAAACCGCCTCGATATCGACCCGCTGCTGCTGGAAAAAGAAGTGGTGCAGGCCTGCCGCAGCTGGCAGGACGACTACGCCGCCCTGACCATTGAAAGCTTCGGTGAAGCCCACGGCACCAACGTGCTGGCCGACTTCCCGAAAGGCTTCCCGGCCGGTTACCGCGAGCGCTTCGCAGCCCACTCGGCTGTGGTCGACATGCAGCACCTGCTGAGCCTCAACGAAAAAAATCCGCTGGTGATGAGCTTCTACCAGCCGTTGGGCCAGGTTTCCGGCCAGCGCATGCTGCACTGCAAGCTGTACCACGCCGATACCCCGCTGGCACTGTCCGACGTCCTGCCGATCCTGGAAAACCTCGGCCTGCGCGTGCTGGGTGAGTTCCCGTATCGCCTGCGCCACAACAGTGGCCGCGAGTTCTGGATTCACGATTTCGCGTTCACCGCCGCCGAAGGCCTGGAACTCGACATCCAGCAGCTCAACGACACGCTGCAGGACGCATTCGTCCACATCGTGCGTGGCGAAGCCGAGAACGACGCGTTCAACCGTCTGGTACTGACCGCCGGCCTGCCATGGCGCGATGTGGCGCTGCTGCGTGCCTATGCCCGTTACATGAAGCAGATTCGTCTGGGCTTCGACCTGGGCTACATCGCCAGCACCCTGAACAACCACACCGACATCGCTCGCGAGTTGACCCGGTTGTTCAAGACCCGTTTCTACCTGGCACGCAAGCTGACCGGCGACGATCTGGACGACAAGCAGCAACGCCTGGAACACGCGATTCACAGCGCCCTGGACGACGTCCAGGTGCTGAACGAAGACCGCATCCTGCGTCGCTACCTGGACCTGATCAAGGCCACCCTGCGCACCAACTTCTACCAGACCGATGCCAACGGCCATAACAAGTCGTACTTCAGCTTCAAGTTCAACCCGCACTTGATTCCCGAGCTGCCAAAGCCGGTACCGAAGTTCGAAATCTTCGTTTACTCGCCGCGCGTCGAAGGCGTGCATCTGCGCTTCGGCAACGTGGCTCGTGGTGGCCTGCGCTGGTCCGACCGTGAAGAAGACTTCCGTACCGAAGTCCTGGGCCTGGTAAAAGCCCAGCAAGTGAAGAACTCGGTGATCGTGCCGGTGGGTGCGAAGGGCGGCTTCCTGCCGCGTCGCCTGCCACTGGGCGGCAGCCGTGACGAGATCGCGGCCGAGGGCATCGCCTGCTACCGCATCTTCATTTCTGGCCTGTTGGACATCACCGACAACCTGAAAGACGGCGCCCTGGTGCCACCGGCCAACGTCGTGCGTCATGACCACGATGACCCGTACCTGGTAGTGGCGGCGGACAAGGGCACTGCGACCTTCTCCGACATCGCCAACGGCATCGCCATCGACTACGGCTTCTGGCTGGGTGACGCATTTGCGTCCGGCGGTTCGGCCGGTTACGACCACAAGAAAATGGGCATCACCGCCAAGGGCGCGTGGGTTGGCGTACAGCGCCACTTCCGCGAGCGCGGCATCAATGTCCAGGAAGACAGCATCACTGTGGTGGGCGTCGGCGACATGGCCGGCGACGTGTTCGGTAACGGCTTGCTGATGTCCGACAAGCTGCAACTGGTCGCGGCCTTCAACCACCTGCACATCTTCATCGATCCGAACCCTGAGCCAGCGTCGAGCTTCGCCGAGCGTCAGCGCCTGTTCGACCTGCCGCGTTCGGCCTGGTCGGACTACGACACCAGCCTGATGTCCGAAGGTGGCGGCATCTTCTCCCGTAGCGCGAAGAGCATTGCGATTTCCCCGCAAATGCAGGAACGCTTCGACATCTCGGCCGACAAGCTGACCCCGACCGAACTGCTCAATGCCTTGCTCAAGGCACCGGTGGATCTGCTGTGGAACGGCGGTATCGGTACTTACGTCAAGGCCAGCAGCGAAACCCACGCCGATGTCGGCGACAAGGCCAACGATGCACTGCGCGTGAACGGCAACGAACTGCGCTGCAAGGTCGTGGGCGAGGGCGGTAACCTGGGCATGACCCAACTGGGTCGCGTCGAGTTCGGCCTCAATGGCGGCGGTTCCAACACCGACTTCATTGACAACGCCGGTGGTGTGGACTGCTCCGACCACGAAGTGAACATCAAGATCCTGCTGAACGAAGTGGTTCAGGCCGGCGACATGACCGACAAGCAACGTAACCAGTTGCTGGCGAGCATGACCGACGAAGTCGGTGGTCTGGTGCTGGGCAACAACTACAAGCAGACTCAGGCCCTGTCCCTGGCAGCCCGTCGCGCCTTGCCGCGGATTGCCGAATACAAGCGCCTGATGAACGACCTGGAAGGCCGAGGCAAGCTGGATCGCGCCATCGAGTTCCTGCCGGCCGAAGATGCAATCAACGAGCGCATCGCGGCAGGCCATGGCCTGACCCGTGCCGAGCTGTCGGTGCTGATCTCGTACAGCAAGATCGACCTCAAGGAGCAGCTGCTGGGCTCCCTGGTGCCGGACGACGACTACCTGACCCGCGACATGGAAACCGCTTTCCCGCCAACGCTGGTGAGCAAGTTCTCCGCGGCCATGCGTCGTCACCGTCTGAAGCGCGAAATCGTCAGCACCCAGATCGCCAACGATCTGGTCAACCACATGGGCATCACCTTCGTTCAACGACTCAAAGAGTCGACCGGCATGAGCCCGGCGAATGTTGCTGGCGCTTATGTGATCGTGCGCGACATTTTCCACCTCCCGCACTGGTTCCGTCAGATCGAAGCCCTGGACTACCAGGTTTCCGCCGACGTGCAACTGGAGCTGATGGACGAGCTGATGCGCCTGGGTCGTCGCGCCACGCGCTGGTTCCTGCGTGCCCGTCGCAACGAGCAGAATGCTGCCCGTGACGTCGCCCACTTCGGTCCGCACCTGAAAGAGTTGGGTCTCAAGCTCGACGAGCTGCTCAGTGGCGAGATCCGCGAAACCTGGCAGACCCGTTATCAGGCGTACGTCGAAGCCGGTGTGCCGGAGTTGCTGGCGCGCATGGTGGCTGGTACTTCGCACCTGTACACCCTGCTGCCGATCATCGAGGCTTCCGACGTGACTGGCCAGGATCCGGCCGAAGTGGCCAAGGCCTACTTCGCCGTAGGCAGTGCGCTGGACATCACCTGGTACATACAACAGATCAGCGCTCTGCCGGTTGAAAACAACTGGCAGGCCCTGGCCCGTGAAGCGTTCCGTGATGATGTGGACTGGCAGCAACGTGCGATCACCATCTCGGTCCTGCAACAGGGCGACGGCACCCAGGACGTGGAAACACGGCTCTCCCTGTGGATGGCGCAGCACGAGAGCATGATCGAGCGCTGGCGCGTCATGCTGGTGGAAATCCGTGCCGCCAGCGGCACCGACTACGCCATGTACGCAGTGGCCAACCGCGAACTGCTGGACCTGGCGTTGAGCGGTCAAGCGGTAGTGCCTGCCGCTGTCGCCGCCGAGCTGGAACCGGCTGCCTGATCAGGCGCTGAATGAAAAAGCCCCGCATTGAGAGATGCGGGGCTTTTTTTTATGGTGCGCCCAGCATGGGCGCAATCTTGTGGTTGAAAGTCCCGCCGTAAGCTGACCACAGCGAACGAAGCGAAGCGCAACTGCATGAGGGCGACCGAGTGTGGGGAGGAAGCGTGGAGCGAAACCGCGAGCCGATGAACAAGAACCGGATACAAGGCGAAGCCGATCAGGGCGAGCG
>NZ_JAHBDN010000084.1:0-31113 GCF_019956445.1 Pseudomonas sp. BF-R-19
GTGTCAGGCAATGACGATGTGTCTGGCAAATCGCCTTCGCGAGCAAGCCCGCTCCCACATGGGGGTACTGCGCTATTTCTTCAGGTGTTGCTTGAGTTCTTCAGACGCCTGCAGCATCGCCGAACGCACCGCTGGCACCTGGCTCACCACGTTGAGCAAACCGTAGTCGTGGATCAAGCCGTTATAGCGTACCGAGGTCACCGGCACACCGGCCTCGTCCAGTTTGCGCGCGTAGGCTTCGCCTTCGTCGCGCAACACGTCGGCTCCGGCGGTCTGCACCAGCGCTGGAGGCAGTCCTTTCAACTGGGCGGTGGTCGCGCGCAGTGGTGAGGCGTAGATCTCGTTCCGCTGATTGGCGTCTGTGGTGTAGTTGTCCCAGAACCACTTCATCATGTTTTTGGTGAGGAAGTGCCCCTCGGCAAACTGGTTGTAGGACGCGGTTTCGAAGTTGGCATCAGTCACTGGCCACAGCAGCACCTGGACCCTGATCGCCGGAGTGCCCTTGTCCTTGGCCATCAGCGCAACCACCGCCGCCATGTTGCCGCCGACACTGTTGCCGGCTACCGCCAGGCGCTGGCCATCGACATTGATCTCTTTGCCGTGCTCGGCCACCCATCGGGTCGCGGCGTAAGCCTGGTTGATCGCCACCGGGTAATGCGCTTCCGGCGACGGCGTGTAGTTCACGAACACCGCCGCTGCACCCGAACCCGTCACCAGGTCACGCACCAGCCGCTCGTGGGTCGGGAAGTCCCCCAGTACCCATCCACCGCCGTGGAAGAACATGAACACCGGCAGCTCACCCTTGACCCCGGCCGGTCGGACGATGGTCAGGCTGATCGGTTGGCCGTCGACTTGAATGGTCTTCTGGCTGACATCGGCTTTTGGCAGCGTCAGCTTCACTCCCGCCTGCGCGCCTACCAGAACGGCGCGGGCCTCGGCGGGCGTCATTTGCTCCATCGGCTTGCCGGTGCCGGCGTTCAGCACGTCGAGGAATGCCTGGGTGTTGTGTTCAACCCCGGTACCTGCGAACGCGTTGCTGATGGACAGGGCGAGAAGGGTACCGGTCAAGACTTTGCTGAAAGTGTTCATGTTCGTTTCCTGTTCGGGCCTGGGTAGTCAGCGCTTAGACGGTTACGTGCAGACGCACATCGACGTTGCCACGGGTGGCGTTGGAATACGGGCAGACCTGGTGGGCCGCGTCGACCAGTGCTTGTGCGTCAGCTTGTTCAAGACCCGGCAGGCTGATGTGCAGGTCGATGTCCAGACCGAATCCGCCGGGGATCTGGCCAATGCCGACGTGGGCGGTGATCGAAGCATCGTTGGGGATGCTGCGCTTGGTCTGGCTGGCCACGAATTTCAATGCGCCGATGAAGCAAGCGGAGTAGCCGGCGGCGAACAGTTGCTCGGGGTTGGTGGCGGCGCCGCCGGCACCGCCGAGTTCTTTCGGCGTGGCGAGCTTGACGTCGAGGATGTTGTCACTGGAAACCGCACGACCGTCACGGCCACCGGTGGAAGTTGCGATTGCGGTGTAGAGAGTTTGCATGGTGAAAGCCTCGTTCGGGGTTTGGTTTATTTTGCGCTAAATATTTGCGCGCTAAGTAAGTGCGAAGTGAATGTATCGCGCAAATATTTTGCGCACAAGATAAAATTTCAAAGAAATTTGAAAAAGACGAAAGGTTGTGAGGCGGTTTTGGTTGGAAGTATTGAACTAGAGCTGTCGAGGGGCAGCGTGGATTTTTTCAGGAGAGGGTGGTGAACCCGGTTTTTCAGTACTGCGCAAAACAAATGTGGGAGCGGGCTTGCTCGCGAAGGCGGTAGATCAGTCGACTCTTGTGTTGACTGAAACACCGCCTTCGCGAGCAAGCCCGCTCCCACAGGGGGATGTGTGGTGGTTTGGAGACTACAGGCTGTCTTGCAGGTGGCGACGCAACTCCTGCAGCTCCGCTTGCAGGTTTTGCAGGCGCTCCACGGTCATCCCGCTGGCGCCGAGGATGCACTGGGGAACATCACGGGCCTTGTCGCGCAACGCCCGGCCCTGTGCGGTGAGTTCGACGATCACCACCCGCTCATCCTCGCGGCTGCGGGTCCGGCTGAGCAGGCCTTCGGCTTCCAGGCGCTTGAGCAGTGGCGTCAACGAGCCAGGATCGGTCAGCAACCGCGTGCTGATTTCACCTACGGTCAAACCGTCTCTTTCCCATAGCACCATCATCGCCAGGTATTGCGGGTAGGTCAGGCCCAGCGCTTGCAGCAAGGGTTTGTAGACCTTGGTCATCATCAGCGAAGTGGAATGCAGGGCAAAGCAGGCCTGATTGTCCAGCAGCAGGTTGTCGCAGTTATCCGGGGTGTTGCGCTCGGTGGTCATGTCGAAGCCTTGATCTGTGATCTGAAGAATCTAGCGGGCGAATCTTTAATGCGCCAGATAATTTTGTTCAGTGCCGTTGCAAATGGGTTTGCAGCACCAGATCCCAGGGCGGAACGGGGCTGAAGCGAGTTTTCAGGTACTCCAGCAACAAGCGACTGCGGGAGTTGGGTTGCTGTTCCAGGCGCAAGGCATAGATGCCGGCGCTTTCCGGTTTCGGCAGGCCGCTGTCGCAGAACAACGGCAGCAACTCACCGCGCAACAGGTACTCGCTGGCCAGCCAGGTCGGTAGATGCGCGATACCCAGTCCGGCCAATGCGCCGCACACCAGCGCCTCGGCATTGTTGGCGCTCATGCGGATCCGTGCCGGCCGGTGCAACTGCATTTGCCCGTCGCGCTCGAAACGCCAGGCGAAGGGCGGGGCCAGGCCATCCCAGTCGAGTCCGTCGTGTTCCATCAGCTGTGACGGCTCGGTCGGCACGCCGCGACGCTGCAAATAATCAGGGCTGGCGCAGGCGATACGCACCATGCTCGCCAGTGGCGTGGCCACCAGCCGGGTATCGGCCAATTGCCCGGCGCGCAACACCAGATCGACCTTGCCCAGGTTCAGTCCCTGCATGTCGACGAAGCTGTCGATCAAGTGCAACTGCACATCGAGCCCGGGGTAAAGCATCAGGAAATCGGCGATCACCGGTGCCAGGTGCCGGCGCCCAAAGGCTGCCGGCGCATCGATACGAATCAGGCCTTCCGGCGCGCTGCTCAGGGACACGGCCTCGGCCCGGGCCAGGCGCAACTCGGCGACGATGCGCCGTGCGCGTTCGGCAAAGGCCAATCCCGCCGGGGTGGCGCGTACGGCATGAGTGCTGCGCAGGAACAGCTGACTGCCGACCGCGCTTTCCAGGCTGTCGATACGCCGAGCCACGGCCGAAGGGGTCAGCGGATGACGGCGCGAGGCGGCGGAAAAACTGCCGGTTTCCAGCACGTCGAGGAACAAGGCCAGTTGGTCGGTCAGTTGATTGGGGTTCATGGCAGGTTTGCGCCTGTGCGAATTTGGCACAGCCATTGTGCGTTGCTGTGCGTTTCCGTGCCAGAAGCAACTGCGTAGGATCAAAGGCCTGACAGCAACGGGGGAAAATGCTGTGATTGAGTTCTTGATGTATCTGGTGTTCGGCGCTGCGCTGGGTACGCTCGGCGGGTTGTTTGGCATCGGCGGCGGCCTGATCGCCATTCCGCTGCTGGGCGTGCTGTTCGGGCTCGATCAGCAGATAGCCCAAGGCACGGCGCTGGTGATGGTGGTGCCGAACGTGATGCTGGCGCTGTGGCGCTATCATCAGCGCAACCGGATCGAACTGCGCCACGCGTTACCGCTTGCGATCATGGGGTTCTGCTTCGCCTGGCTCGGATCGATCTGGGCGGTGGGCATTGATGCGCAAACCATGCGCATAGGTTTTGTCGCGTTTCTAATCGCACTGTCGGCGTACAACCTCGTTCGCATGTTCGCCGCCAGCGCCGCGACGGCTTCGCAGATGAACTACTCATGGCCCTGGCTGGGCGTACTGGGTGCTGCATCCGGCACGATGGGCGGGTTGTTCGGCGTGGGGGGCGCTGTGGTGGCGACACCGGTGCTCACCAGTCTGTTCGGCACCAGCCAAGTGGTTGCGCAGGGGTTGTCGTTGGCGCTGGCCTTGCCGAGTACCGGGGTGACGCTGGTGACTTACGCCGTGCACCATCAGGTCAGCTGGGTGATCGGCTTACCCTTGGCGGTCGGTGGGTTGATGAGCATCAGTTGGGGCGTGAAGGTTGCCCACGCATTGCCGGAGCGGCTGCTGCGCGGGCTGTTTTGCGGGTTCCTGGTGTTCTGTGCGGTGATGCTCGCCTTTAAAGTTTGAAGCCTTCGACGATGTGCTCGGCCAGGCACTCGGTGATGGGGGACGGGTTATGCAGGTTGCGCACGAGCATGATGCTGGCCTCGGGCAGCAGCGGCAGGTCCTCGGCCTCACCGAGGATGCGCATGTCCGCGGTGATCAGGCTTTCAAGCTGCGCCGTGACGGCCAGGCCGGCGCTGACCACTGCCATGATCGCCGACAGGCTGTCGCTGTTGTACGCCACCCGGTAATCGCGCCCCCGGGCATCCAGGGCATTGCAGGCCCACAGGCGGCAGAAGCAATCACTGTTGAACATCGCCAGCGGCAGCGGCGTCTGTTCGTGGGCGCTGTAGCATTGTGCCTCGGCCCAGACAAAACGTTCCTTGCGCAACAACTGGCCGATTTCGCTGCCCGGTTCGCGGGTGACGATGGACAGGTCGAGGTCCTGGCGCATCAACAGTTGTTTTGATGATTCGCAGTGCACTTCTATCTGAATCAGCGGGTAAGACTGGGCAAACCGGCGCAGAATCCCCGGGAGGAATCGCATCACATAATCGTCCGGCGTGCCGATGCGCACGGTGCCGATCATGTCGGGTTCACGCAAGGTGTTGAACACTTCGCTGTGCAGCTTGAGGATCCGTCGCGCATAGCCCAGCAACACCTGGCCTTCGGCCGTCAGCCGCACCTGCCGCCCGTCGCGCTGGAACAACTGGCGCTGCAGCACATCTTCTTCCAGTCGTTTCATCTGCATGCTGACGGCTGACTGGGTGCGGTTGACCATTTCACCGGCGCGGGTAAAGCCGCCCTGGTCGGCGATGGCGACGAAGGTGCGCAACACTTCGGTATCGATACTCGGGTAGGCGGACATCCATCAATCTCCGAGATATGTGACATCAGAAACATTCGTTGGATTGATCTTAGACCCGGCGCGAGACTGGAGCCATCCAAACGGAGGGCAACAAGATGAAAGGTCAACATGAGTTCCATGGTGCAGAAAAACACTCGATTCACGTGATATCCGATCTGCTGCACAAGGTCGGCCGCTGGTACGAACTGCATCGCGAGCGCGAACTGCTGGCGAGCTTGAGCGACGAAGCGCTCAAGGACATCGGCATGAGCCGTGCGGATGTGGAGAACGAGTCGATCAAACCGTTCTGGAATGACCCGATGCATAAATGATGAATGGCACGCTACACAAACCCCTTACCGGTGAGGTAGGTTGCGAGCAGACAAGGAGGCACCCATGCCCGCAACATTGTCCTTTACCCTCAAACAGGCTCGGCGTCTGGCGCTGGCCGCCCAAGGGTTCAACGGGCGGTCGCCGCCAGCGGCGATCAAGGCTGTTGCGCTCAATCGCCTGATCGAACGGCTGGGCATTCTGCAGATCGATTCGGTCAATGCATTGGTGCGTTCGCACTACCTTCCGCTGTTTTCCCGCCTCGGCAATTATTCCTCCGATTTGCTCGATCAGGCGGCCTGGAGTCAGGGTCGGCGCCGTACGTTGTTCGAGTATTGGGGCCATGAAGCCTCGTTATTGCCACTTTCCATGTACCCGTTGATGCGTTGGCGCATGCAGCGTGCGAGTCGTGGCGAAGACATCTATCAGCAATTGGCGCGCTTTGGTCGTGAACAGCAAGACACCATTCGCCGGGTGCTGGCTTCGGTTGAGGAGCAGGGCGCGCTAGGCGCCGGCAGCCTGTCGACCCGTCAGGAGCGGGCCGGCCCCTGGTGGGACTGGAGCGCGGAAAAGCATGCGCTGGAATGGCTGTTCGCTGCCGGTGAAGTGACCGTCGCCGGACGGCGCGGATTCGAAAGGCTCTACGATCTGCCGGAGCGGGTGATCCCCTCGGCGGTTCTTGCGCAACCCATCCTGAGGGAGGACGACGCCCAGCGTGGCCTGTTGCGGCATGCGGCAACGGCCTTGGGGGTCGGTACGGAGAAAGACTTGCGTGACTATTTCCGCTTGAACCCTGCAGACAGCCGCCCACGTTTGGCCGAGTTGGTCGAGGCCGGGGAATTGTTGACCTGCGAAGTCCAGGGCTGGCGGCAACCGGCCTATTGTCTGCCCGAGCCAAAAGTGCCGCGCAAAGTCGCCGCCAGTGCATTGCTCTCGCCGTTCGATTCGCTGATCTGGGAGCGCAGCCGGACTGAGCGGCTGTTTGATTTTCGCTATCGGCTGGAGA
Organism: Pseudomonas sp. BF-R-19; assembly: GCF_019956445.1. Classification (NCBI taxonomy): domain Bacteria; kingdom Pseudomonadati; phylum Pseudomonadota; class Gammaproteobacteria; order Pseudomonadales; family Pseudomonadaceae; genus Pseudomonas; species Pseudomonas sp. BF-R-19. Next base: position 6,408 of record NZ_JAHBDN010000084.1, read on the forward strand.
TCTACACGCCGCAGGACAAACGGGTGTACGGCTATTACGTCCTGCCGTTTTTGCACAACGAGCGGATTGCCGCACGGGTTGATCTGCGCGCCGATCGGGCGGCAGGCTGTTTGGCGGTGCATGCGGTGCATGAAGAGGACGCGGGGCTGGATGAGGAGGGGATGCTGGCGTTGGCGGTCAATCTGCGGCAGATGGCGGATTGGCTGGGGCTGGCGCAGGTTCAGCTGAATTGCCCGCGGGCGAGTGCGGCAAGGTTGCGGGTGGCCTTCAAACAAATTGGTGGTGACTGAGCAGGCCTCTTCACGAGCAAGCCCGCTCCCACAATGACTGCACCGGTCACAAAAAATGTGTACGACGCGTACCCTGTGGGAGCGGGCTTGCCCGCGAAGGCGGACTATCAGGCAGCAAAAAGGTTAATGACTCACCGCCGAACCTGCTTCAGAGTCTCAGCAATCAAAAACGCCAGCTCCAGCGACTGATCGGCATTCATCCGTGGGTCGCAATGGGTGTGGTAGCGATCCGACAAGCCGTCCTCGGTAATCGGCCGCGCACCACCGATGCACTCGGTCACGTTCTGTCCGGTCATTTCGATGTGGATACCACCGGCATAACTGCCTTCGGCTTCGTGCACCTGGAAGAACTGCTTCACCTCGCCAAGGATCTGCGCGAAGTCGCGGGTCTTGTAGCCGCTGCTGGCCTTGATGGTATTGCCGTGCATCGGGTCGGAACTCCACAGCACCTGCTTGCCTTCGCGCTGGACGGCGCGGATCAGCTGCGGCAAGTGATCGCCGACCTTGTTCGCACCCATCCGCGCGATCAGGTTCAGGCGGCCCGGATCGTTCTGCGGGTTGAGCGCGTCGATCAAGCGAATCAGGTCGTCGGGGTCCATGCTCGGGCCGACCTTGACCCCGATCGGGTTGTTCACCCCGCGCAGGAATTCGACGTGGGCGCCGTCGAGCTGGCGGGTGCGGTCGCCGATCCACAGCATGTGGGCCGAGCAGTCGTAGTAGTCGTTGGTCAGGCTGTCGCGACGCACGAAGGCTTCTTCGTAGTTCAGCAGCAGCGCTTCGTGGGCGGTGAAGAAACTGGTTTCGCGCAACTGCGGCGAACTGTCCATGCCGCAGGCACGCATGAACGCCAGGGTTTCATCGATACGGTCGGCCAGGTGGCTGTACTTTTCCGCCAGCGCCGAGTTGGCAATGAAGTCCAGGTTCCACTTGTGCACCTGATGCAGATCGGCAAACCCGCCCTGGGCGAACGCGCGCAACAGGTTCAGGGTGGCGGTGGACTGGTGGTAGGACTGCAGCAGGCGTTCCGGGTCCGGCACGCGGCTTTTTTCGTCGAAACCGATTCCGTTGACGATGTCGCCACGGTAGGCGGGCAGGGTCACGCCATCGATGGTTTCGTCATTGGCCGAACGGGGTTTGGCGAACTGCCCGGCCATGCGTCCGACCTTGACCACCGGACAGCCGGCGGCAAAGGTCATCACGATCGCCATCTGCAACAACACCTTGAAGGTGTCGCGGATTTTCGCCGCAGAGAATTCGGCGAAGCTTTCGGCGCAATCGCCACCCTGCAACAGAAACGCGCGGCCCTGGGTCACCTCGGCAAACTGACGGCGCAACTCCCGGGCTTCGCCGGCAAACACCAGCGGCGGATAGCTGGCCAGGGTCTGCTCGACCTGCTGCAGATGCGCGGCATCGGGGTATCGGGGTTGTTGCTGGATCGGCAGGGCGCGCCAGCTGTCAGGGCTCCAGGGTTGGCTCATCACGGTCTCTAGTGTTTTCGCTCGGACGTCCATGTTATCAGCAAATTAGTGCGTGACCTGTTCCCTTCGCTTCGCCGACAATCTCGCCTTTGCCGCTCTCTACACGCGGTGTTATTGCGTTGCCGGCCCCGGTGACGATCAGGAGATGAAATGACTGAGGAGCGCGTCGAGCATCTGCTCGCCGAGGTACAGGACGAGTTCGGCGTGATTCGTGTGCTGGAAGTGGCCGATTACCGTTTTCTCGAGTTCGGTGATGCCATCGAGCAAAGCTGCGTGTTCACGGCCGATCCGAGCTGGCTCGAGTACGACTACACCCGGGCGATGCTGATCGGCGCGCTGTGCCACGAGCAACCGGAAAGTGCGCTGTTTCTTGGTCTAGGCGCCGGTACGCTGACCCAGGCCTGCCTCAAGTTCCTGCCGCTGGAAGATGTCGAAGCCATCGAACTACGCCCGGATGTACCGCGCCTGGCCATTGAATATCTGGGGCTGGATGATGATCCGCGCCTGTACATCCGTGTTGGCGATGCGCTGGAGTTGCTGGACACGGCTGAGTCGGCGGACCTGATTTTCGTCGACCTTTATACCGATGTCGGTCCGGGTGTCGGGCATCTGGCCTGGAGCTTTCTGGAAAACTGCCAGAAGCGATTGAATTCGGGTGGCTGGCTGGTCATCAATCAGTGGGCTACCGACGATGGCAAACCCTTGGGCGCCGCCTTGTTGCGCGGTTTGTACCACCGACATTACTGGGAGCTGCCGGTGAAGGAGGGCAACGTGATTCTGATCGTGCCGTCGGAGCTCGACCAGGAACTGGACATGGACGGCTTGATCGCCCGTGCCGAAGCGCTGGCGCCGCGGTTGGGGTATTCGCTGGATTCGTTGATCAAGTGCATTCGCCCGGCTACCTGATTAATTGATTGTCTGGACGGGCCCCTTCGCGAGCAAGCCCGCTCCCACAGGGTCCGATGAGCTCCGGAGATCCACTGTGGGAGCGGGCTTGCTCGCGAAGGGGCCATCAAAGCCAATATCAGAATCAAAGCCCTTTGAAGACTCCAGGCCGTCGCTCCACCATCGATCGCACACCTTCCTTGACGTCCTCGCTAGCCATCAACTTCTTGACCAGCAGCGGCAACGCCTGTGCCGCTGCGGTTTCCCCTTCATACCGGGCCTGTCGAGCAGACATCAGCGTCGCCTGCACCCCAAGCGGTGCCTGACGGGCGATCCGTTCGGCCAGTTCAATCGCCCGGGGCAGCAAATCCTCGCTGGCCATTACCTCCTGCACCAGACCCAGGTGCAAGGCATCACGGGCGTCGAATTCATCACCGGTCAATAACCAGCGCATGGCATTTCCCCAGCCGGAGACTTGATGCAGGCGCAGGGTGGCGCCGCCGAACGGGAAGAGCCCGCGTTGCACTTCCATCTGCGCGAACCGGGTGTTGCTGGCGCACAGGTTGATATCGGCGGCCAGCATCAATTCGATGCCGATGGTCAGGCAATAGCCTTGGGCGGCGACAATTACCGGTTTGCTGACCCGGGGACCTGCGAACACCCCCCACGGATCACAGCCGCCGGGCGGAACCTGCCAGCCGTCTGCGAGCGTGGTGCCGGCATTGACCAGGTCGAGCCCGGCGGTGAAGTGCTCGCCATGAGCGAACACCACCGCCACCCGCGCCTCGCTGTCGGCTTCGAACTCGCCATAGGCCAGGCTCAATGCGTTGAGCAGGTCGAGATCGAAGGCGTTGCGCTTGGCCACCCGATCCAGACCGATCATGAACACATGACCATGCCGTTCGCGGCTGACTCGACTGGAGCTGGGCTGATTCATGGAGTGATCCTCGGGGTGGGAAAGGCGTGCCAGACCGGCGGTCTGCACGGCAATGGGTGAACCGTTTTAGCGCCATCACCCGCAAGGCTGGGCCTTTGAAAAGTAGACGGCTGATCGATTATTCGCAAAGCCTGTGACATAACGGTGTATCCGGTGGATTTCCGATAAAAAAAGCTCCCTTTTTTGGCAAATTCCGGTATAGTGCGCGCCGGCCTTTAGCCGGGCCGCGTTTAGGTAGAGCAATTCCCCGAAGTCAGCTTCGGCTGCACGTCCGTACTGCGGACTCTTCCTTGACGATTCTTTTCATTCATTCGTTTTCGCAAATCCCCGCCGACAAAGCTGCCAGGGCGACTCTTGAGTCTCAACACGGCACGCGCAGCTTTGGAGCATGGGTCTTTGCGGATGCACTTAGAGGCAGACCCATGACCCAGGAAACCGGCGGCTTCGCCGCTTTTAATCTTAATCCGAATATTCTTGCAGCCGTCACCGCGACTGGCTACGAAGAGCCATCGGCTATTCAGCAGCAATCGATCCCGATCATCATGGCCGGTCACGACATGATTGGTCAGGCGCAAACCGGTACGGGTAAAACCGCTGCGTTCGCCCTGCCGATCCTGCATCGCATCGATCCTGCAAAGCGCGAACCGCAAGCCCTGATCCTGGCGCCAACTCGTGAGTTGGCGCTACAAGTTGCAACCGCTTTCGAAACCTACGCCAAGCAAATGCCGGGCGTAACTGTTGTGGCTGTCTACGGCGGCGCGCCGATGGGCCCACAGCTGAAAGCAATCCGTAATGGCGCACAGATCGTTGTCGCCACTCCGGGCCGTCTGTGCGACCACCTGCGTCGCGACGAAAAAGTACTGGCGACCGTGAACCACCTGGTTCTCGACGAAGCCGACGAAATGCTCAAACTGGGCTTCATGGACGACCTGGAAGTTATCTTCAAGGCCCTGCCTGTCACCCGTCAGACCGTATTGTTCTCGGCCACCCTGCCGCAGTCGATCCGTGCCATTGCTGAACGCCACCTGCGCGATCCGCAACACGTGAAGATCCAGACCAAGACCCAGACCGTTACCGCGATCGAACAGGCTCACCTGTTGGTTCACGCTGACCAGAAGACTTCGGCCGTTCTCAGCTTGCTGGAAGTGGAAGATTTCGACGCCCTGATCATGTTCGTGCGCACCAAGCAAGCGACCCTGGACCTGGCCAGTGCCCTGGAAGCCAAAGGCTACAAAGCCGCTGCGCTGAACGGTGACATCGCCCAGAACCAGCGTGAGCGCGTGATCGACTCCCTCAAGGATGGCCGTCTGGACATCGTTGTGGCGACCGACGTTGCTGCTCGTGGCCTGGACGTTCCGCGCATCACTCACGTGTTCAACGTTGACATGCCGTACGATCCAGAGTCCTACGTTCACCGTATCGGCCGTACCGGCCGTGCCGGTCGCGAAGGTCGTGCACTGCTGCTGGTGACTCCGCGTGAGCGCCGCATGCTGCAAGTGATCGAGCGTGTAACCGGTCAAAAGGTTGCTGAAGTTCGCCTGCCGGACGCTCAAGCCGTTCTGGATGCGCGCATCAAGAAACTGACCAACAGCTTGTCGCCGCTGGTTGCTGATGCCGAATCGACTCATGGCGATCTGCTGGATCGTCTGACCGCCGACATCGGTTGCAGCCCGCGTGCCCTGGCCGCAGCCCTGCTGCGCAAGGCTACCAACGCTCAAGCGCTGACCCTGGCCGCTATCGAGAAAGAACGTCCACTGGTGCCTAACAATGCACCGCGTGGCGATCGTCCAGAGCGTTCCGGTGATCGTCCTGAGCGTGGCGACCGCGAGCGTCGTGCTCCGATGCCATTGGGCGAAGGCCGTGCACGTTGCCGTACCGCGCTGGGCGCGCGTGACGGTATCGCTGCCAAGAACCTGCTGGGCGCCATCCTCAACGAAGGTGGTCTGGCGCGTGAAGCGATCGGTCGCATCCAGGTACGTGACAGCTTCAGCCTCGTCGAGCTGCCGGAAGATGGTCTTGAGAAGTTGCTGACCAAGCTGAAGGACACTCGCGTTGCCGGCAAGCAGTTGAAGCTGCGTCGCTACCGCGAAGATTGATCCGCTCTCGGGCTGATTGATCGAACATGAAAAATCCCCGACTGGTTCGGGGATTTTTTTTGCCTGCTGTTTTTTTGGGGGGAGGGGGCGACGCTTGAGCCCTGTGGGAGCGAGCCTGCTCGCGATGGGGGCAACTCGGTCCATGGGCTAGCCGAAGCGATAGATGTCCATGCCCAATGCACCCATGGTGAACCCCTGATGGGCAACGCTGAACTGCCCCCCGGCAGCGCGGGCAAAGTACAACGGCAACAAGTGCTCATCACTCGGATGATTGCGTACAGCGTTTGGCGCCTGCGCGCGATAGTCGTGCAGCGCGGCTTCGTCATTCGCGGCGAGTTTCTCGATCATCCAGTCGCGAAATGCCAGGGCCCAGGGCTCAACACTCTCGGGGCCGGCATGCCAGTCCAGTTCCCGCAGGTTGTGAGTGATGCTGCCGGAGCCGATCAGCAGGACGCCTTGCTCACGCAGGCTGGCCAGCGCGTGGCCAACGCGGGTCTGCAGGACGGGACCGCCACGACTGGGCAATGAAACCTGGACTATCGGGATGTCTGCCTGCGGATACATCAGCGATAAAGGCACCCAGACGCCATGGTCGAAAGGCCGATTGCTGTCGATACGTGCAGCAAAGCCAGCGGTTTTCAATAACTCGGTAACCTCTGCGGCGAGTGATGGGTCGCCGGGGGCTGGGTACTGGACTTTGAACAGGGCTTTGGGAAAACCACCGAAGTCGTGCCAGGTTTCCGGTTGTGGATTGCCGCTGACCAGCAGCTCATTGCTTTCCCAGTGCGCGGAAACAATCACAATGGCTTTGGGCTTCGGTATCTCGGCGGCCAGGCGGGCGAGCGCCGGCCCGCTGGCACCGGGTTCCAGGGCGAGCATGGGGGAGCCGTGGGATATGTACAGGCTGGGGAACATGAATGAGCTCCTGAGAGTTAAGATGCAACATCTTCAGTCAGATCATTAATCTAAATCTAATATAAGTTTTAGGGTGTTTTGATCGAATTTTCGGGGTTATTTATGCAGCCGGAGTTTTGGCACAAGAAATGGGCGGCGAACCAGATCGGCTTTCACCTGCCGCAGGTGAACCCTCATCTGAAGCGGTTCTGGCCAGCGTTAAGCCTTGAAGAAGGCGCACGCGTATTGGTGCCGTTATGTGGAAAAAGCCTGGATTTGTTATGGCTCGCCCATCAAGGCCATGAGGTCCTGGGAGTCGAACTGTCGGAAAAAGCCGTCGAGGAGTTTTTCAGCGAACATGGCTTTGATCCGGCCGTCAGCGAGCAGGGGCCGTTCAAGGTTTATCGGGCAGGTTCCATTGAACTGTGGTGCGGCGATTTCTTCGAGCTGACGGCAGGCGATGTTGCCGATTGCTCCGCACTTTATGATCGCGCGGCGTTGATCGCGTTGCCGACGGAAATGCGAGAGCGCTACGCCGCCCATTTGAAGAGGATTCTGCCGAAGGAGTCCCTTGGCCTGTTGATTACCCTGGACTATGACCAGGCGCAAATGCCCGGTCCGCCGTTTGCTGTGCTCGATGATGAGGTGCGGCGGTTGTTCGGGGACTCGTGGGCGCTGAAGATCCTGGAAGATCAGGATGTGTTGAGCGAGAGCGGGAAGTTTCTGGAGGCAGGTGTCACGCGGCTGGAGGAGCGGGTGTATCGGGTTTCCAGTCGGTAGGAACGGTTAGCTTCACTGGCCCCTTCGCGGGCAAGTCGAATCGTCGCACCGCCGCTCCCACATTTGACCGCGATCCCCTGTGGGAGCGGGCTTGCCCGCGAAGGGGACCTGAAAAACACCGAAACATTCCAGCAGACAAAAAAGGCCCGCATCGCTGCGGGCCTTTTGTTTTGCTGTGGAGTGTATTAGCCCCGACGACGGGCCAGAGCGTCGATACGCTCTTCCAGCGGCGGGTGGCTCATGAACATGCGAGCGAACCCTTGCTTGATGCCACCGTTGATGCCGAAGGCGTTCAGGGTGTCGGGCATGTGTACCGGCAGCCCTTGTTCCGCCCGCAGGCGTTGCAGGGCGCCAATCATCGCGGCGGTGCCGGCCAGGTTTGCACCGGCTTCGTCGGCACGGAATTCGCGCTTGCGCGAGAACCACATGACGATGGCGCTGGCCAGGATGCCCAGAACCAGTTCAGCGAAGATGGTCGCCACGTAGTAGGCAATGCCCTGGCCTTCTTCGTTCTTGAAGATCACCTTGTCGACGAAATTGCCGATGATCCGTGCGAAGAACATCACGAAGGTGTTCACCACACCCTGGATCAACGCCAGGGTAACCATGTCGCCATTGGCTACGTGGCCGATTTCGTGGGCCAGGACGGCTTTCACTTCATCCGGCGAGAAGCGTTCGAGCAGGCCCTGGCTTACCGCGACCAATGCGTCGTTCTTGTTCCAGCCGGTGGCGAAGGCGTTCGCTTCGTAGGCCGGGAAGATACCGACTTCGGGCATCTTGATCCCGGCTTCGCGGGACAGTTGCTCGACGGTTTGCAGCAGCCATTGCTCGTGACGGGTGCGTGGCTGGGTGATGATCTGGGTGCTGGTGCTCATCTTCGCCATCCACTTGGAGATGAACAGCGAGAACAAGGAACCTGCGAAACCAAAGACCGCACAGAAGATCAGCAGCTGATTGAGGTTGAGGTCAACCCCATTGGCCGCCATGAACCCGTTGAAGCCGAAAAGGCTCAGGGTGATGCTGGCAATCAGCACGACCGCCAGGTTAGTGGCCAAGAACAGCAGGATGCGCATCATGGTTGTAGAAATCTCCTCATACTAAAGATGTAGCGTACTGCGGGGTATATAAGGTGCTGCACCGGGGTATTCAACCGGGTGACTATTTCAAACTGTGTCCTACGGCAACAGTCTAGCTGCTTGCAGGGCATTTCCGACGAGTATGCGGGAAGAGTTTGTCAGTCAATTCATGTCGAAGGCCCCGCCTTTGTTAGGCGCGAGCAGGCAAGGCGCTGTCCGGCAGCGACAAAGCGACTGCCAGCGGCGTAATGCAAACAAATGTTGCCGGATGAATCACCGTGCGACCTGCGGGAAGGTCGCACGGTGACAGATCGCTTACTGGCGGTAGGACTTGAGGAAGCCGCCGATGCGTCCGATGGCCATTTCCAGGTCATCGACACGGGGCAGGGTCACGACGCGGAAGTGGTCTGGCCATGGCCAGTTGAATGCGGTGCCTTGAACCACCAGCAGCTTCTCGGAGAGCAGCAGGTCGAGGACGAACTTTTCGTCGTTATGGATCGGGCAGACCTTGGGGTCGATCCGCGGGAACGCATACAGCGCGCCCATTGGCTTGACGCAGCTCACGCCCGGAATGTCGTTGAGCAACTCCCAGGTGCGGTTGCGTTGCTCCAGCAGGCGGCCCTGCGGCAGCACCAGGTCATTGATGCTCTGATAGCCACCCAGGGCGGTCTGGATCGCGTGCTGGCTCGGCACGTTGGCGCACAGGCGCATGTTCGCCAGCATGTCAATGCCTTCGATGTAGCTCTGGGCGTGGTGTTTCGGGCCGGAAATGGCGATCCAGCCGGAACGGAAACCGGCGACGCGATAGGATTTGGACAGACCGTTGAAGGTCAGGCACAGCAGGTCCGGCGCCAGGGAGGCGGTGCAGATGTGCACGGCATCGTCGTAGAGGATCTTGTCGTAGATCTCGTCGGAGAACACCACCAGGTTGTGCTGGCGGGCCAGTTCCAGCATGCCCAGCAGGACTTCTTTGGAGTACACCGCGCCGGTCGGGTTGTTCGGGTTGATGATCACCAGGGCCTTGGTGTTCGGGGTGATCTTGGCCTTGATGTCGGCCAGGTCTGGCCACCAGTTGGCTTGCTCGTCGCACAGGTAATGCACCGGATTGCCGCCGGACAGGCTCACGGCTGCGGTCCACAACGGATAGTCCGGCGCCGGCACCAGCACTTCGTCGCCATTGTTGAGCAGGGCCTGCATCGACATCACGATCAGTTCGGAAACGCCGTTACCCAGGTAGATGTCTTCAATGCCGACGCCTTCTACCTGCTTTTGCTGGTAATACTGCATCACGGCCTTGCGCGCACTGAACAGACCCTTGGAGTCGCTATATCCCTGGGCGGTCGGCAGGTTGCGGATTACGTCCTGGAGGATTTCATCCGGTGCTTCGAAACCAAAGGGCGCCGGGTTGCCGATGTTCAGCTTGAGGATGCGATGGCCTTCCTCTTCCAGACGCTTGGCGTGCTTGAGCACCGGGCCGCGAATGTCGTAGCAGACGTTGGCGAGCTTGTTCGATTTGCTGACCTGCATGGCGATGTGTTCCCGAAAATGAACGATCCAGACGGCGTTTGGGCAACCGTGCTGGGAATCCTGCGTATTCACACAGGCCTGACGCCTTGAGATGCAGCACCCATATTTCCGTTTGAATGCGCGTGGTCTGGCTGCCAGACTGGCGTTTGACGAGGCGCAATCATACGTGCCGCCCGATCCGTGGAAAAGGTACAGATCGGGCTTTTTCAGCCGCTGAGGTGTGATCATGGAAAAGTTGGAAAAAACCCTGGAAGAATGGAAGGCGATGCTCGATCCAGAGCAGTACAACGTGTGCCGCCTCAAAGGCACCGAACGTCCGTTTTCCGGCAAATACAACGCCACCAAGACCGACGGTGTCTACCACTGCATCTGCTGTAACGAGCCGCTGTTCGACTCCAGGACCAAGTTCGATTCCGGCTGCGGCTGGCCGAGTTTCTATGCGCCGATCGGCGACAGCGCCATGACCGAAATCCGTGATGTCAGCCACGGCATGATCCGCACCGAAGTGGTTTGCGCCAAATGCGACGCGCACCTGGGGCATGTATTCCCTGATGGTCCGCCGCCGACGGGCCTGCGTTATTGCATCAATTCGGTGTGCCTGGACCTGGTACCGCGCGAGTAAGTCCCCGAAGCGATCCGATGATCGCTTTCCCGATATTTAAATTGTACGCAATTCAATTGCTCGCTATTTTGTTGTCTCTGCCATTCACTTGGAGCCTCAAACATGAGCGACAACCTGCTGAGCATCCCTTGCACCACGATCAAGGGTGAGCAAAAGACCCTGGCGGATTTCGCCGGCAAAGCCGTGCTGGTGGTCAATACGGCCAGCAAATGCGGTTTCACTCCGCAGTACAAAGGCCTGGAAGAGCTGTGGCAGACCTACAAGGACCAGGGCCTGGTGGTGCTCGGTTTTCCCTGCAACCAGTTCGGCAAGCAAGAGCCGGGCAACGAAGGGGCGATTTCCGAATTCTGCGAGCTGAACTTCGGTGTCAGCTTCCCGCTGTTCAAAAAGATCGACGTCAATGGTGCCGACGCCCATCCGCTGTTCGTGCAATTGAAAAAGCGCGCACCGGGGGTGCTGGGTTCCCAGGGCATCAAGTGGAACTTCACCAAGTTCCTGATCGGCAAGGACGGGCAACTGGTCAAGCGCTTCGCCCCGGCGACCAAGCCGCAGGACCTGACCCGCGAGATCGAAGCCCTGCTCAAATGAACACTTTGTCAATCGATTCCCTGAAGCTCGACAATCAGCTGTGTTTCAAGCTGTACGCGGCTTCCCGGGCGGTGATTCGCGCCTACAAGCCAATGCTCGATCAGTTGGGCCTGACTTACCCTCAGTACCTGGCGATGCTGGTGTTGTGGGAGTGGCAGGAAGCGGCCCCGGAGCAACCGACCGTCAAGGCACTGGGCGAGCGTTTGGCCCTGGATTCCGGCACGCTGACACCCTTGCTCAAGCGCCTGGAACAACTGCAACTGGTGCAGCGTCAGCGTTCAGCGCGCGATGAGCGTGAAGTGCACCTGAGCCTGTCGCCAGCCGGCACGGCCTTGCGCGACCAGGTCGGGCCACTCAAGGCGCGCCTGTTGTGCGACAGCGGGGTCGATCTGAATCGTCTCAACGACTTGCGCGATGGCCTCGATCATCTGTTGGGACAGATCAAGGCACTGTCGTAACGGGGATCCACAAGTCCAGCAGGGCGGCCAGTTCTTCGCGCCGGAAGGGTTTGGCCAGGTAGTCGCTCATGCCCGCGGCACGACAGCGTTCGCGCTCCTCCGACATGGCGTTGGCCGTCAGGGCGACGATGGGCAGTTGGGGCCAGCGTCCGCTGCGGCGGATTTGCCGGCTGGCCTCATAGCCGTCCATCACCGGCATGTTGCAGTCCATCAGCACCAGGTCGAAATCCCGTTGCTCGAGTTGATCCAGGGCCTCGCCACCATGAGTCGCGGTGGTGACCTCGCAGCCGAGTTTGCCGAGCATGCCCTTGGCCACCAACTGGTTGACCGGATTATCTTCCACCAATAGCACGCGCCCGCGGCGTTGCGGGCATTGCGTGTCGAGCCGGGCCTCGTTGATCGGGTGGGTTTGCGGTTGCAGGATCCGCCGCAACGTCTGAAGCAGCGAATTGCGAGCCAAGGGGCGGGCCTGTTGTTGCAGGGGGGCGAGGGCGTTGGCCTCTTCGCTGGGCATGAAATTGCCATAAGCGGTGATCAGCAGGATCGGCGCGCTGAGGGTGGGGCGCAAACTGAACAGGCATTCGGGGCAGTCGGTGATGAGCACGTCGGCTGCCAGGCCAAGCAGTGGGTCATCCATGGAACGTCGTTCATAGTCCATCCCCCAGCCAGGCAGCAGACTGTTGAGCAGTTCGCCCAGCCCGCTGCTGGCGGCCGTGATGGCAATGACTTTGCCCTTGAGCGAAACAGCCGTTGCACGGGTATGGCTGGGCAATGGCAAATCCACGCAGAACTGGCTGCCAAAACCCGGCTCTGAGCTGATCGTCAGGCGCCCTTGCATGGCTTCGCAAAGGTTGTAGGTCAGGGCCAGGCCCAGGCCGGTGCCGCCAAACTGGCGGGTAATACCGACACCGGCCTGGGTGAAGGGCTGCAAGATTTTGACCTGGGCATCCTGAGGGATGCCGATGCCGGTGTCACACACTTCGATTCTGACGCCGTCGCCGAACGTCGACAGGCGCACGTCGACCCGTCCGAAACGGGTGAACTTGAGGGCGTTGGACAGCAGATTACTGACGATCTGCCGCACCCGGGTCGGATCGCCGAGCACCAGTGCCGGGAAATGCGGATCGATCAGGCAGGTCAGTTCGACGCTGGGGGCGGCGTTCTGCGACAACAGGTTGGCGGTGTCCTCGATCAGCGAGCCGAGGTCGAAGGGGATGTGTTCGAGTTCGAGCTGACCGGCATCGAACTTCGACAAGTCGAGAATATCGTTGAGCAGTTCCACCAGCACTTTGCCCGAGTCATGGGCGATCGACAGTTGCTGCTGTTGTTCGGCATTCAGCGGCCCGTCGAGGGACAGTGCGATCATCCCGAGCAAACCATTGAGGGGCGTGCGGATTTCATGGCTCATGTTGGCGAGGAACACCGAGCGGGCTTCGGCCATGTCCAGTGCAGTGCTGCGAGCGGCTTCCAGTTCCTCGTTGGATTGGCTCAGCCGGGCGTTGATCGCCTTGAGTTCGGCAGTGCGGGCCGAGACGATGTTTTCCAGTTGGCCGAGGTACTCGGTCAGGCGGTTTTCCGCGTTGCGCCGCTGCTGGATTTCGGTGGTGGTGTTCTTGAATTGCTGGTTGGCAACCTTGACCAGCACGCCGATCTCATCGTTGGCGTGCCCGGCGGGACACTCCAGTGAGGTCGGCTCGGTGCTGCTCGGGTCGCGACCGCTGAGTTCACGGATGACCCGCACCAGGGGTTTGGTCAGCATCACATAGAACAGTGCCAGCAGGATGCCGGACAGCAGCAGGCTGCGGGCGAACCCATTGAGCAGGGTCACTTCGGCCCGGCGCAGGAACCGGTCGCCGAAGGCGTAGGTGTCGACGTTCAGCCGCAGCGTACCCAGGGATTCGTTGGGTAACTGATCCAGGTAAAGTCGGTCTTCGAATTGTCGATTGGCGCCGAACAGGAAGTCACTGAGCATCCGGTAACCGTTTTCCACACCGGGTCGCTTGACGTTGGCCAGCACAATGCCGTTGTTGTCGGTCACTTTCGCGCCGATGATCGCTGGCGAGCGCAGCAGGCCCAGGGTCAGTTCCTTGGCGAGTTCGGCGTCGATGTTGTAGGCGATCCGCGAGGCCGGGTTGTGGCTGATTTCCAGTAATGAAAGGATTTCACGATTGATGGAGGCGTCTTCACTGGCATAATCGATGCCTATTTGCAGCAGGCTGAGCAGCGTGCCCAGAATGAAACCAACCAGCACGGTAAGCCGGGCTTGCTTGAATGACAGCCGGTTGGTGAATTTGATATCCATGGGGGGGTGAACCACTTCTGTTTCCTTTCGCTGCTCAAGCATAGTTGATCATGCCTGCCTACTGATGTTCTCGCGAGGCTTGTACTGCGGGGGCAGCCGCTTGTGTGACGCTGTGTTTCGTCGCTGTATCACCATCATTACTGTGAACGTGCCCGAGGAGAAGTCGTGGATTCCCGATTGAATGCTTTTCTTGAACGCGCCGATGCCGTTCTGGCCCGCATCGAGCCGTTGCTGCCGGCGCCACGGCCAGCCATCGACTGGACACAATGCCTGGCCGCGCGCTGGCAGCGTGAGTCGCGCGGCGGTTATCTGATGCCGCTGGAGGTCAGCCTCGACATGCGTTTGTCGGACCTGATCGGCGTCGACCGGCAAGTCGAGCAGCTTGGGCGCAATACCCAACAGTTTCTCGACGGCATGCCGGCCAACCACGCCTTGCTCTGGGGCTCGCGCGGCACCGGCAAGTCATCGCTGGTGCGCGCCTTGCTGGCCGAGCACGCTCAAGCCGGTTTGCGCCTGATCGAGATTGAGCGTGATCACCTGGCAGACCTGCCGCGAGTGGTCGAACAGATCGGCAAACTGCCCCAGCGTTTCGTGCTGTTTTGCGACGACCTCTCGTTCGAGTCGGGCGAGGGTGATTACCGAGTACTCAAAAGCGTCCTTGATGGCTCGCTGGAACAGGCGCCGGACAACGTTTTGCTGTACGCCACGTCCAACCGTCGCCACCTGGTGCCGGAAAAGGAAAGTGACAACGAAAACTGGAAACGGGTCGATGGCGAACTGCATCCGAGCGAGGCGGTGGAAGACAAGATCGCGCTGTCGGACCGCTTCGGCCTGTGGCTGTCATTCTATCCGTTTACCCAGGAACATTTCCTCGACGTCGTCGAGCACTGGATCGGCCAGTTGGCCGGCAAGGCCGGACTGGCGTGGCAGCGCACCGAGGAGTTGGACATTCTGGCGGTACGCTGGGCCACCGGCCGAGGCAATCGCAATGGGCGTTGCGCCTATCAATTTGCTCGTTATTGGGTCGGGCTGAAACTGTTGGAGCACAAGGCATGATCGATTTACAAAAGAGCGGCCAGGGCCTCGAAGGCTACGGCATGCTGCACGCGCAGCTGGAATCATTGCTGGCGGACGAGCGGGATTTCATCGCCAATGCCGCACAGTTCTCGGCGTTTCTGTTCAATCATCTCGATGACTTGAATTGGGCTGGTTTCTACCTCAACCATAATGAAGAACTGGTGTTGGGCCCGTTTCAGGGGCAGATCGCTTGCGTGCGAATTCCGTTCGGCCGCGGCGTATGCGGGACGGCGGCAGCCACCTTGCAGACCCAGCTAGTCGAAGATGTGCACGCGTTCCCTGGTCACATTGCCTGTGACAGCGCCTCGAACAGCGAACTGGTGGTGCCGCTGGTCAAGGACGGCCGATTGATCGGTGTGCTCGACCTCGACAGTCCGAAGCTCGCCCGTTTCACTGCGCAGGACCAGGCCGGTATCGAACAGCTGGCGGCGATTTTCCTGCGCCTGACCGACTGCTGATCAAGACGCCAGGCCGGCGTTGGCCAGCAAGCCCGATGTGGTGCATCGGGCGTTAGGGTGAAACAGGTGTAAACCTATTTCAGGACTAGACACGTCAACGCCCAGGGCAATGGCCTGCCAGTAGCTGATCCAGACATCGCGCCTGCGGGTTTCTCCATGACGGTCAACGCACTGCCGAGGGGCCGAGCATAGTTAAGGCTCTTTCACTTTGCCTTCGTCGTAATGTTCGATCTGACGTAGTAACGCGTCCTCCAGCTCAAGCATGGCGGGCTCCATGGATTTGCAGCATCCAGCCACTTTTTCGCGATCGGAATCCTCATGGCAGGCAGCTTCGAGCGCCTCGCAGCGGTCAATCAAGCGGGAGGCCTGTACTATCCGGGCTGCTCCTTTGATTTTGTGGGCAATGTCCTGCAACGCCTGCGTATCCCCGGAGCTGGATAGTGGCAGCAGTGTTTGCAGATCCTGGCGGTTGCTACTCACCAACTCGTTGAGCAATCGCCTGTTCAATATCGGGTTGCCGCCGGTCATCAGTTTCAACCCGCGCAGGCTGAACGCCGGGGCAGCATGGGTTGGTTCAATGCCTTCCACCCATTGACTCAAGGCACCGAGGCTGAGGGGTTTGAACAGGCAGTCGTCCATTCCGGCCTGTTTGCAGCGTTGTATTTCTTCCGGTTGGGCGTTGGCGGTAAAGCCGAAAACGGTGCAGGGAGGACGATGGTTTTGTCGTTCCTGCTGGCGAATGGCACGGGCCAGCTCGTAACCGTTCATCACCGGCATGTTGCAATCGGCGATCACCAGATCAAACGGTTGGTCTTTCCATGCCGCCAATCCCTCCTGCCCATCGGCCGCGACGGTAAATCGATGTCCAAGAAACTCCAGTTGCTGGCACGTGAGCAAACGATTGGCCGAGTGATCGTCGACTACCAGAACATTCAATGGGGTTGTGGCGACGACGATTTGCGTCTCGGCCACCTGGGCTGACTGTTGCAGCGGCAACGTTTCCAGCTGCAGCAACACCTCCACTTGAGTACCGACGCCCGGCTCGCTGCGCAATTGCAGACTACCGCCCATCATCTCGCAGAGGTTGCGGCTGATCACCAGCCCCAGCCCTGCGCCCCCCCTGGCCGATTGTATGGCGTTGTCGGCCTGAGCGAAGGGTTCGAACAGGCGTTGTTGATCCTGTTCGCTGATCCCGATACCACTGTCGTGAACCTGCACCCGCATTTGCGCGCGCTCAGGTTGCGTTGCCGGGTGCAGGTCGACAATGACCCGGACCTGGCCTTGCTCGGTAAACTTGATGGCATTGCTGACCAGATTGGACAGCACTTGCTTGAAGCGCAATGGGTCCAGCAACACATCGAAAGTCGGGTTGGCCGATGAAAACTCCAGCACCAGCTCGAGTTCTTTCTGCCGGGCCAGGCCTTCGAAAATCCGCACGACCGAGGCCACAAGTTCACCCGGATTAACGCGCTCCGGGCTCAGGCTCAAGCGTCCTGATTCGATTCTGGCAATGTCGAGAATATCGCCGATCAATTCCAGCAACCCTTTTGCCGAGTTGTACGCGACATCGATGGCCGCACGCTCCGGGTGCCTGATGATCAAGACGCTTGAGTGCCAGTTCAAGCATGCCAATGATTGCATTCATCGGCGTGCGGATCTCATGGCTCATCGTGGCCAGAAACGTACTTTTGGCCCGGTTGGCGTTATCGGCGCGCTCTTTCGCGCAACGCAGATCATCGAGCAGTTGCCGCCGCTCGTTGATGTCGATCCAGCCACCGATAATGCCTTGCACTTTTGCGCTGGAATCCCGATAGGGAAGAATCCAGTGATAGATCGTCAGCCGCCGGCCACCAATATGCAGTTCGCGATCGACGATCAACGGTCTGCCCTCGGCCACCACGCGCTGGTAGTCGGCCTGGTACTCCCGGGCTTCGAACACGTTGCTCATCGATCCCTGCATGACGCTTTTGCCGATGACATCTTCACGCCGGGCGCAGAACGCTTGCAGGTAACTGTCGTTGCAACTTTGCAGCAGCCCCTGACGATCACGCACGTAGATCGGATGGGGCGTGCCATTGACCAGCGAGCGCATGAACTCGAACTGATCGTTAAGCGCACGCTCGTCGGCCTTGCGCTGCTTGATCTGGCGCCGCATGTAGTCGTTCCACGCAATCGAAATCAGCAATAGCACGCCGGCACCGATGACGATTTGGTAGAACAGTCTTTGATAGTTGCGCCAGGTACTTTGCGAGGACGCCGAATAGCCGCGCCAGCGACTGTTGATGATGCCCAGCTCTTCCGGCGAGATGCTCAATAACGCTTTGTCGAGAATCGCATTCAGCTCTTTGGCGCCCCGAGCGGTGGCAAGGGAAAACGCCGCCTGCTCGGTGCCGATGGTGGTGCTGATTTGCAATGTGTGCTCGAACAGCCGCGAGGAAATGAAGTAGTTGGCAATGACCAGTGAGTTCACCGCGCCCTCGGCTTGGCCTTCGGCGAGTGACTCTACGGCGCTGAATGTGTCCGGGGTTTCGATCAACTTGATCCGGGGAAACTCTTTGCGCAGGTAATCCATGAGTGGATTGCCGCGGGCAATGGCCAGACGCTTGTCCTGTAACTGCGCGAGGTTGGTCGGGCTGTCGGCGGCTTTGCGGGTCAGCAGGACGTAGGAATTTTCCAGAAAGGGGCGGGTAAAGTTCAGCTGGGTTTGACGTTGGGCGCTGGGAAGCAGCGCGGCGATCACATCGGCCTTGTTGTCCTTGATCTGTTTGATCATTTCGTCGTCGCTTCGACTGCGTCGGATGTCAAAGCGCAAGCCGGTGCGCAGCCTGATCAGCTCAAGCAAGTCCGCGGTGACCCCGCGAAAGTTGCCATTGCTATCGAAAAACGTCAGTGGCGCAAAGGCTTCGTTGACGACGACGCGCACAATCGGGTGGTGTGTCAGCCAGCGTTCTTCCCGGTCAGTGAGTTGCAGCTTTTGATCGGTCAGCAGAATGTCGCTACCGGCGCTCCAGCGTTTGGCGATGTTTTCTCGTTCACTGGAGGGGATGGCCGTGATCATCGCGTTGATGATGCCGAGCAGCTCGGGGTTGTTCCTGTTAACGGCGAAGCTGAAACCATAGGCTTCATGTTTGCCGAAGTTGGCCATGCGGATGTTGTTCAAGTACCCCTTGTTGATCATGTAGTGAGTTGAAATGGTGTCACCGAGAAACACGTCCGCCTGATCGAAAGCCACGGCATTGATCGCATTCTGGTAGGACGGATAGGACGTGATGATCGCCTTCGGGTACAACGCCCTGACTTCCGCCAGCGGCAAGTAGTGATACACCATGCTCAGGCGCAATCCGGCCAGGCCATTGGTGAGGGATCGGGTTTCCCCTTCGCGGGTCACCAATACGGGTTGGTCGACGGCATAGGGTATGGACAGTGCAATGTCGGCATTGTCAGCTTCGAATCCATTGGCGGTGCCAAGCAGATCGACTTCGCCGTTCTTCAACGCAGCGATCGCGGCCCCTCGGGAATCGAAACGCTGAACCGTGACGGGCAAACCGGTTACTTTTCCCAGAAGACCAGCGTAGTCGGCGGTAAACCCTTCATAGTCTTGACCACTGGTGGTCAGGTCGAAAGGGGGATAGTCCGGGGCCGACGTACCGAGCCTTAGTTGGTTTTTATGTTTTAGCCATTGTCGCTGGGATTCATCCAGCCGAACCTCCAGTGACCCGGCCTTCGAGCGGCTGAGCAGCGTGTAGTGTTCATTGCCCGGTGCCCCGAACAACGAGGTGCTCACGCATAGACCTGCGGTCACTTGAATCAGATAGACCTTCAAACGGCTGGGTATCGAGGTTCTCACACTAGCGCGTTACGTTTTGCCATCTCGATCAGTTCAACCAGGGATTTGGCTTTGAGTTTCTGCATGAGGCGCTTTTTGTAGGTGCTCACGGTCTTGTTGCTCAGAAACATGCCCTTGGCGATTTCCTTGTTTGTGCGACCTTGGGCAAAAAGTTGCAAGACCATCAGTTCCCGGTCGTTTACCGATTTGAACAGTTCCAGTTCGATACAGCGTGTTTCATCTCCGCGGACGGGGTTCAAGGCCTCGCTCGGAAAATAGTTGTAACCTGCAAATACCGCTTTTATGGCGCTGACCAGTTCACTGATGTCCTCTTGTTTGCAGACATAGCCCGATGCACCGGATTGCATGCAACGAATACCGAAAAGTGTCGGGCATTGTGCTGTCAGTACCAGCGTTTTAAGGGGGGTACTCATTGCGTTGAATCGGGATAGCACTTCCAGGCCATCCAGTTTTGGAATGCTGATGTCGAGAATGACCAGGTCCGGCATGCATTCGCGAACCATTTGCATGGCATCGACCCCATTGTCAGTTTCGCCGACGACTTTGTAACCTTCATGTTCCAGTAACATTCGAACGGCAAGGCGGATAACCGGGTGATCGTCGACAATAAAAACGGAGTTCATAATCAAGTCCCATGCGAGCTCAAATAAAGCGCGCACCATAGCTCAGATACTTGAACGGACGCATGAACTGACCGAGCTGTAGCGGCAATATAGGAGAAATCCTACAGATAAAAAAGAATGGGACTACGTGTTAACTAGGTTTCTTATTAGGAAAGCTGAAAAAGCCTAATGCTTTGGTGCACTTTAAAAGGAAGTTTCTTGTAGGTTTTTTTTGCTGTGTATTTGTCGGATTTCATATGTGTTTTTTCGATAGTGATGCCGAGGTCAATAAGCCTCTAAATTAAAATTGTTTCAATGGTTTTATCAAGTAACCCAATAATGGAAGCCCGTGTTCAATGGCCGTTTTTTCAAGTTCATCCAGTTCAGACGTCGTCAGGCTACTCAGAATGATTGCCTGTCTGATCAGCCCTCGCTGGCTGGCGAACCGGACCAGATCGAGTCCCGTCAGATCGGGCAGGCATTGATCGCATAAAAGGATGTCGAACGGTTGATCGGCCTCGAGCATTTGCTGCATGGCGCCTTTGGCGCTGTCGGTGGTCGTGAGTCGGGTGAAGCCATAACTTTCCAGCAGGTATTGAGTGGCTATTAGTTGGAAGGGATGGTCTTCCACCACGAGGATGCGTAGATCGTCTTCGGCCATGGGGCGTACTTCATCTGTCGAACAGAAGGGAGGGCGATTGTTTCGCGAGAGTGCCGGGCATGCGATCAGTTTGCTCGCCATGTGCTGTAGGGCGATTCGACGAAACTTGAGTGCTATTGGATGTTGAAGGGGGGATCAGCCATAACGAATGCCGTAATGGCTGATCAATCGATACACCTCAGTGGCTGGCGCGGCCGGTCATTTCCAGGGCCATGTCGCTGGCATAGCTGTCGGTCATGCCGGCGATGAAATCAATCATGCGCAAAAACGAAGTGTGCAACGGGCCGTGAGGATCGGGTGCATTGTTACCCAGCAGGTCAAGGATGCGGCGGCTCTTGAATGACGGGGTCCGACCGTTGTGCTGCTCCAGTGCTGCACCGCAAAAGGCATTGAGCAGGATTTCCAGCGTGGTGTAGGCGCCGATCTCGTGCAGGGTCTTGCGCTTGTCCTGGAAGATTTTCTTGCGGGCCATGTCCTTGGCATTCAGCACGCAACGCTTGGCGGGACCGTGCATGTGTTCCACCAGATCGCCGGGCAGTGTACCGGCCAATAGCGCCTCCTGTTGCTCGACGAAGGCGCGGGCCGCGGCATTGGTCAAGTGCTCGATGGCTTTGCCGCGCAGGATCGCCAGTTTGCGTCGGCGCGAATCGCCGGGACCGAGCTGGCGGTAGGTCTCCGGCAAGTCATCGCCCACCAGTCCCAGCAGCAGGGACTCGACTTCGGCGTATTCCAGCAACTCCATTTCCAGGCCGTCTTCCAGGTCGATCAGCGCATAACAGATGTCGTCGGCGGCCTCCATCAGGTACACCAGCGGATGCCGCGCCCAGCGTTGGTCCTCCAGTTGTGGCAGGCCGAGTTTATGGGCGATCTGTTCCAGCAGCGGCAGTTCGCTCTGATAACACCCGAACTTGTGTTTCTTGTATCCCAGCGAGTCGGCGTGCCTGGCCGTCCATGGATACTTCAGGTACGTGCCCAGCGTTGCATACGTCAGTCGGGTGCCGCCGTCGAACTGGTGATACTCCAGTTGAGTGAGTACCCGAAAGCCTTGGGCATTGCCTTCGAAATTCAGGAAGTCATTGCGCTCGGCTTCACTCATTGCATCCAGCCAGCCACGGCCGGAGGCTTGCTGGAACCAGTGACGGATCGCGTCTTCACCGGAATGGCCGAAAGGCGGGTTGCCAATGTCGTGTGCCAGGCAAGCCGATTGCACCACCATCCCCAGGTCGCTGGGTTCGCACCAGTCGGGCAGGGTGCTGCGGATGGTTTCGCCGACCCGCATGCCCAGTGAGCGACCCACGCAACTGACTTCCAGTGAGTGGGTCAGGCGCGTATGAATGTGATCATTGCTGGACACCGGATGGACCTGGGTCTTGCGCCCGAGGCGGCGGAAAGCCCCCGAGAAAATGATGCGGTCGTGGTCTTTGTGAAAAGGGCTGCGGCCGAGTTCTTCAGGGCTGTGCAGAGGTTTTCCGAGGCGTTCGCGGGTAAGCAGGGTGTGCCAATCCAAGGCGGGTCTCTCCGTCAGGTGACTGATGGCCTAGCTTCCCGTTTCGTGCCATGACCTGCAAGCGGAACTACAACCCGGCGGAGTCGATATCGAGGCCTCCTTGTAAGATCTTTTTCTGGAGGGTGCCTGTCGACCGGGTAGGCGCACAGGATTGCGCCCCTCGATAGAGGGGCGCATCCCGTCGACATTGCAAGAATGCAGCCTGAAAGAAACTGATCAGTCTTTGCGCGAAGAGCCCTGCATGATCAGTTTGATCAGCGGCCCCAGTGTGGTGCCAAGGCGGATCAGCCGGGTCAGGCTGCTGAGGCCATCCCCGTTTTTTGCACCCTTGCCGGTCAGAAAGCCCAGCAAGGTGACGGCGGCCACGCCCCAGAGTGGAGCGTGCTTGATGCCGAAACCGTCCTGCAGGTGTTGCGTTATCCCGCGCACCCGTTGCAAGGGTTGCAGCAGTTGTGCGGATTCGTGGCGGATTTCCTGACGATGCATTTCCATGCGCAGGCGGATCAGGGCCTTGCGCATTTCCGCGCGTGAGCTGTTTTGTGGCAGTTCAGGCAGGCTCATGGCAGCAGGCGCTCCCGATCGTTGGCCAGCTCTTCCAGGGTGCCATGGAAGGGCGAGGACTCATCGAAAATCGCCGCTCTCAAGCGCATTCCACAGAATATGGCGGCGAGGGAGTAGAACACACAGAGCCCGATGATGGCGGTCAGGCGATACGTGTCCCAGAACACGATAAGCACCAGCGTCGACAACCCTACCAACAGCAGCAATGCAAACACCAGGGCCAGGCCGGCAAATAGCAACAGGCTGACGGTGCGGGCTTTTTGTTCCTGCAACTCGATGCCGAACAGTTCGACATGGCTATGCAGTAACCCAACGAAGGCAGCACCCAGGCGCCGCGATGAGGAGCTGGTTCCCGTTTCAGACGGGCCGGATTCGCCGATCGACATATCAGCGCCGGCTGGCCAGCAGGCCGATCAGGAAGCCCACGCCGGCCGCGATCCCGACGGATTGCCAAGGGTTGGCCTGGACATAGTCTTCCGTGGCGGTGACAGCAGCCTTGCCATGCTCGCGCAGGGAGTCTTCAGTCAGTTTCAGGGTTTCACGGGCACGCAAGAGACTGTCGTGAATCTGCTCGCGCAGCTCGTCGGCCTGATCGCCAGCCAAGGTCGCGGTGTGCTCCAGCAACCGTTCGGTGTCACTGACCAGTGTCTGAAAGTCGTTCATCAGGATTTCTTGAGCAGTCTTTGCCTGGGGGCGGGCCATGGTGGATCTCCTTAAGTGGCGTTCTGATGCGTTCGAGTATGAGCCTTCGGCGAAGGTTCAGTACAAATGGCTGGTACAACTTTTGCTGGGTCGTGGTGCGCCGGTCCGCACCATTGCGCTATAGCCGGGCATGATTTCAGTAAAACCGTAGGACCAACAATCAAAAACTCGCGTAAACGTCCGGGGCGCGTTTTTCCCGGGCGGCGTCCGTGCGCCAAAGTGGTTCAACGAGATCAGTGCGCTGATGCGTTGAAGCTGCAACTTGGTGCGTGGGCAGTCATCGCGAACTGCTTTGGTGCTTTTTTCTGCCATAAGGTCTGCCCATTCCATGGAAAATCTGCAAAGCGCTGTGGACACCCTGGTCCATAGCTCCAACACGCTGTTCATTCTGATCGGTGCGGTCATGGTTCTGGCCATGCACGCCGGTTTTGCCTTTCTCGAAGTCGGAACCGTGCGACAGAAAAACCAGGTCAATGCGTTGTCGAAAATCCTCAGCGACTTCGCTGTTTCGACACTGGCCTACTTCTTTATAGGCTATTGGATTTCTTATGGCGTGACGTTCATGCAGCCAGCGGCCGTGCTCAATGCCGACCATGGTTATGGACTGGTGAAGTTTTTCTTCCTGCTGACCTTTGCCGCGGCGATCCCGGCGATCATTTCCGGAGGGATCGCCGAGCGCGCCCGGTTTGTTCCCCAGCTGTGTGCAACCGCGTTGATCGTCGCGTTCATCTATCCGTTCTTCGAAGGCATTGTCTGGAACGGCAACCTGGGTTTGCAAGCCTGGTTGCTGGAGCGCTTTGGCGCCGGTTTCCATGATTTCGCAGGCTCGGTGGTGGTGCATGCCATGGGCGGTTGGCTGGCACTGGCGGCGGTGCTGTTGCTCGGGCCGCGTAATGGCCGCTATCGCGACGGTCGGCTGGTCGCGTTCGCGCCATCGAGCATCCCGTTTCTGGCGTTGGGGTCGTGGATCCTGATTGTCGGCTGGTTCGGCTTCAACGTCATGAGCGCGCAAACCCTGCAAGGTGTCAGCGGACTGGTGGCGGTGAACTCGTTGATGGCCATGGTTGGCGGTACGGTGGCGGCGCTGATTGTCGGGCGCAACGACCCCGGTTTTCTACATAACGGCCCGTTGGCGGGGCTCGTGGCAATCTGTGCCGGTTCCGACCTGATGCATCCTGTGGGGGCGCTGGTCACCGGTGCCGTCGCGGGGGCGCTGTTTGTCTGGTGCTTTACCGCGGCCCAAGGCAAATGGCACATCGACGATGTGTTGGGTGTGTGGCCGTTGCATGGCTTGTGCGGCGTGTGGGGCGGCATCGCCTGCGGCATTTTCGGCCAGACCGCATTGGGTGGGTTGGGCG